>CAIMIV010000001.1 GCA_903841185.1 uncultured bacterium
ACGGAAGAAATAATCAAAATTGTGAAAGCCTTGGCGCCGACTTTCGGAGGAATTAACTTGGAGGACATTTCCGCGCCGCGTTGTTTTGAGATTGAAGAGCGCTTGAAAAATGAATTGGATATTCCCGTGATGCACGATGACCAGCATGCGACAGCCGTTGTTGTTTTGGCAGGCATTATCAATGCTTTGAAGGTTGTGAAAAAAGAGATTGGGAAAATCAAAATTGTAATTTCTGGAACTGGTGCGGCCGGAACGGCAGTGGCTAAACTTTTGATTAAATATGGCGCTAAAAATGTCGTGATGATAGATAGCCAGGGAATTATTTTCAAAGAAAGAGTGGGCGGACTGAACGGCGCAAAAATGGAAATTGCCAAACTGACCAATCCGCATAATTTACAAGGCACCCTGGAAGATGCGCTTGTTCAGGCGGATATTTTCATTGGTCTTTCGGCACCCAATATTTTGAAGCATGTGCACATTGCTAAAATGAATCCGGATGCGATTGTGCTGGCTATGTCTAACCCAGTACCGGAAATCATGCCGGAAGAGGCGAAGAAGGGTGGCGCGAAAGTGGTGGCAACTGGGCGATCAGATTATGCCAATCAACTGAATAACGTCTTAGTTTTTCCAGGAATTTTTCGTGGCGTGCTGGATAATGGCGTGAAGAAAATCACCGACGCGCATAAATTAAAAGCGGCCGTGGCGATTGCCAGTTTGATTAAAAAGCCAACAGCTGATAAAATAATACCAAGTGCGCTGGATCCTCGAGTAGTGAAAGCTGTGGCCGGAGTTTTTAAAAAATAATAGTACCGATTCGAAACTACAAAAATACTTCGAATTTACGAACAATCAGTTTCGAAAATTTCGCAGATTCGTGTTTACTATTCGCAGATTCGTATCGGCAAAAATTATGAAAATTTATAAAAAAATAATCAACATCAAAAGCACCGCGCAAATAGAATTTATTGATATCACAGATCAGGTAAATGAAGTGATTGAAACTTCCGGCGTGCGAACCGGACAAGTGCTGGTCTATTCGCCGCATACTTCGGCCAGTGTGATTATCAACCACAATGAAACGATGCTTAAGCAAGATTTTATGCGTGTCTTGTACCGCTTGGTGCCGATTAATGATAAATATTCGCATGACGTATTTGAATTGAAAAGTGCTAGCAAATCCGATGGGCGCAGCAATGGCCATTCTCATTGCAAGAGCATGCTCTTGGGCGTGAGCGAGACTGTTCCGGTGGAAAAAGGCGTGGCCATGCTGACGGAAAAACAAAGTATCTTCCTGGTGGAATTTGATGGCGCCAGAACTAGGGACGTAATTATTCAGGTCATGGGATTATAGTCGAATATGAGTAAATTAGTAAACAATTTAATTCGGGAGGGTTATCTAAAGAGCGATTTGATTATTGATGTGTTGGAGCATATTGACCGCATTGAATTTGTTCCGCGGGAGCTGGAGCTTCTGGTAGATGCTGACGTAGCACTGCCGATTGGCTATGGGCAAACCATTCCCAAGCCTTTTGTGGTGGCCTTGATACTGGAGTTGCTGGATCCTCAGCCGGGGCAAAAAATTTTGGATGTGGGCAGCGGATCCGGTTGGACCACAGCCTTGCTGGCAAGAGCCATCGGAGACACCGGAAAAGTTATTTCAGTGGAAAGAATGAAATCACTTTCCGATTTCGCCAAAAAAAATACGGATAAATACGGTTTTGTGAGAAAAGGCACGGCGGAGTTTTTTCACGGGGATATCACGGTCGGATTTTCGCCCGAGGCTCCGTATGACAGAATCTTAGTTTCCCCTTCGGTCTTGGATGAAATACCTAAGACTCTCAAAAATCAACTGAAGATTGGCGGAAAAATGGTTGTTCCGATTGGTAATAGCATTATTTATTTAGAGCGAGAAAGTGAAACTGATTTTTTCCGGGAAGAATTTCCGGGCTTTGATTTTGTGCCCTTTATTCTTAACTAATAGATCTATTGCCTATTAGACCTGTTGCATAATAACTTACTACTGCAATTTCCATACTATGGTGAAGAGATTTTTTTTAAGTGCTTTGATTCTCTTGTTGCTAGCGGGCAGCGGATTTTTTTATGTGCGCTCGCAGATATATTTCTCCCATGGAGACCAAAAAGAAAATATGCTTTTTGAAATAAAAAAAGGGGAGAGCACGTCGCAAATCGGAAAAAATTTAGCAGAGAAGAGTTTGATTGGAAATAATTGGTATTTCTTGGCGTATTTTGCCCTCAGTCAAAAAGCCAAGACGATCTTTCCCGGTGAATATTTGCTCAATGGCGAAATGACCATTCCGGAGATTGCCGTGGTCATCACTAATCCCAAGAAGGTGTACGAAAAAGTATTATTCAAGGAGGGTTGGACCGCCAAGCAGATGGCCTCCGAGTTAGAGGCGCACGGTTTTTCCGGCCAGGAATTTCTAGCCGGAGTCAATAATCCATCTGCAGAAATGGTTGCGGCGTTCAGCGTATTGAGTGACAAGCCGCAGGGAAAATCTCTGGAAGGCTATCTTTTCCCGGATACCTATTATTTTTCTCGCGAAGCGACCACTGACGGGATACTTAAAAAAATTCTCGCCAATACCGAGAACAAGATCAATGATACTATGCAGGAGGAAATAAAAAAACAAAACACAACCGTTTTTGAGGTGGTGACCTTGGCTAGTATTGTGGAACGGGAGATGGCTAGTGTGGCTGAGGCTGGGTTGATTGCCGGAGTTTTTCAGAATCGCTTGGATGGTGCTATGCTATTACAAAGTGACGCTACACTTACCTATGTGCTGGGGGATAAGCAAGATCAACATTCGCTCAAAGATTTGGAACTAGATTCACCTTACAATACGTATAAATACAAAGGCTTGCCACCGGGGCCGATTTCCAATCCTGGGTTGGAGGCTATTGAGGCTGCTATTAGTCCGCAAAAAAGTGATTATCATTTTTTTCTCACGGTCACGGAAAATGGGAAAAAGAAAACTATTTTTTCCAAAACTTTTGAAGAACATGTCGCCAATCGAATAAAATATGGCTTGTGATTTTCAAGCTATGGGCACGATTTTTAATTATACATCAAAAATTGCATTTTGTAAAGAGAGGGATTATTCTAGGCTTGGATTAGGGATAGATGTTCATAGGGAAATTGGTAAAAAATAGAAAAAGAAGGTAAAATAAACAGAGAGATTTATGGGGTCAATTTTTTTTGTTCCTTAACCTAACGGGGTGAGCAAATGCAGCTAACAAAATGGGAAGGTACTTTCTATGGCATTGTCGGCGGTGTGATTTTTTTGGTAGCATTTTGTCTTTCTTTCTTCATTGCTTTTTTCGTAATGCTAGCTGCTATTATTGCCAGCTTGCCATGCTTCATGGATGCACGCTATCAAGATACACTGGCTCTATGGAGGTATGACTTGGAATGCTCTATTCTTGCCGCCTTGCGTTCAGCTAGGATGCTAACCGGGCAGGAGTGGATGACTCTGGAGCAAATAGTAATGGCAGTGGAGCATAAACTGAGAAAAAGATGCATCCGGCGAGATTGCATCATTGTGTTGAACGAGCTTATCATTAATGAGGTGGTGGAGGTCGGTGAATTACCGGATGAATCCCTCTTGGTCTATCGACTAGCTAACAAAGCCTATGTTCCTCAGATGCCCGAGAAAATTGAACCGGTACGAAAAAAAACTCGACAACCACTTGTGACCTAAGGTCCCAACTCTTCCATCAGATTCCGTTGTGCAGAGCACGGCGGAGTCTTTTTTCATAGATTGCTAATTGTGTGCTATACTAGAAACATGAATCCCGCACTAACTTTTGATGTAGCTAATTACTACGGCAAAAATTAGTGTGCGGTGATAATAAATAGTTAATCGAACCTTTGATTTTATTAAAGTTTAGTATGATCAAAAGTTAGTGCGGGATGAAAAAATATCTCTATATATTAAGTGCTTTTTTGATAACCGGACTTTTTTCGGGTTGTTCATTGATTCCTAATTCAAACACCGGAACGGGGACGGCAAGCGCTCCGGCAATCGTGGCTAGCAGCATTATGCAGACCACGGATGCGGGAAAGGAATGGAAGCCCAAAGGCAAGACCGCGGATAAGATAACCCTGGCTTCGGTGGATGTGTTGAGTGTGGCCATCAATCCTTTTGACAGCAAGAATGTTTTTGTGGGCACGCTGAAAAACGGCATCGTGAAGACGGATGATGGAGGAGAGAATTGGAGTCTGCTTAATTTCCCGGCGGAAAAAGTGTATGGGTTAGTGATTGATAATATGCAAGGTAGCACGTTGTATGCCACCGGCGTTTGGCAGGGGCGGGGAAAAATTTTCAAAAGCATAGATAGTGGAAAAGAATGGAACGAGGTCTATACGGCGCCTTCCAATGGCCCGCTGGTTATTTCCTTAACGATAGATAAGTTAAATGCCAATGTTTTATATGCTAGTACCAGTGACAAGCAAGTCATGAAAAGTGTGGATGGGGGAAATTCTTGGCAAAATATGTTTTCCGCTGTTGGGCCGGTGGAGAAGATAGTGTTGGATAGCGCTAGTGCTAATTTGATATATTTATTAGTACGGGGCGGTGATATTTTGAAAAGCCTCGACGGCGGAAAAACTTTTGCTAGTGTCACGAAGGATATCGGCAATGGAGCGGAAGCGGTGGAAGCGGATCCCACAATTTCGCAGGTATTGTATGCTGGCGGTAGTAATGGATTATTCAGAAGTAAAGACGCCGGAGGGAGTTGGGAAAAAATAAAAATCTTAAGTGATTCCAGCGCTTTTCCGGTGCGAGCCATAGCTATTAATCCAACAAACCACAATGAGATGATGTATGGTGCGGCCCAGGCCGCGTATAAGTCAGTGGATGGTGGACAGAGTTGGTCATCGTTTCAATTGGACACAAAAAAAACAGTGAACATTCTTCGCTACAATAAAGATGCGACAAATGTGGTTTATTTGGGTTTGAGAGATAAATAAAAAATAATTAATTTTAAAAAAATATATGTATAAAGGAATAATTGAAAAAAAGAAGCCGGACATGGACAAGTCTATTGAACATTACGTGGCGGATATCGGACAATTGAGCACCGGAAGAGCTTCCGCTGCCATGTTGGATAGTTTGATGATGGATTATTATGGCACAAAAACTCCCTTGAAGCAGGTGGCTAGCATTACTACTCCGGAGCCCAGAACTATTGTGGTGGCTCCTTGGGATAAGAGCAATCTAGTCAATATTGAAAAGGCTATTCGGGAATTACAACTGAACTTCAATCCCAACAACGATGGCCAAGTGATTCGGATTAACATCCCTGCTTTGACTGAGGAACGCCGAAAGGAAATTGTAAAGTTATTAAATCAAAAAACTGAAGAGGCTAAGATTTCCATCAGAAAACATCGGGAAGAGGCTTGGGATGAAATTCAAAAAGCGGAAAAAGAAGGTTTGATGGGGGAGGATGATAAGTTTATCGGCAAGGAAAAATTGCAGGAAGTGATTGATGAATGCAATAAAAAGATCGAAGCGATTGGCAAGAAAAAAGAAGAAGAAATTATGACCATCTAATTAAATTCTAAAATGTAAACGTAAATGGTAGTAGCAATTATCGCATTCGTAGTCATCCTCGGCGTGCTGGTTTTTGTGCATGAATTGGGTCATTTTTTGACCGCCCGCAGAAACGGTGTGAAGGCTGATGAATTTGGTTTTGGTTTTCCTCCTCGGGCAGCGGGGTTTTTTCAAGATGAAGAAACAAAAAAGTATAAATTTATTTGGGGCAATCAGGATATTCAATCCTCCAATACCATCTATTCTATCAACTGGATTCCGTTGGGAGGGTTTGTGAAAATCAAAGGCGAGGATGGCACCGGGGTGAATGAGGCGGATAGTTTCGCGGCCAAAAAAGCGTGGCCGAGAATAAAGATTTTGGCTGCGGGCGTGATCATGAATTTTATTTTAGCCTGGTTCCTGCTTTCTTTGAGTTTGATGCTTGGGGCGCCGCAAGAAATTGATGGCACGCAGCATGGCGATCTTTCCCAAGTAAAAATTCAAATCAATACGGTTAGTCCCGGTTCTCCCGCGGAAAGTGCCGGCATCAAAGTGGGGGATGAAATTCTGAAAGAAAATGCGCAAACTAATTTTAAGGATATCCAAGAAGTGCAAAGTTTCATCAAAGAGCATCGCGGCCAGGAAATCGCGCTTAATCTAAAAAGAGGCGATGAAGTAGTGGCAATAAAAGTGGTGCCCAGAGAAAATGCTCCCCAAGATGAAGGAGCTTTGGGTATCGCGATGTCACAAACCGCGATTGTCGCCTATCCCATCGGCCAATCGCTGTGGATGGGCGTGGTAGAGGTATATCAAATAACCTTGGCGATTGTGATGGCTCTCGGTGGAATTGTTACCAGTCTTTTTGTGGGTAAAGGCGTGGGGGCGGATGTGTCCGGTCCGATTGGCATCGCCATTTTGACTAAGCAAGTGGCCACCTTGGGACTGACGTATATCTTGCGTTTCGCGGCTCTTCTGAGTATTAATTTAGGCATCATCAACGCTCTGCCTATCCCGGCCTTGGATGGCGGTCGCATCTTGTTTATCTTGATTGAAAAAATAAAAGGCAGTCCGGTAGATCAAGAAACAGAGCAGAAATTTCATACGATTGGTTTCATTTTGCTGCTTATTTTAATGGCGGCGGTGACGCTGCATGATGTGATAAAGTATATCAAATAAACCCTACCTAAAAAATAAAAAGCCAGTTAACTGGCTTTTTTGTAACCATTTCTTCTTTTTGACAAGGCGCTAGCAATAACGTATGATATAAAGAGTGTAATTCAGGCCTTTTTTTATTTGCTTATGATGAAATTTAAGAATATTTTTAAAGATTTAACCGGGAAGTTTTTTGGTAATTTTTCCAAAGATATTGGGATTGATTTAGGCACCGCCAATACTTTGGTGTATGTGGGTGGTAAAGGGATTGTCATTAATGAGCCTTCGGTGGTGGCGGTTAACAAAAAGACGGGTCAGGTGTTGGCAATCGGAAGGGAAGCCAAAAAAATGGTGGGAAAAACCCCGGGGCATATTGTGGCTACTCGTCCTTTGGTGGACGGCGTGGTGAGTGATTTTGAAATCACTGAACAAATGTTGAAATATTTCATCGATAAAGTGCATCGCGATGGTTTCACCTTGTTTCCTCGCCCGCGAGTGGTCATTGGCATCCCTTCGGACGTGACTGAGGTGGAGAAAAGAGCAGTCATCGATGCCACAATGAATGCCGGTGCTCGAGAAGTGTATTTGATTGATGAACCGATGGCGGCGGCTATCGGAGCGCGCCTGCCGGTGCAGGACGCGGCTGGAAATATGATTGTGGATATTGGCGGGGGAACCACGGATATTGCAGTAATTTCCTTGGGCGGGGTGGTGACGTCGAGAAATTTGCGCATTGCCGGAGACGAGATGAATGAAGATATTATCCGCTATTGCCGCGACGAGTTCAATCTTTTGATTGGGGAAAAAACCGCCGAAGATGCCAAAATTGCCATTGGCAGTGCTTGCCCCCAAAAGGACAAGATGCAAATGTCTATTCGTGGCAGAGATTTGGTGACGGGCTTGCCTAAAGAAATTATTATCAATGACGAGCAGGTGCGCGAAGCCCTTTCTCGCTCCATCAGAATTATTGTCAATAATGTGAAATCCACTATTGAAGAAACTCCGCCTGAGCTGTTGGCGGATATTATGCAACGCGGCATTATCTTAGCTGGGGGTGGCAGCTTGATTCGGGGACTGGACATTCTCGTAGCTAATCAAACGGATATGCCGGTGCGGATGATGGAGGACCCCTTGACGGCGGTGGTGCGCGGGACAGGCATTGTTCTGGAAGATTTGGAATCACTCAAGGAAGTCTTGATTGAAAATCAACATGAACGGTCGTTGATATAAAAAATATCACCTGCTTAGAATTTTTTGTCGGTTAAATATGGAGGCTTATGCAAAGAGGATTTTTTTCACCTAAAATAGTCAAATTTCTTGTTATCTCAGCGATTTGTTTTGTGCTGATTTTTTTTAATCCCAAAGGAGTGTTTAATCCGGTACGGACGGTTTTTTTTGAAGTGGCCTATCCTTTGCAAAAAACTTTCTATACCATTAGCCGCACAATCGCCGAATCTTTCTCTTTTCTTTCTTCTATTGGTACCATGCGAACGGAAAATGAAAAATTGTTGCGCGAAAATGATGCTTTGTTGGTGACAGTAGTGAGCTTGCAAGAGGCTAAGAAAGAAAATGATGTTTTGCGGGAGCAGCTGAATCTTTTGCCGAGGGATAAATTCAAGCTAGAACCAAGTTTTATTATCGGCCAAGATCCACAAGGATTGGGGAGTTGGATAACCATCGGCAAAGGCAGCTCTTCCGGCATTCAGTCGGGTATGCCGGTGATTGTTTCAGACGGCATCTTAGTCGGCAAGGTGGAGGAAGTTGGTCTGGATTCTTCCAGGGTGAGTCTTTTGACCAATGCGGTCAGTGCGGTGAATGCCAGTGATTTGGAAACGGGTGCTAAAGGGTTAGTGAAAGGCACTTATGGACTAGGGTTGGTGATGGATATGATCTCGCAGAGTGATCTTTTGAATGTCGGGGATACAGTGATTACCTCTGGTTTGGGCGGGGAGCTTCCGCGGGGACTGCTAATCGGAAAAATTCAAGAGATAAAAGTTTCTCCGGACAAGCTTTTTCAACAAGCAATCGTCATGCCCAGAATTAGATATCAAAAATTGGACATTGTGTTTGTCATTAAGAATTAACCATGCAAAATTTTTTAATCGGTCTCATTATTTTTTTGTCAGTGGTTTTGCAGGCATCTTTTTTGCCGAATATCTTTCCGGTCAATTTTGTGCCCGACATTACCCTGATTTTCATTATCATCTGGACCGCCAGAATTGATTTTAATTCTGTGTTAAAATGGGCTATTCTAGGCGGGTTAATGATGGATCTGGCGTCTTTTCATCCCGTGGGAATTAGTATTTTTTCTTTTGTGGCAGTGGCCTTTGTTGTGAATTCTCTCAGTAAACGGTTTTTGGTACCGCATTTTGGGTGGAAGTTCGCCGTTTTGGTGGTGATAGTTTTTTTAGCTACAATTATTAATCAGATAATTACCGGGTTTTTGGTAAAAATTTTCGCGGAAGGCAATGTACGTGAAAGTGTGCATTCTATTTTTGATAATCGACTATTGTGGAAGCCTTTCTATAATCTATTAATGTTTGCTATAATATATTGGCCTATCCGGCGTTTGGAAAAGATGTTTTCCTCTCAAGGTCAAAGAATAATCATAAAAAGGCATGCTTAATGGCTATTTGAACAAAAGAAGAATGCAAAAAGGGATTGAAATTGAAGACTCCATCATGACCATCACGGAAAAGGAAGAGGCCATCATGGAAACCCCCTTTGAGCGGCATGGTCTGCGAGTCATTTGGCTGGTGGTGGTTTTTTTCATCTTTTTTTTGTCCGCTCGAGTAGTTTATCTAAGTGTGATTCGGGGGGCATATTATGCGGACATTTCTCGCGGCAATCGGATTCGCTCTATTGCCATCAAGGCTCCTCGGGGAAAAATTCTGGACAAATATGGCCATGCTCTGGCGAGCAATGTGCCCAGCATCGATGCCGTGATTGTCCCTAGCGATTTGCCGGAAAGTCCGGAGGAGCGAGCGGTTATTGCTGAAAAAATTGCCAAAATTCTCTTGCTGGACAAAGGTAACATCGAAACCGCCATTGAAAGTCAAAATAGAAAATCAATTGACCCGGTGTTGCTGGCGGAAAACATTACTCAAGATCAAGCCTTGATTATCTTGGAAAAGAAGAAAGAACTGAGCGGAATTTCCACGGAAAACACCGCTATCAGAAAATATGAAGATGGTAACATTTTTTCTTCCATTATCGGCTATGAGGGGAAGATTACCAAAGAAGAAATGAATAAAAACAGTGATTATCACATGACAGACTATATCGGCAAGACTTTTCTGGAGAAACAATACGAGAAAGAGTTGCGCGGAGTGAATGGGGCTAAGCAAGTGGAAGTGGATTCGGTAGGTAATGTGAAGAAGAATTTGGGCGTAATTGACTCCAATGCCGGTCAGGACCTCGTGCTTAATATTGATGCTGGATTGCAAAAGAAATTATTCGACAGCATCACCAGTATTCTGGAAACTACCGGTACGCGCACCGCGGCAGCGGTGGCCATTGATCCCCGAAATGGCGGGGTTTTGGCGATGGTAAATTTTCCTAATTATGATAACAATCTCTTTGCCCGGGGAATTTCCAGCGAGGAATACAAAAATATCATTAATGACAAGGATTTACCGCTGTTCAATCGGGCTATCAATGGCGAATATCCGCCAGGGTCAACCATCAAGCCGGCCATTGCGGCGGCGGCTCTTTCGGAAGGCACCATCACACCTGACACCATTATTGATGGATTGGGCGGTGCTTTGAATATTGGCGGGTTTCGCTTTGGTGACTGGAAGGCGCATGGTCCTAGTGACGTGCGATTGGCTATTGCCCAGAGTAACGACATTTTTTTCTATACCATCGGCGGTGGCTATGGCAACATTACTGGCTTGGGGATGAGTCGGATGAAAAAATATGACAATTTGTTTGGTTTGGGCAGTCCCACCGGCATTGATTTACCGGGAGAATCCAGTGGGTTCATTCCTGATGAGGAATGGAAGTTGGCAAAATTGAAAGAGAAATGGTATATCGGCAATTCCTATCATGCCTCCATCGGGCAGGGCTATATCACGACCACTCCTTTGCAAATTGCCAATTTTGTCGCCTCTATTGCCAATGGCGGCACGCTCTATTCGCCGCGCATAGTCAGCCAAATCAAGAAAAGTGATGGTCAATCGCAGCTAGTCGGTCCGGTGGTAATCAGGAAAAACTTCATTGCGAACTCGGTGATGCAGGTGGTGCGCGAAGGCATGCGAAAAACGGTGACGGACGGGACGGCGCAGTCTCTCAAGGACTTGCCTATTGCGGTGGCCGGAAAGACCGGTACGGCGCAGTTTGGGGCGGAAGGGAAGACTCATGGTTGGTTTGTTTCCTTTGCTCCCTATGAAAACCCGGAAATCGCCCTGGTAATCATTGCCGAAGGCGGCGGGGATGGTCATTCTTCTGGCGTTCCGGTTACCAAAGAGGTCTATGACTACTATTTCAATCGGGATAAGAAATAAAGGGGCGGTGCCCAGATGTTACGGTTCATTTTTCGGGTGACAGGCTATATTCGTTTGACAGCTTTAGCAAAGGGCTGTATACTAATTTATGTAACAATTTATAAGTTTATTATGCTAGCAATTATCAAAACAGGTGGAAAACAATATAAGGTTGGAGTGGGAGATAAGATTAAAATCGAGAAAATTGAAGGTGAAGAAGGTAGTGTCATCGCTTTCCCTGAGGTTTTGTTTGTCGGAGACGAAAAGGACATTAAGATTGGTACTCCGCTAGTGGCGGGGGCTAAAGTGGAAGGAAAGATCATTAAGACGGAAAAAGGCGACAAGGTGGTGGGAGTGAAATTCAAAGCCAAGAAGAGATATAAAGTGAAATTCGGGCATCGTCAAATTATGACCGAAGTAGAAATCTTGTCTATTGCCTAAACTGACGTAATAAAAAACGTTCGATACCAATCGAGCGTTTTTTTATCCTCAATTTTTTTCTGGCCCATAACGAAAATAATCCTTGACAGTAGTTATCTCTTAGAGTAGCCTGATTTGATGTAGAAATAGTCCCTTAAAAAATGTTTTTTTACCCCCCCCATCAACCTATCAGGAGAGGTGCCATGATGACCAAAACAATCAAGAGTTTTGTGGAAAATGCAGACAGTCTGGATACGGTGGTGCTGATTATGGCCAGTATTTTGATAGGCGGCTTAATTGCCATAATTTGTTTATTTCTTGACAAAAATAGATTCAGGAAGTCCTGGAGAAATATATTGGAGGCGTTAAGGAAGGAATTGAGAACAAAGGGATATGTGATGGCAAATTTGTTAATCGCTATCGCCATGCTAAAAGCGGATAAGGATATTGGGAAGAAGATAGGCAGACTGGAAAAAGGAATAGAAGATAGTCTGGAGGATAGTGATTTTTTGGATAAGCTGCTTGATTTCATAGAGGGGATTAATGATCATAATCACACCGTGATTCTCAACAGCGATTATGCTGTCGCGAGGGAGACCATTAAGGAATGCATCGAGGTAATAGACAATCATAAGGATGTCGGTACCTTTGATGATTTCGCTGCGCTGGCGGTGCGTGTGGCGGAGGCTAAAAATAAATTAACCAACGCCGTTGAAGGCATTGAGAGAGTTCTGCGTAAGCTCAGGCCTGAAGAAACATTTCCCGCGGCAGGGAAAGCGGAATAGACGGCAAAAGCACTTTTTCATCGAAACTGATGAAAAAGTGCTTTTTTTATTTGCTGAATTTGTGATATAATGAAACAGTTGAATGATAAACCTATTATGCAACGGGTCTAATAATTAAAAATACCAAAAATATGTCACAAATAAAAAAAATTCATGCGAGAGAGATCCTGGATTCCCGCGGCAATCCGACTGTTGAGGTGGAGGTGGAACTGGTTTCTGGCGTGCGAGCCACGGCAGCGGTGCCGAGTGGGGCTTCGACGGGGACTTTCGAGGCTTTGGAATTGCGGGATGGCGATGAAAAGCGTTTTGGCGGCTTAGGGGTGCTCAAGGCCATAAAAAATGTAAATGAAGACATTCAAAAGGTGGTGGTGGGGATGGATGTGTCGGCGCAAGAGGCGATTGATGCCAAGATGCTGGAACTAGACGGCACGGAGAATAAAACAAAATTAGGGGCGAATGCCATCTTAGGAGTCTCTTTGGCTGTGGCGAGAGTCGCCGCGACGGAAAAAGGCATCCCTTTATATAAATATATTGCCCAGACTTATGGTTTTTCGGCTAAGTTTGCGATGCCTATTCCGATGTTTAATGTGATTAATGGTGGAAAGCACAGTGATTCCGGTCTTTCAGTGCAAGAATATAAGGTGGTACCTAATGGCATTAAAACTTTTAAAGAACAATACCGGGCGGGAAGTGAGATTTTTCACAAATTAAAAGATATTTTGGCTTCGGAAGGACAAAGCACGGCTGTGGGTGACGAGGGTGGTTTTGCCCCCCGCCTGGAAAATAATGCCAAACCACTAGAGTTGATTAATCGGGCAATTACCGAGGCTGGTTACGAGGCTGGGCAGGAAGTAAATGTCGGCCTGGACGTGGCGGCATCGTCCTTTTATGATGAAAAAGAAAATCAATATATTTTTAAACCGGAAAGCAATGGTGTGACTAGAGAGATGTTAGTGAATATCTATAACGAGTGGATTACTAAATACCACATTATCAGTATCGAGGATGGTTTACAAGAGAATGATTGGGAGGGCTGGCGTGCAATGGAAGAGAAAATTGGCGGTCGTGTAATGACTATCGGCGATGACCTACTGGTGACGAATGTGAAGAGATTAAAAACGGCCATTGCCGAAAAAGCCTGCAACGCCGTGTTGATCAAGGTGAACCAGATCGGATCGCTCAGCGAAACGATTGCTTGTATCAAGTTAGCCCAAAAGAATCATATGAAAACGGTGATTTCTCATCGTTCAGGAGAAACGACCGATGATTTTATTGCGGATTTGGCGGTCGGCGCCCACGCGGAATATATTAAATCCGGTTCGCTTTCTCGCGGAGAGCGTATTTGCAAGTATAATCGGTTGTTGAAAATAGAGGAAGAGCTAATACGGTAATTTTGAATTATAAATTTAAAATTTAAAATGTCAGCCATAGGCTGATCCGCCTTGGATGGAAAATCTAAACGATAAAATTTAAGAAATTAGTTAATTTAGTAATTTAAAATTGATTTAAAATTAAAAATTTAAAACTTTAAATTAAGAGGCTAAATTAATTTACAAGACTTTGAATATAGAAAGTACTAACAAAAAAACACCAACGCTGCTGGTCATCCTGGATGGTTGGGGCGTGGCGCCGCCATCGAAAGGCAACGCGATTACGCTAGCCCGAAAGCCAGTGCTTAACCGTTTGTACAAACTCTATCCTTCCACGACGTTGGACGCCACCGGCGCCAGCGTCGGATTGGAAGCGCATCGGATGAGCGGATCGGAATCGGGACACATGAATATCGGCGCGGGGAGAATTGTCAGTCAGGATTCCAAGCGAATCTCGCAGAGCATTGCGGATGAGTCTTTTTTTATGAACCCGGCGCTTATCGGGGCGATGACTCATGTCAAAAGAAACAAGAGTAAATTGCATATCTTGGGATTGATGGGTAATTCCGATAGCCCGCACAGTAATCCTGAACATTTTCGGGCCGTTTTGCAGTTGGCTAAGTTAAAAGGGGTGGAAGAGGTGTTTTGCCATCTTTTCACTGACGGCAGAGATTCCTACCCTAAAAGTGCACTGGAGCATTTGAAGCGCTATCAGAAGATCATGGCAGAAGTGGGCATCGGAAAAATTGCCACTTTGAGCGGCAGATTCTACTCCATGGATCGCGCTAAGAATTGGAAGCGACTGACTTTGGCCTATGACGCGATGGTTTTTGCCAGAGGGGAACAAGCCAATTCGCCGGAAGAAGCCATTGCGCAGGCCTACAAAAATAATCTGACGGACGAATATTTGTTGCCGACCGTGCTGCTGGAACGGGGTGAACCGGTGGCAAAAATTGGCGCCAATGATGCGATTGTTTTTTATAATCTGCGCTCTGATCGGGCCAGGCAACTTACTAAATTGTTTGTGGCCATCAATAAGGAGCGTATTCTCAAAGATGATATGCCGATACTGGATAAAATAAAAAATTTATATTTTGCGGCAATGACTGATTTCGGACCGGATCTTTCTATCCATACGGCGTTTCCTAGTCATACCGTGCCGGTTACTTTGCCGATGGTATTGGGGGAAATCAAGCAACTCTATATTGCTGAATCAGAAAAGTTTGCGCACATTACCTATTTTCTTAATGGGGGTTATGCGGATGTGGTAGACGGCGAGGATCGCGTGATGATCAATTCGCTGGCGGTGAATTCCTATGCTGCCATGCCGGAAATGTCGGCGGCGGAAATTACGCAACATATCGAAGCGGTGCTGGATGAGGATAGATACGATTTTATTGCTGTGAATTATGCCAACGCGGATATGCTCGGCCACACCGGGGATTTGCCGGCGACCGTGCGTGCGGTGGAATTTTTGGATACCCAGATTGGCGTTCTGGTGGAAAAAGTCTTGCAAAAAGGGGGCAATCTGATTGTGACGGCCGATCATGGCAACGCGGATGATATGGTGGACTTTGACAGTGAACAACCCAACACCTTTCACACGAAAAATCCCGTGCCCTTTTTGCTGGTCAGCGAAAAATTCAAAAATAACAAATTACGTGATGGTGGGGTGTTAGGTAATATTGCTCCTACCATTTTGGATATTTTGGAGATAGAAAAACCGAAGATTATGCTAAAAAATTCATTATTAAAATAACTCTCATGGAAAAAATTATTTGCATCGGCTCCACCACGAAAGACGTTATTTTTCCCATTACGGATGGCGTGGTGATGGAAACACCGGAGGATCTGGAAGCGCAAAGAAAAATTGTTTTTGAACTAGGGGCTAAATATCAGGTGGCGCAGGGACGTCATGAAACAATCGGGGGCTGCGCAGCCAATGTGGCGTGCGGTTTGGCGCGTCTGGGAACGGAAGCATTTTGCTGTACACGGGTGGGTTCGGATCAGACGGGCGATTGGATTAAGGCGGAATTGAAAAAAAATGGGGTGGCAATTGATTTGGTTCAATCTGGCAACCATCGCAGCGATCTTTCGACAATCGTGGCACACATCCCGAGTGAGGACCGTATCATTTTTTCCGATCGAGATTCCAACGAAAGGCTCGAAATTGACCAAACAGACTTGAAAAAAGTTGGGGCGCAATGGATTTTTATCAGCTCACTCAATGGCAATGCGGATGAAAACTGGGAAAGCAAATTAGACAAAATTTTACAAATAGCGAAGGAAGAAAATATTAAATTAATTTTTAATCCGGGGCAGACAAATATTAAGAAAGACACTCAGAAAATTATTGAAACTATCGCACAAACGCAGCTGGTAATTGTGAATAAGGATGAGGCCATTGAGACGGTGGAAAAGACTGGTGATTTTTCTGCGGAAGAATTAAACGACGAAAAATTTTTGGCGGAAAAATTGCATAATCTAGGCGCAAGAGTGGTGGCGCTGACGGATGGAGCCCGCGGGGTGTGGGGCTATGACGGAGAAAAATTTTTGCACCTGGCAGCGCAAAAAGAGCAGGTGGCCGACACGCTGGGAGCCGGGGACGCTTTTGCGAGTGGTCTTATTGCCGCCCAGTTGAAAGGAAAGAGTTTGCAAGAGTGCTTGCGATGGGGCATTGCCAATAGCAGTAGCGTAGTGCAATTCTATGGGGCTATTGAGGGATTGTTGCGGGAAGAAGAAATGGAAAAAAGAGTTAATGAATAAATAACAAAAAAATATGTCAAAACTACAAAATTTATTTAACCCGAAGTCTATCGCTGTGGTGGGATCTTCACCGGAGGCGGGCAAAATCGGAAATATTTTAGTGAAAAATATTCTGGAGTTCGGCTATGGCGGAGAGGTTTTTTTAGTCAATCCTAAATATGACACTCTTTTTGAGCGGCCATGTTTTCACTCGTTGGCGGATATTCCGCAGCCGGTAGATATGGCGATTATCGCCTTGCCCGCCAAAGTGGTGGTGTCGGTGATTGCGGCGGCTAGCGATAAAGTGAAAAATTTCATCATTATTTCGGCCGGTTTTGCGGAAACTGATGCGGAGGGCCAGGAACGGGAAGCGCAATTGCACGCGCTGGCGCAAGAAAAAAATTTGCATATTCTGGGCCCGAATTGCTTGGGCTATATTATGCCGGCAATAAAACTCAATGCTTCTTTCGCCGGAGGCATGCCCGAGGCGGGCAATATCGCTTTTGTTTCCCAATCCGGAGCATTGGCGGTGGCGATCATGGACATTGCGCGCCAGGAAAATATTAAATTTTCCAGCATTATTTCCGTGGGTAACAAGATGCAATTGGACGAGATGGAACTTTTGGAACATTTAGCTGAAGACGAAAAAACGAAAGTAATCGGCATGTATTTGGAAGGCATTAAGGATGGGCAGAAATTTTTGGAAGTGGCTCAAAGGGTTTCCAAGATAAAACCGATTGTCATTCTAAAAGCTGGCAAAACGGCCAAGGCCCAGAAGGCCATTTCTTCGCACACGGGAGCATTGGCGGGAAGCGATGCGGTTATGGAGGCTGTTTTTGAAAAAGCGGGGGTGCTGCGAGCCAATAATTTAGAAGAATTTTTTTCTTTGATTGAGCTGATTTCCTATGTAGATTTTCCCAGAAACAATAAAGTGGCTCTGATTACTAACGCCGGGGGGCCAGGAGTGCTGACGACAGACGCTTTTGGTGGAAAGAGAATGGAGTTGGAAAATTTTTCGCAGGAAGCGAAGGACAGGTTGCGTGAATTTTTGCCTCATGAAGGATCGGTGGAAAATCCGATCGATCTTTTAGGTGATGCCATGGATGACCGCTATAGCAAGGCTTTGGAAATTTTGGAGACTCAAGTAAGTGATACGATTGTGTGCATCCTCACTCCGCAAGATCAGACTCCGGTGGCACGCATAGCTGATATAATTATTGAACACAAAAATAAATCCGCAAAAAAAATAGTCACCATTTTCATCGGAGGGGAAAGAGTGGAAAAAGAAATCAGGCGTATGAAAGAAAACGGAGTAGTCAATTTTGCGTATCCCGATCAAGCCATTGGAGCGATTGATGCCTTCTATGAATGGGGACAGAGAAAAGAAAAAAACATTCCAGTGCAATCCGTTACAATTAATGAAGAGCGGAAGGTGCGAGTGCAGGCGATTATTCAAAAAGCGAAAGATGAAAATCGTGGAGCTTTGCTTTTTTCCGAAGCCAAGGAAGTCATGGCGCAATACGGCATTCAGACGCCCTTCACGGTGGATATTCACGACGGTGAAGCTTTGCCGCAGGCGGTGGAATTTCCCGTAGTGATGAAAGTAAACAGCGATAAAGTATTGCACAAAACGGACAAACAGGGCCTGATTTTGAATATCCAAAACCAAGAGGAATTAGAAGTTGCTTACGCGACCTTGAAAAACAATTTTCCCGGAGAAAATTTCATTATTCAGGCCATGCTGGCAGGCAAAACCGAGTTGATTTTGGGCATCAAGAAAGATTCCATTTTTGGGCCGATTGTGGTGTTCGGTTTAGGTGGCATCTATACGGAAGTTTTCAAGATGGTGAATTTTCTGGTTTATCCGGATAGTGTGGCGGAAATTCGTGAGGCGATTGAAGGCAGCAAGATAAAATTCTTGTTTGAAGAGACACGCGGGCAAGCGCCATGCGACGTCCAGGAATTAGCGGAAATTCTTTTTGGCCTAGCTAATTTGGCTAGAGAAAGTGAGGAGATAACCGAGCTGGATATCAATCCGTTGTTTATCTATAACGATGGCAAGAAGGCTGTTGCAGTGGATGTGAAAATAATAATTTAAATAATGTAGGAGGTACGCTTTTTGTTTATTAGCGTATAAATCCTATAGCAAAAAAAATGAAAGCAATAAGAATTTTATTAGTCGACGACGATGATGCTATCCGGGAGATGTACGCGACAATTTTCCAAAAGAATGGCTTTATTGTTTCGGAAGCCAAGGACGGGGTGGAGGGATTAACCATCGCTACGAAAGATATGCCGGATATTGTTTTTACGGGAATCGTCATGCCGACCATGGATGGCTTTGCGATGATGGAGGCTTTGAAAAAAAATGTTTCCACCAGCAAAATCCCTGTGATCATTTCTTCTCATTTGGGGCGGGAAGAGGATCAGCAACGAGCACGTGATTTGGGCGCGAAAGCTTTTTTTGTGCAGGGTTTTCATACGCCCAATGAAATTATCGAGAAAATCGGATCAATATTTGAGGCAGTGGAGTATAAAATAAAATTTATGCCAGGCGAATTGGACGCCGATAATTTGGCTCAGGATATGCAGATCAGTAAGGATTTTAAATGTGTGAAATGCGGAAGCGATTTAATTTTAGTGATGAAAATCTTAAATAGGGATAATCATGAGTTTTCCGCTAAATTTGTTTGCGATAAGTGCAGCGTGGAGCAGAAATAAGGAAATCATAATTATCATTTTGCGGAGCTCAATCCGCTAGGGCAGGTTGGGCTTCGTTCTTTTTAACTACATGCAAAAGAAATGGACGGTAGCGGAGAAAATAAGCGGGATAGCGGATAAGGATCTAGGAGAAAGATTTCATCCTGTTGTGTTGCAAATATTGGCCAATCGCGGACTATTGGAAAAGGAGAAATTGGAAAATTTTTTTCTGTTTGACTATGATGCTGACGTGTTAGATCCGTTCCTTTTTAGGGACATGGAAAAAGCGGTGACTCGAATTGGGCAAGCTAAAGAAAAGAAGGAGAAGATTGCTATTTTCGGTGACTATGATGCGGACGGCGTTACAGCCACTGCGGTGGTTTTCGAAGCGCTGACTAAATTGGGTTATTCGCAGATTATCTACTATATCCCTGATCGGCAAACGGAAGGCTATGGGATGAACGAGGCCGCAATCCGCTATCTGGCCGGGGAAGGAGTGCAGCTCATTGTCACCGTAGATTGCGGCATCACTAATATAAAAGAAGTGGAGCTAGTGAAAGAGTTGGGTATGGACGTCATCATTACCGATCATCATCATGCGCCGAGCATGTTGCCGCAAGCCTTGGCGATTATTAATCCGCAAGTAGCAGATTGTGGTTATCCGGAAAAAAGATTGGCAGGTGTGGGAGTGGCGTTCAAATTGATGCACGGCGTGTATCTGCGGCAGGCGCCGAACAAAATTGAGCAACTAAAATGGCTCTTGGATTTGGTGGTTATTGGCACAGTGGCGGATTGTGTCCCGCTGGTGGGAGAAAATCGAATACTGACGAGGTATGGCTTAGTAGTTTTGTCCAAAACCAGAAGAACAGGCCTCTTGGAAATGTTCAAAGTAGGGCGCATCACCATTGATGAAAACAATATTCCGGATACGCAAAAAATCGCTTTTCAAATCGCGCCACGCATCAACGCTGCCGGGCGGATGGATCATGCCAGCAGTTCGCTGAAACTTTTAATTGAAACAGATGCGGTGGCGGCGCGGGATTTGGCCTTGGAAGTGGAGAGTAAGAATAAGTCTCGGCAGAAAGTGACCACTGAAGTCACGCGGGAAGTGCGCGCTTTGGCGGAAAATTCTTTCAAAGACCGAAAATTGATTTTTGCTTCCAACGAGCATTGGCAGGTGGGCATCCTGGGACTCATTGCCGGGAGAATTGCGGACGAATTCAATAAGCCCACGGCGGTTTTTCAAAAACAAGCCACGGAGTTCGTGGGGTCTTTTCGCAGTATCGACCAGTTTAACGTGGTGGAGGCTTTGGAAAAATGTTCCGATCTTCTGATCCGTTTTGGCGGGCATTCCCAGGCAGCCGGGGCGCAAGTGAAAGTGGAAAATATGGAAGCTTTCTATGAGCGCTTAGCGGGTATCATCGAAGAGGATTTGGCCGGCAAGGACCTGTCTCCGGCGATTGAAATTGATTATGAGATCTCTGCTGCGGAAGTGGATGGGAATTTATTGGCAAACATTTCCAAGCTGCAACCTTTTGGCGAGGGAAATGAGGAGCCCATATTTTTGTTGCGGAACTTAGTGGTGGAAAATATGAAAATCTTGGGCAATGGCAGTAAACATTTAAAATTATCGTTGCGGGACAGTCAGGGCACGCAGACTTTCAATGCGATTGGTTTTGGCTTAGGGGAGAATCCCTTGGGCGTCAAAGAAGGCGACACGCTGGACGTGGTTTTTAACTTAAAGGAAGATGACTGGAATGGGCATGGCGCTGTGCAATTGTTTTTAATTGATATTAAACGAAGTTTAAATTAAGAATAATAAAAAAAGTATGGATGAAAAAATTATTATGTTTACCGATGGCGGATCGCGCAATAATCCCGGCCCGTCGGCCGTGGGTGTGTATATCGAAACGCTCAACAAAAAATATGGGGAATATGTCGGCATCAAAACCAACAACGAAGCGGAATATCTGGCGCTGATTTTCGGCCTGAAAAAACTGAAACAACTCCTAGGCAAAGCCGCCAAGACTTCCACTATCGAATGTTATTTGGATAGCGAGCTGGTGGTGCGCCAACTCAATCATATCTATAAGCTCAAGGAAAAACATATCCAAGAGCTTTTTCTGGAAATTTGGAATTTGATGCTGGATTTTCGCATGGTTACCTTTGCACATATCTTGCGAGAAAAAAACAAAATCTCCGACGCTCTCGTGAACGAGGCTTTGGATCGTGAGGAGAAGCAAGGGAATTTGTTGTAACTTTTGTTAAGATAATTCAATATGAAATCACAAATATACAATCAAGCAAAATATTACGAGATTGCCTTTAGTTTTGTGGATGCTAAAAAACAGGGTGATTTATTTGAGCGGTTTATTAAAAAATATGGCAAAATAAAAGTGGAGTCAGTCTTGGATATCGCTTGTGGCCCGGCGTTGCAACTGGAGGAAATGGCAAGAAGAGGGTATAGGACTATTGGATTGGACAGTAGTTCCCAGATGCTTAACTACCTGGAAAGCAAAGCGTCTCAAAATGGTTTGAAAATAGGAATCGTTAAAGCTGATATGAATAATTTTCAGTTAAGCCAGAAGATTGATTTTGCTTATATCATGATGGGATCTATCGTCTATACCAAAAACAATGATTTATTCTTATCTCATTTAAAATCAGTGGCGGACTGCCTAGGCTCTGGCGGGCTGTATCTCATTGAGAATCTGGACATTAATTGGGCAGATCCGAAATTTTGGAAAAAACAAACATGGACAATGAAGCAAAATAAAATAAAAGTGAAAACTACTTTCCAATTGATACCTAAAAATCTTTTGACACAAGTTGTCATGCAGACTATCAAATTGGAAGTGGATGACAACGGAAAAAAACTGGAATTTGTCGATAGTGACGAAGTGAAGATTGTTGCCCCGGAAGAATTCAAATTGCTTATAGAAAAGAATGGTCAATTTGAATTTGTCGGTTTTTTTGAGCGAGAGAGTGTCAAGCTACTCAAGGCAGTATCTTCTAATAACATAGCGTTGCTGAGGCGAAAATAATAGGCGTGGGTCTGCAGGCTCCTTAACTGTCTTGTTTATGGACTTGACAGTTTTTTGTATCTGCGCTATACTTTAGTTAGATAAAGTAATTTAGTGTAGTAAAGTGAAGTAATGGACACCATAAAGAGTCAAAAAACTGAAGATTTGATCAAGACCGTTTTGGCTCTGGAGACGACCAGGGAGGCACGGATGTTTTTGCGCGATCTTCTGACGGAGAAAGAACTTTTGGAATTGGGCAATCGCTGGCGAGCGGTGCAGCTGTTGGATATGACCGTTCCCTATACGCAAATTGGGCAAGCCACCGGATTGAGTTCCACTACAATAGCTAGAATTTCCAAGTGGTTGAAAACGGGCGCAGGCGGTTACCGCTTGATGCTCAATCGTATTTCCAAGAAACACCATCGGACCTCTTCTTGTTCTAGGAAAGGGTTGCTTTAGGATTTTTTTGAATCCGCATTAAGAAACTTCTTCCTGGGGTAGGAAGAGGTTTTTTTTGTACTTTAAATTCAACAGAAAAAAAGGAGTAGATTATGCAAATCATCAATTTCCGAAGTGGTCAGGTAGATGAGAATGTGCTGCAAAAAACAGCTGAGCTGTACTGCGGAATCTGGCAGGAGGCGCCTTGGGAGGAGGATTTTTGGAAGGTTTCAGATGTGTTGCAAGATATGCAGACTGAATTCTCCAAAAAAAGTGCCAACGCTTTTTTCATCGAAGATAAAGAATCGAAGAAAGTGATTGGTTTTTCTTGGGGGTATCCCGTAGACAAAGCGCAAGCACGGGATATTTGCGGCAGTGACGATTTAGAATCATTATTTAAGCAGGAACCACTTATCTTTTATATTGATGAGTTGGGCGTTGCCTCTGCGTGTCGGGGGCGCGGCGTTGGCAAAATACTCTCCAAGAGTCTCATTGCTTGGGCGACTGCCTGCGGAATGCGGTGCATTATTTTGCGCACCGATGAACGGGCCTTGGCTGCCAGAACGCTTTACAGCGAGCTGGGCTTCAAGGAGTTGGCGGTGGTAGACGTGCAATATTCCAATAGAACCTATTGGAATTTGCAGCTTACTAATATTTAAACATGGAAATACTCCTCTTTTTTTATCCCATTGGGGAATAAATGGCAATCTTGCCATTTATTCCCCAATTAGTCATGATAAAGATAATAAATTTAAAAATGTAATAGTATGAGTGAAATCGAAAAATTGTTGATAGAGATGTTACGGATTCCCTCTGTTTCCGGACAGGAAAAAGCCATGGGGGATTTTCTGGTTTCCCAGCTGGGTGATTTCCAATTGGAAAAGCAGGTGGTGGCAAAGGATCGCTTTAATATCATTGCTAAAAAAGGACAACCCCAAACCTATATCGTAGTGCACATAGACACGGTTCCCGGAGTGGTGCCCATCAAAGTCGCCAAGGACAGAATTTTTGGCCGAGGAGCGATTGATAACAAAGGCAACATTGCGGGGGCGCTGCTCGTGGCGCGACAGCTAGAAAATATCGGACTGATTTTCACGGTCGGGGAAGAAGTGGATTTTTGCGGAGCGAAAAAAATTAAAGTTCCTGATGGTCAATTTGTTGTGATGGAGCCCACCAAACTGCAAATGATGCGCGGACAGCGTGGCGTGATTGGTTTTGATGTGGTGGCAAGCGGCAAACAAATCCATTCCTCACTGAGTTTCAAAAAAGAAGACAGCGCCGTCTATCTGTTGACTGATTTGGTGCAAGAACTCTACCAAAAAAACTGGACTGCGCTAAACGTGATCATAACCACGGGCGGCGAAGCAGACAATGTGGTGAGTGCCCAGGCCGAGGGCAAAGTGCTCGCTCGACCCAAAGACTCACAAGAATATCAAGCCATATTGAATTGGGTGAAAAAAATCAAACGTAAAAATATTGAGTTAAAAGAACTCTACGCTATTCCGCCTTGCGAAAGCTCGCTGACGAAAAAAGGCAAGATCGCTCCCTTTTTTTCGGAAATGGCTTTTTTCAAAGATAGTGTGCTTTTCGGGGTCGGTAATATCGCCCAAGCCCACACAGTGGATGAGTATGTGGAGAGAAAGGCGTTGAGTCAATTGGAAGGAAAATTATTGCAACTTATCACGAGCTTGGAAAAGTAGGTGCTTAGGTAGCGTTTTATTAATATAATTACTATTAGGCGATGTAGAGGTCAGTTAAGTGCTAGAGTTGCATCGCCTTTTTTAATTTAATTTTCCCTTGACTAGTTTTGACTCCCAAGGGAAAATGGCGTAAAATAAGGGATAGGAAGTCTAAAGATATTTTGAGGAAATAATTAGGTTCTGGTAGATAATTGGTAAATAAAAAAATGATTATGTTTAAGCGGAAGACTTGGATATGGATAGTGATTATCGCGGCGGTGGTTTTTGGCGGGTATAAATTATTGGCCGGAAAAAAAGCAGTCACCACCTACACTACGGAAGCAGTGACTCGAGGGGATTTGGCGCAAACAGTATCTACTACCGGCAAAGTCGTTTCTGCGCAACAGGCGGAGTTGGCTTTTGCGTTGACCGGCAGCGTGGATAGCGTCTTGGTGGATGTGGGCGACAAAGTGGTGCAAGGTCAAAAACTGGCCACCATTGATCGCAAAACATTCCCCCAGCAATTGAGCCAGGCCAAGATGGATATTAAGATTCAAAAAGAAACTTTACGCAATATGGAGCGCAATAGAAATGAAGCTGTCTATTCCAAAAACCAGCGCAATGCTCAAGAAGTGGTAATAAAAAAAGCAGAGTCGGCCTACAGTGCGGTTTTGCGCCAGATGAAAGATAATGCTTTGTATGCGCCGGTGAGTGGCACTATCACCAAAAAGAATGTTAGTACGGGCGAGATGGCTATGGCTGGCGAAACCGTGTTTGTCATCGCTAATCCGGAGGAGCTGCTCCTGGAATCCAATATTCCGGAGGTGGATATTGTGGATATTGTCGTAGGACAAAAAGTCTTTATGACTTTTGACGCTTTGACGGAGGACGAAGTTTTTTGGGCGAGCGTGACGGAGGTGGACCCGGCGGCCACGGTCATCCAGGATGTGGTGTATTATCGCGTGAAGATGCAACTAGACAGCCCGGATCAGCGGTTGAAGATTGGAATGACCTGTAATGACGATATTGTCACGGCTAATGCGGAAAACGTTTTAATGGTTCCCCAACGCGCTGTGAAAAAAGATGGCAGCAAGAAGTATGTGGAAATTTTGAAAACCAACGACGATGGCGAGACAGTAGAAAAGGTATATGTAGAGACGGGCATTTCCGGTGACAATGGCATGATCGAAGTGAAAAACAATTTGAAGGAAGGGGAGAAAGTGATTACTTTTACTAAGGCTGCCTAGAATAGTAAGAACATTAGTTTTAAAAAATTTGCGAGAGATAAAGAAAATTATTCTATGGACACAGCAAGCTTGATTAGGGTGGAGAATTTGACCAAAACCTACGAAAATGAGGGGGTTTCCACGCCGGCGGTGAAAGGCGTCTCTTTCGCTATCGAAAAGGGGGAATTTGTGTCGATTATGGGGCCATCGGGTTCCGGCAAATCCACTATGATGCAAATGCTGGGCTTTTTGGATCGACCCACTAGCGGCAACTATTTTTTGGAAGGGGAGAATATTAATGATTTTTCCGATGATAAATTAGCGGAAATTCGCAACAAAAAAGTGGGTTTTGTTTTTCAAACTTTCAATCTGCTGCCGCGCACCACGGTGTTTGAAAATGTGGAGTTGCCCCTTTTATATGATGATAACAAAAAAGCCAAGAACAATTCCCAGAAGGTGTTGGCGGCTTTGCGGGATGTGGGCATGGAGCATCGCCGAGACTATTTGTCTAGCCAGCTTTCAGGTGGAGAAAGACAACGGGTGGCCATTGCCCGCGCGCTGGTGAATGATCCGAGTGTGATTTTCGCCGATGAACCAACGGGCAATCTGGATTCCAAATCCGGTACCCAGGTGATGAAAATTTTGCAGGACCTGAATGATGCGGGC
>CAIMIV010000002.1 GCA_903841185.1 uncultured bacterium
TCAATTTTTATTGTGAGTTATTACGCAACAAGTCTGTTAGTCGCTTCCTGAAGCTTTGCCTTCAACTCCTCCACCTCTTTCTTCAACTCAATCATCTTCAATTCCCTCCCGGTCATCATTACATTCATCTCTTTCAGGGCATCCTCTTCCTTCCTGATCTCAGCTATATCTCGCACAATGCCGGTAACAGCCACCACCGCTCCATTTTCACCCTTGATTGGATTCAATTTGGAATTAATATATTGCTTCTGACCAAGAATAGATACTTCTTCATCGACAGTTATGCCACAGCCGGAATCGAAAACTTTCTGGACATTTTTCGCCAATCCAGTAGCGACTGTTTCGGGAAATATTTCAAAGACAGATTTGCCTATCAATTCTTGAACAGATTTTTTAAAATCGCCGGCAAAGGACTCATTTACAGACACGTATTTATATTCTTTATCCATTACAAATATCGCATCAGTTGAACTTTCAATAATACTGCGGTATTTTTCTTCGGATGCTTTCAATTTTTGCTCCATATTAATACGTTCGGTAATATCCAAAGTGAAGCCGATGATACCGATGATTTTCCCCTCTTGATCCCGATGGAGAATCTTATCTGTTTGAACCCACATTGTTCCTGCTGGTGTTTCCATAGTTTCAATAATATTCAGCTTGGGTTCGCCGGCAGCCATCACCTCCTGATCATCCTGCATATAATGATCCGCCGCCTCTTTAGAATATATGTCCCAGCAACTTTTCCCTTCTATTTCTTGTTTAGATTTATTATTAGCTTTGGCAAACGCTTCATTTACGCGAATAAAACGATTTTCCTTATCCTTATAAAAAATCATGGTCGGAGAGGAATCAAATATAACCATCATTTGCTCGTTTAAGGCACGCATCTGTTCTTCGCTTTGTTGGCGTGATAATTCCTCAGCACCATTATTGCCGGCGTCTTTTTTTCCTGAAAACATGGATTTAAACATATTTTTAAAAATAACTGATTACTGTAAATACCTTTATATCTATTGATCCTATTTCATTAGCGATGGATTGATCCTGTTAGCGTGTAGATAGGCAAAATCACCGCCAGAGCCACGAAACCCGCGACAAGGCTGATAAACACCAATAACAAGGGTTCGAGCAAGGCTGCGCCATTTTTGGCCGCTACGTCAGTTTCATCCTCAAAAAAATCAGCCAGATACAGAAATGTCCCCTCCAGTGTTCCCGAACTTTCTCCGACCGAAATCATCCGTGAAACCAAAGCGGGAAAGATTTGATATTTATTGGCCAGCAATTCCTTCCCGACCGTACTACCGCTAGAAACAGCCTCATGAATTCCTTTGATTTTTTCTCTAACCACCAAATTTTCTGCGATTTCACTTTCTACTCTCAAGGCGTATTCTAGTGGCAATCCGCTTTGCAACATCACACCCAGATCGCGAAAAAGCGAAGACAGCGCCGCGCTTTTGTTTACTTTGCCCACAAACGGAACATGAAATTTTATATGATGCCAAAAAAGTTTTGCCGAATAGGATGTTTTTATTATCCCCCCGAGCATTGCCACTATCGCCACAATCCCCGCGACTACCCCCACGCCATATATTTTAACAAAGTTAGCGAAAACTAAAAGAATTTTAGTGGCCATGGGCAAATCCACATCAAACGAGCTGAAGATGCCGGCTAGTTTTGGCAACACGAAAAAACTCACAAAACCGCCTACAGCCGTAGAGACTGCCAGCACAATGGCCGGATAAAAAAGCATGGCTTGGACTTTTTTACGCAAAGTTTCCTCGCGCGAAAGTTTTTCCGCCAAAAATTCCAAACTTTTCTCCAGTGTCCCGGAGACCTCGCCCACTTCCACCAAACTAATATAAAAAGCTCCAAATTCCTTTGGATGCCGGCCAAGGGAAGAAGAAAGCGATTGACCGTTTTCCACGCTTTGCAACACCGTTCCTGCAATTGGGCCGATTCCGCCGTCCTGCTCGGAAAGCAATTGCAGCGCTTCCGACAAAGGAATTCCACCTTTCAAAAGAGTGGCCAAATGCTTGGCAAAAAAAAGTTTTTCCGTAAATCCAAATGAAGAAAATAAATACATTTAATTTAATTTATCGAGTATAAGTTGCATTTCAGCAGCATGCTTTTTGACTATTTCCGGGCTTCTAAAATTAACAGCATAATCCGCAAGCTTCTTCATCGCATTGAGCAAATCTTGTTTTGTGGGATGATCAAAGTCAGCTCCCGCATCTTTAAAAATAGTTCTCACTATGGTGCCTACATTCACTTGCTCCATTTTCTCAAACTCCTCTTCGGACTCAAACTTATGATACTCCTTAAAATCTTGCATCACTTCGCTATGTGCCTGCACAAAACAGGCGATCATTGCCTCCCTAGCTTTCAAGGGCGTGATTTCCTCATTCAAATCCAGTCCATATGTTTTTTCGTCCATATATTTTTCTTAGTAACTGATTAAAAAAAATTAAATTTTTGTCGCACCCAAAACCTCATCCAATGTCGTCAATCCCACTTTCACTTTTTCTAAACCATCCTCCAGCATTGTTCGCATCCCGCGGCTCTTGGCCAATTCGGCAATAGAACTCGCCTCCTGATTTTTCATAATCGCTTTTTTAATCTCCTCATCCATCACCAAAACTTCAAACATGCCAATACGCCCTTCATAACCGGTTCCGCGGCAGGCTTCACAGCCCTTGCCTCTATACAGTGTGATTTTTTTCTTGGTCGCATCTTTCTTAGTCACGCCAAATACTTTTTGTGTCAGTTCCCAACCTATGCGATTGGCAATTTCTGTGGCCGGCAATTCCTCGCTGGCACGACAACCGCTGTGAATTTTTCGCACCAACCGTTGCGCCAAAATACTATTCACTGTTGAAGCAATGAGAAAAGGCTCGATACCCAAATCCACGAAACGCGGAATAGCCGTTCCGGCGTCATTAGTATGCAAGGTGGAAAGCACCAAATGTCCCGTCATCGCCAAATTAATCGCAATATTAGCGGTTTCCTTGTCACGAATTTCCCCTACCAGAATAATATTCGGGTCTTGGCGCAAAATGCTTCGCAATCCCGTTGCAAAAGTCAAATTAGCTTTGGTGTTGACTTGAATCTGATTAACTCCCTCCAAATCATATTCCACCGGATCTTCAATGGTCATAATATTCACATTCCGCTCATTCAACATTTTGAGAATAGTATAGAGGGTGGTGGTCTTGCCGCAGCCGGTCGGTCCGGTCGCCAGCACCATGCCATATGGTTTTTCATAGGCATCATGAATTTTTCGTAAATCACTTTCTTCCATCCCTAAATTCGATAAGGAAAAACGTCGCGATCGCTCCGACAAAAGACGCATAACCACTTTCTCTCCTTCCATAATAGGCACCAGGGAAACTCGCACATCCACTTTTTCCTGCTCAATAACAAATTCTATTTTTCCATCCTGCGGCTTCTGATGCTCATCAGTTTGCAAACGCGCTAGAACCTTGATGCGAGAAATCACTTGATTATGCAAAGCTCGCGGAAGCAAGGCTACGTCATGCAAAATTCCATCAATCCGAAATCGGATAATAGAATCTTCCTCATCCCGAGGCTCCAGATGAATGTCGGAGGCGCGATTTTGATAGGCAAAAGAAATAATATCCCGCACTACATTCACAATCGGAGGCTCTCCGCCGTCAGCAATTGCCTTTTCTGCCAAGGATAGCGTTTTCTTAAGCGCGTCCGAAAGTCCGCCGCTATACCGCTCCAACGTATTTTCAACATCGCGCTGCGTAGCCATATACACTTTCACGGCAATCCCTTCTTTCCGTTCAATGAAATCACTGATTTCGCGATTAGTCGGATCAACCATCGCCAAATGCAAACCATCCACATCTTTTTTGAATGGTACGATCATATTTTTTCTCGCCACCACCTCGGGAATTTCCGCCAAAACTTCCGGTCTAACGCTTTCTTTAGAAAGATCAATATAGGGAAAGCCCAGCGCATCGGCGATGACACGCACCACCTCTTCCTCGGAAAGGATTTCCAAGCGCACCACTGCTTCCGTAAAGGCAAGGCTATCCTGCGCTACTAAGGTTTCTGCCCGCGCAAAATCCTTCTCAGAAATTACTCCTGATTCCAGCAAAGCTTTTTTGGCTATGGAAAAATCTTTAAAATCAGCCATGTTTTATTCTTATTCCTTATTTAAATACTTCTTAGCTAGAGCGATGACCTCAGAAAAAGCCACATTAGCTTTGACAATATACTCCTCTGCACCCAGATCCATCACACGCTTTTTGTCTTCTTCCTGGCTCAAATTGGAAAGGATAATCACTTTTATTTTTTTCAATTTGGCATCCGCCTTCAGTTCTCGCAAAACCTCAAAGCCATCCTTGATCGGCATCATCAAATCACAAAAAATCAAATCCGGATTTTTTTCACGCGCCAACTTCAGCGCTTCTTCTCCATTCACTGCAATTTCCACCTGAAAGCCTTCTTTGGTTAGTTTTGTTTGATAAACCTTTATGAGAAATTTATCATCTTCGGCAATTAAAATGCATGGCGGATTATTCATATAATTGTTTTTCAGCTATAACTCTAATTAATTATTAGACCTGTTGCATAATAAGTCTATTTTTACTATTATTTACTTTCCTTGTACACCGGCAGGCTTATGAAGAAAGTTGTGCCCTTGCCTTCTTCGCTCTCAAAAGACACCATGCCGCCCGCCTCCTCTATAAATGATTTTACCACACTTAGCCCTAAACCAGAACCACTAGGGTCTTTTTGAATGGCATTTTGCGCTCGAAAAAACTTCGAAAACATCTTTTCTTGCTCTTTTTTAGGGATACCGATGCCCGAATCCGCTATCATAATCTTGACCATATCGTCTTTTTGAGAAACGGAGATTTTGACCGTGCCCAATTCAGGTGTATATTTAATAGCGTTGGAAACCACATTTTCGATTGATTCAAAAAAATGTTGTGGACTGATAAAGACTTTTGCTTCAATCTGTTCACTTTCATCAAAAATAATCTCAACCTTATTTTTGGCCACAAAGCCCTCTCCGCTTTTCAAAACCGCTGCAATTGTTTCCACCACCGCCACCGGAGCAGCCGGCTCCATAATTTTTCCCATATTAATGCGTGAAACATTCAACAAATCATTCACCAGTTGTATCAAACGCATCGTATTTTCGTCGATATTTTTCACCACCTCGTGTGCTTCTGCCGGCAATTTTCCCACATCATCCCCCAGAAGCATTTCCAAACTCCAGCGGATGCCGGAAAGCGGGGTGCGCAATTGATGCGCCGCCACGGAAAGGAAGTTGTCTTTGGATTTTTCCAACTCGCGCTCTTCACTAATATTGTGCATACTCAGAATGCAACCCTGCGCTTCTTCCTTGGAATTATAGATCAGCGCCGTTGAAAATGAAATAGCCACGCTAGAGGTGTTGTTTTTATGTTTTATGAAAAACCGATCATTCGTCTTGCACAAGTCTCCCTTGCATTCAATCGCCTCTGCAAAAATATCAAAGGGTTTTTCCGGATTTTTCTCGCCAAAAATAGCCAGGATCTCTGAAGACTTTTTACCAATCGCCATCTCACTCGAAATACCGGTGAGTTCTTCGGCCGCTTCATTGAAAAATATTATTTTTTCTTCCAAGTCTGTGGCAACCACGCCGTCTCCAATGGATTTCAAGAAATCCAGAATTCCTTCAGCGCGCTCTTTTTGTTCGGCTATGTCTGCATTAGCCTCTTTCAATTGTTCCGCGCCCCGAATAACTTTCAGCTGCGCCTCGCGTTCCTGCGTGATATCACGTTCCACTCCGACATAAAATTTTATCTCGCCCTTGTTATCAAGAATCGGCGAGATACGATTAGTCGCCAGATATTTCTCTCCGTTTTTACGTTTATTAGTCAGTTCTCCCGCATAAGCCACTTTTTCTATTTTGATAGTGTTCCACATTTTTTCATACACGTCCTTAGGCATCTGACCGCCCCACAACTTTCCGGGATTTTTGCCAATGACCTCCTCGCGCGTATAACCAGTGATCTCTTCCACGGCGCGATTCGCATATAGAATGACTCCCTCCTCGTCAGTGATTATAATATGATCAAAGCTGACATCAGCCGCTTGCTGAAATTTTTTCAGTTCTGTTGTTTTTCCGATCAAAGCATGCTCCGAGGCCAAAGCATCATCCAAAATGTTACTCACCGCCTTGTGAGACTTATCCAAATCACCAATTCTATCCTGCAACTCTTGCGTCTTTTCATCCACCATTTTCTCCAGTCCTTGGGAGTATTCATACAGCTCCACATGACTACTTCTGACGCTGTCTGCCATAATGTTGAATGACCGGCTTAGTTGCCCTATCTCATCCTCGCTGACAATATCTATCCGATAATCCAAATCACCTTTAGAAATAATCTCCACCGCGTCACGCAATTTTTTAATCGGTGCAATGATTTTGCCTGCCAGCAAAAAAATATCCCAAATAATAAACAGCGCAGACAGCCCAAACAAAATAATCAATCCGTAGGTCATATTTTTTAGAGGCGCAAAAGCCTCTTGGGTAGTAACTTCTGCCAGCAAAGTCCAGCCTTGCGCGGGAAAACACACGGAAGCGCCAATCACCTCTTGGCCGGCAGCATTAAGCCAAGTGCCGCTAATTTCCTTTCCACTATTCAGACATTCTTGCGCCGGCAAAATATCCATAGACTCAATCATATTCATTTTTATCGCGTGCCCATGAGCCAAAACTTTTTTCTCCCGGTTAAGCAGATGGATGCTTAATGATTGAGACAACCCGATAGAGACAGTAAAACCCCCATCCTGAATTTGAAATTCCCCGGAGAAAATTTTATCTAATTTACCGGCCACAAAACTATTGATGATAACACCCAGCAGTTTTCCGGTGTCCTTGTCCAGAATGGGAGCGCTGACGGAAAACATGTTTTTCCCGCTTTCCGATTCTGCTGCTCCAACTTCTTCACCGATAAAAACCCCTTTCTTGCCTTGGATAAATTGCTGGCTGGCGGATTCATCATTGCCCACTTCATTTGTGAAAACAGAAGAAACCACCCTTCCATTCATATCCAAAACCATTACGCAAAACAAATCCTCATCTAGCGGTTTTTTATTCTTAATTAAATATTCGTTCAGAGCACTCACCGCACTAACTGAGCCGGTATCATCAATTTCTCTCAAGCTATCCCGGATAAATCCATCCGAAGAAAAATCCACCGTCCTAGCTCCCAACGAGTCCAAATAAGCCAACACCTGGCCTGCCTTGGCTTCTACAAACAACTGCATTTTATCTCGAACCTCCTGCTCCATTGCCATTTTCATGCCGGTTAGCGCCGAAGCGCTAGCCACCGTCACAGCAACCAGAATAATCAGGGAAAAAGAGATAACTAATTTTGTTCTAAGATTGTTTTTCCACATAGAATGAATCCACTACCAATTAATATAAATAACATTGCCGTATTGAGAGCCATCGCAGTGCTTATGCTATTAATCATATAGTATAAAAATGGTTGTTGGGTCATATAGCCCAAGGCAGCGGTGCCGCCGATAATCATGATTATCCCGCCCATCCAAAGCAAATGTTTTTTCCATCCGATAAAAGTCCATATTCCGGAAACAGCCACCAAAATAAGTCCCACCATAGTTGGAATTGACGGCCGACCAGAAATAAAAACATTCGCTACTCTGGATTTTTCTTGCATAAACAGGACGTCTATATCTGTCTGGAATCCAAAAATCACAGAAATTAACAGAGTGACCATCTGAAGCAAGATCAAAAGAATAGCCGCAGGCAAGACTACCTGCACGACAAATGAAGCTTCTTTTTTCTCCGTGGCGGCAGAATACAGCACAATGCTACTGGCCACAAAACCCATGGCCGTGGTGAATTTCATAGCCGTTGGACTAATCCAAGTGCTTTTCAAAAAATCGATATCCAAAATCCAGCCCATCACCGCTGACAAACCCACCAATGCCACCACCAGTGCTAAAAATTTAACCACTCCTAATTTAGGCATATTTTTTATTTATATTTTCTTTAGTAATTCCTCTTTTTCCGCTTCTAATTCCTGGATTCTTTTTTTAAGTTCTATCATTCGCAGCTCCCGCCCCACCACGATGTTATTAAACTTTTCCATTTCCTTCATACTTTCACTTATCTCCTCTATCTTCTCACGCACCTGAGTCTCAATATTCACGTTAGTTTTTTCCAACTCCTTGGTTCTCGCGCTAAGATTATCTGCCATCTTATTAAATTCCAGACCCAACTCTTCAATTTCGTCCCCAGTTTGAATATCCACTCGATAATCCAAATCACCCTGACTAATTCTAATTGAACCATCGCGCAATTTTCTTATTGATCTAAGGAGAAGCCGAGAAAAGCCAAGACTAATCAACAAGGCCAGCACTAGAATAGACCCCCGATAAATCATAGCTGTCTTATTATTTTCATTTAACAGCGCCACATGGTTATTGATATCTGTCACTAGCATTACCAAGCCTGTGTGTTGGCCTTTAATATCTTTTATTTCAAATCCACCGCACCCAAAATAGCCATTGTCCTCTCGGAACAATTGAAAATTCAAGTCATTGTCTTTCAATTGTTTCAAGGCTTCTTGAGTAAAACAATTGCGGGTGATTGACGTGTCTGCCGTAATACCAACCACAACATGCTCTGTCAGGTCATCCCAATTATTTCGCAAGCCCTCTGTTTGCCGCACTGAAACCCAATCAGCTTGACTTAAAAAACTCTTGTCCGCTATGAGACTGTATTCATTTTTACTATTGCCCTTGAGAATATTTAAGAAATGATTGATCTCCTCGCCCAATTCTACGTAGCCAATCAGTTGGCCATTGTCATAATAAGGCATCACCACTCGCAAAGCGTACGCCGTTTTACCCAATTCAATTCCAGCTGCCACTTGACCGGTTTTTTGAGCCTGCTTGAAGGTTTCCCGATCAATCATATCATTATATTGATCTTTTTGATGCATCCGTAAAAAAGTGTGTCCGTCAGGCAAGATGAAATACCAATGCGTGATGCCATATTTATTTTTCAGCTCCGAAAACAGCGCTTCGTTATACGCATATAGCTTGTCCCGGTCTTTTTGCAAATAAATCTCCTTTGTATCCGGATTCTGGATAATCGCTGTCAGCGTCGTACTCAACATATTTATGTCTCGCTCTTTGGCATGTTCAAAGGACATTTTGTCCTGAGCGATTTCATTCGCCACAAACTCATCAGTGCTTTGTTCTTGAAGTCGTGCATTGTTGAAATAGAAAAATACCATAAACAAACCGATCACCGTCAAATATGCGATGATTAGCTTTGTTCCAATTTTGATTTTTGGTTTTTTAAATTTCATTAGCAGCTCTGCTTTTTTTATTTCTTAAAATCACTGCCGGCAATCACCAGAATGTCTGCAGTCGGTGTTTTTTCTCCTCTGGGCAGATCAGTTATCACTTGTCCACCAACTGCGTCTGCAATCTTTTGCGCCAGTTCGTCCTTGCCGGTCAGATTGACCACGGTTGTAGTTGCATAGGTGCCCGTGGCATTTGTTTTCTCGGCAATAGTCACGCCGTCCATAGAGGACAATTTCTCCGCCACGGTGGCTGCCATGCCTTTCGTGCTGGTGCCGTTGTACACCGCCACTTTGACCGGCTCTGTTGCAACTAGAGCTTGCGGAGCACTATCAGCAGAAGTTGACTGGGTTTGTTCTGGCGTTGCAGCGACTTCTGGAGTCGGGGCGGTATTATTTTGCGCAGAATTGCTGGAGGCCGACGCGCTCGGTTCGGCATTTTGACTAATCGACAAATACATCACTTCAATGATTTTATTGGTGCTTGGGCGATATAGAATCGCTTTCTTGGCTTGCGTATAAATCAAAGCTTTGTCCCCATTTTCACTGTGCGCAAAGAAAGGTTGGTCTTTCAATTTTTCTTTGTCCGTCACTGTTGCCAGCGTGGCTGGTTCATTCGGCAATTCCATCAACTGGCCAACTTTTCCGGCAATATCCATCCCTTCGGCTGTAGCGGTTTTCTTATATTGATGATAAAAATAATAGGCACTGCCTCCCAAGGCCACGATCACCAGCGCCACCACCGCGATCAAGGTCATTTTCATAATTTTGGATTTTTTGGAAACTTCTTCACTCCTCGTTTCCGGAACACTCTGCCTGATTGGCTCCGCTATCTCCTCGGCCACAATTTTCGGCGTCACTTTCGCCGGTTTTCGCGTCGCCGATTCTGCCGCCTTTTCTTCAGTCTTTTTGGGTGCGCTTTTTGCTTTGTCACCAAAGATTTCTTTCATCGATGCCTTGGTCGTTTTTTTTATTTTTTCCATAGTTTTAGTTTTACCCTGTCAAATAGAATTATTATTATAAATTTATTATTTTTTTGGTTTTTACCCTGTTAAATAAGCTTTGAATCTTCTTCTAATTTTATCCAGCACTAACTTTTTATTGTTAATTTGTTGATATTTAAAATATTCCGGCACAGTGATAAAAAAGGAAATTAGTGCTGGATTTATTATACCACAATTTTCACAATTAGAAAATTTTCAAATATTCCGGCAGTTTCAAAATCCATTGCGCCTGCTCCGGATAGAAAAGAAATCTTTTCACATCTTTGACGGCTTGCTGCAGATCGCTTTTCTTGGCCTGGTCTTGCAAGAAATCTATTAACTCCTGGCGATTGCTGATCGCAATGCCTTTTTCTTTGAAAATTTCGTAATTCGGCTCCAGATTTTTTTGACTCAAAAACCAGACTAAATCATAGAAATCCCGCCCTTTCTGATAGGGACGAAAAATAATCGCCACGATTTTTTGCGCAAACAACGTGTCTAAGGAATTAACTAGCATTGGAAATCTTTCATTAAAACTGTCAGAAAATTTCGTCTCTAGATGGATATTTTTATATGGATTGAAGTCTATTTCAAATTTAACTAGCATTTTCTCATCTTTAGGCACATTAAAACCAAACTCTCTCAGAACCCGCCTAAATTTAAAAAAGATAACGTGAATATTTTCAGTAGTTTTTGTCCTGGCATCAACTTGAAATCCTTGCAGTTCAAGTTGCTTTGTAATAGCCCGCATCAATTCATCAATTTCAAATCCCTTTTTTTTCATCAAGTCAAAATCCAGATCCTCCGAAAAACGGTTAATCCCATGGGCAAAACGTAAACATGTTCCACCTAAAAAAGAAAGGTTATCGTTAAATTTACTCAAAGAAAGCGCCTTGAGAATCTGCGTCTGCAGATATTCCAGCAAAATGTTTCTTTCCTGCCAAGGAATATTTTTTTCTTGCGCGTATTTCTTGAAAAAATCTTTATTCGGCAACATAATATTGAATAAAATTATTAGTTAAAAATAGTACTTTTTTATTTTGAAAAACCCTGGAAAAATAAAGCAATTTTTGCGCGTCAAATTTAAAATCCTCACTGAAGCGATACCCAGCAAATTGTTCCTTTTCTCCGTTTAGCTTATTGCGATTTAAGTAAAAAAAATCGACCAGCGCTTTTTCCGGCAGAGCCAAATTAAACGAAATGCCTTCTTGTTTTTTTGTCTCAAACCCGCCAAAAGCCTCTCTTTTAATTTTTTGATAACTGAAATTCCCGATCGGTGTTCTAAATTCTTTTGTTTTTCGAGTTGTTACTGAGGTGATAGTGAAAACCGCTTCCGGAATGATTCCATAATAATTTAGCGCCATTTCCAAGCTGATATATGAAGGAGGATAAATTTTGGCAGCAAACGCCATTGCATCGACCTTGTTTTTCATTTCCGAAACGAGGTATAGTCCTCGTCGGATCATAATCAGATATCCCTTATTTGCCCAGTTTTTGAGATTAACCAGTGTTGTACCAGTAAAATTTGCGCCTAAAATAACCCTTAACTCTTTTGTTTCGAAATAGGGCAATTCTTCAGTTTCTTGTTTAAATTTTAAAAAATTCATTTCTTTTATTAATATTATTATATCAATAAAGGAATTGTACTAGATTGGCAACATATTGTCAATTCCATCAAATATCGCCTTATCCATCCCTTTTCACTAAAAAAACCAGCCCACATTTCTGCTGACCGGTGTTTTTTATATTGAAGCTAGACACTTTTCAAATAAGGTTACCGGGAAACGGAAATATCGCCTCCTTCAGCAGCACACGCTTTTACTGTTACTAAACCATTGGCATCCTTGGAAATTGCATACTGCGTGGTTGCCTCAGAGCCAGTTTGCGGATCAAATGGTACCGTTTTCAAATATTTAGACAGCACACTTAAATCAACGCAAGCAGAGCTCGATAAATTACATCTTGGGGTATTAATTGCGCATTCAGTACTAGATATTCCAATCATGACATCCTCGGTGCTAAAATCAACAGGAAAACCCCCTTTATTATCAATGACAAATTGATGAACCGCGCTTAAGATTGTTTCCACATCTGAAGTTCTTTTGGCATCGCGTGCATCAGCAAAACGCTTGGCTGGATCCAGTGCCACAAAAACCACCACGGCCAAAGTGGCAATAATACCTATGACTAAAAGAAGTTCCACTAATGTAAATCCTTGTTTGCTAGCTAAATTTAATTTTTTGTTCATTTTTAATAAGCCCTAAGATTATAAAACTATTATAGCATAGATTAAAAAATAAAAAAACTGCCCTCCATCACAAAAGCAGTTTTTTTATATCTCAAAAATATCAATTATCTTTATTGGCCAGCTGCCTGACTATCCTTTCCTGCAACACTTAGCCCATCTGAGGGTAGAATAGTCTCTCCGGAAGTTAGTAACTGATCCGCTGGTGACTGTTGCAAAGTTTTAATATTCTCTGCAGACGCTTGTATTTCAGTTTTTTCATTAATTACTTCCACTGGTTTTGCATTTTCACCAGGATCCGCCATAGCACTCTCGCCAGACAAAACCAGACTTGAAACATTATCAACTGCGATGTCTATTCCATCTAAAGCCACATCTATGCTGGTTTTTAGCAAAGAGGGATAGTTCGTTTTAGCAAGCCAAACATGCATATCAAGAATTGACTGTTGCAGTTTCACAAACGCGCCTAAAAATTTCGTATCAGGATTTCCCAATTCCTCAGTCTGCACACTGGTCGTGGTTTGATTTTTTCCAGCATTAGCATTCTCTCTTTTCACTGTTATTTTATCTGATTTTTTTTCGCCATTTATAATTACATTATAGTTGCCTTCCGGCAAATTCCATTGCGTCAAATCATCAGAAAAAGAAAATTTTCCGTCCTTACACAGCGCGCCCGCCGAATAGACAATCTTTGCCGGAGTATTTGTCTGTGCTAATTTTATTTCAACATTTTCCGAACAAGCTCCACCGGCTTCAACTTTATTCGGTGCTGTAGATACTACAAAGGCCGCTTTTGTTCCAAAAGGTATCGCCATTAAAATTGCAGCCGTGATAATAATTATTTTTTTCATATTTTTAAATTTTTTACATATCACTTTCGATATATATTTTATTAATTCCAATAGCTGTTGTAGTCACCGTCACATTGGCCGTTCCATTAGACATTTGTACTTGTGGTCCCATAAATACAGTGTTACGAGGCAGATTTGCTGAGGTACTGGAATCAACAATGACATTTCCCGTAAGCAAATCCACTAAACGATAATAAATCGCTGATCCATTTGGTGGTGCATACATCGTAAAGTCATAGGCATTACCTGATGCTATAGCTGGCGCAGTGAAGGTGACTCTATTTGTAGTAACATTATCCCTGGTCATAAAGGCAAATGTGGTTATTCCATCCGTAGTAATATGTGACAAGCCGGCAACATCACCCGTGACTGTGTCGGCGGCAGATGCACCCGTCGTCATTGAAGTCAATCCCGCAAACAAACGAATAGTTGTAGCCGGCACAAGCTCTGTAGTAAACCGCGTTTGAAAAAAGAATCCTCCTCTGCCCGCAGCACTTCCCCTATAAAATGATGGGATTGATGCAGCTGTTGAATTTGTAATTCCCAGTATTTGGTTTGTTGTTGTGACAATATTTGTGAATCTTGACCGTCTCATCTGCATACCCATGCCGTCTGTTGGCAAAACATTCAAAAACGTTCCCGTACCTGCTACCCAAGTGGTTCCAATTCCATTGCCTGTAGCCGTCAAAGATGGGCTCCACATATTAATTGTATTAAATGCTAGACTCGATTGAAAAGATGTATCTACGCCGGATGGAGCTTTCCATTTAGGCATCATTCTTCCTGCTACTAATTTAGAATACCACGTCAGATTTCCCGCTGCAGGAGAGGCTGGCTCATTAGTAATTCCTGCCATCGTAACCCCCGTGTCCACTCCCGGCAAGCTAAGTTTATTTCCTGTTTTGTCCCAAGCAAAATCTGCATCGCCACCAAAAGCTGTGCCGCCATCATTAAATTGAATTTGATTATCTGCGCCGGCGGCATTCGTGCTTCCACCAGTATCACAATCTTTCCAGCCAGCCCCTTCAAAACATCTGAATTTAGCACCTCCCACATTATAATACATATCTCCCACCGTTCCTCCGGCAGGATCACCGGCACTTAATTTCGAATCCAGGCTCAAGAAATCAGGGGTGTCATTGGCACCGGTGCCTGCGCCAATTTGTACTGCTCCTGTCGCACCTATTCCAGCCACTTGCAAATTTATGCCAGCCGTTCCTGATTGAATGTTGGTCACGGAAGATGTGTTCAGGGAGCCAATCGACAAAGTTTTGATTCCGCCACCCGTTCCAATCGTAATAGTCTCCGCATCCGTATCACTGCCCATGTTGATCGCACCCGTGCCAGCGGAATTCATCGTTAATCCGGTATTAGTTCCGCCGGAGGACAATGTCACAGCTCCGGCGCCGGTATATGATTGGTTGGCTGCAATGGAAACTCCGCCGGTCGTCGTGGTTAGTCCGGTGAAAGTTCCGGCCGCGGCCGTAGTCGCACCAATGACTGTGGAGTTGATGCCGGTAGCGGTCGTGTTGAAATTTGAAGAAGTGATGCTCAGTGCATTCGCTCCGATATTCCAAGCAGACGCTGCGCCTCCCGTCATGTTGAGAGCATTCGCTCCGGTTGAAGCAATGCTCAATCCGGCAGTTGCCGTCAAATTTGCTCCCAGTCCGGTGATATTATTGGAGTTGAAAGCTAGTCCGGTGGAAGAAAAATTATATTCATCCGTTCCATTAACTGCCAAGTTTAAAGATTTGCCCGTTAAAACATTCGCACTCAAATCTCCGGCATTATCGCGATAGAATCCAACATCAGTGCTGGTTGGCGCGGCGGTAGTTTCTTGAAAGCCAAGATTAGAAAGACTGCCAAGATCATAGCCGGCTGCGCTGACGTCTTGCGCCCAAGGAGTTTGCGCTCCACCAGTTCCGATGCAATCAGTCCAACCTGCATTTTGATAACAACGAAATTTATTCAATGCTGTGGAATAGTACATTGACCCGATACCACCAGTCGGCTCAGCACTTCCAATATCCAAAACCAAAAGATCCGGTGTGGCTGAAGCTGCCCCGCCGTCTCCAATTTGCACATTGCCAGTGGCAGTGCCGTTGGCTTGCAAACCGATGCCCGTGCCCGTAGTTCCGGATTGGATGGTCACGCCGGAAGTGGTGTTGAGAGATCCAATGACTAAAGTTTTGACGCCACCGCCGGTGCCAATGTTAATCGTTTCTGCATCTGTGTCACTGCCGATGGCAATGGTGCCCGTGCCGGAAGAATTGATAGTCAATCCCGTATTAGTTCCGCCAGAGGACAGCGTGATTGCGCCAGCGCCGGTATATGATTGTCCTGCCGCGATGGACAGTCCGCCAGTCGTGGTGGAAAGATTAGTGAAAGTTCCGGCGGCCGCTGTGCCGGTTCCAATAGCTCCGGGGGTTGCCCAATCACCACCTTGCAATTTTTCCGCATTAAAAGCATAGGGAGAAGCAGTGAATTCCACCAGGGGTGTCATTTGACCATTGCTGTCAAAGTTTATGCCTAAATATAATCCCGCTGTGTTGAAAGTGGCTGCCGCGGGCAGAGCGGTGGTGCTACCCAGATTGGTTTGAAAAATTCCATCCACGGTGGTGATGCTTTTTGATTCTCTCCAGATGGCATCATTGTTGGCGCCAGCCGTACAAGCTGTGGCCGGAGTTGAAGTTGTGTAGAGACAAAAGAGAAAAGTATGACTGGCGTTAGAAACGTTGGTGCCATCCGTATTGGAAACCATCTTGCCTTGAAAATTGATATAGGGATCAACGGCGGCCTGCGCAGCCTGCATTTGGAAAACAAAAAATCCCCCCAACATTATGAGAGCCATTGCGAGCGTCCAGGATAATTTTTGTATTTGTTTTTGCATGATGGATGGATTATGATGGATTGATTTTTGAGGCAAAAAAACCGGGCATTCATCCTGCCTTAACTTTATATTCGTACCATCGGTAACTTATATAAAGTTAGTGCAGGATTCACCCGGTTTCTTATGAAACTTTAGAGATAAATAAAAAGCGGTGCATATCACCCGCTTTTAAGCCCCCTCCAGAGTCTTATAAAGTTATTATACTCCCATTTTTACCTTTTGTCAATATTTTAGCGTTTAGACATCGGGTGTCTCTCACCTTCATTACGCATTGGACACCCGATGTCTTTTTTTTTATTCCTGCTTCCATTGAATACTTCTCACAACGTCTTCCAATTCCGCATCCATACTGCCATCAGTTACTGCCGGCCCGGTCAATGCTATTTCAGCCAAATAATTTTCGTGCGGGATAAAAATAACTTTTTCATACGTATCAATGGCTATCGCAGTAAAGGCGACGCCACTAATTTCTCCCACGGAAAATTTTTCTTCTCGATATTTATCAACAAACACTTTACGCAAATTATAATTCGTGCTGTCTGTCATTTTCCTGCCACTCAAATTTTCCACGGTCATAGCAATTTTTTTGGAATTCACTTCACTCGAAGCCAAAAAAGCGGTTTCTAAAATAACTTGGTTCGCATCAGGCACATCCTGATGGCTTTTAATAGAATAATCTGCCGTATGATGAAAGGAAAAATGTTTTCCTTCAAAACGTTCAAATGATATTTTTTTATCTTCCACTACCGGAGCTTCTACTACATGTGCTACACTCGAGACCGGCTTTTGCATAAGCTGCCAGAAAAAAATTATTGCACCGATTGCCACAAACAACAAAAAAATCACTCCTATCCAAAAATAATTCCGAACTTTGGAAGTTTTAATATTTTCTTCTGCCTGTGGTTTTGTTTTTTTGTTTTTTTGCATAAGCATTCTTATGTTTTGGACACTAGATGTCTCTCACTCTCAATATCCCATTGGACATCCAGTGTCTTGAGGTATTTTAATTTATTTTTTTCTTCTTTTGATTTTGAAGCTAATATATATTATTACAATAACTGCTAGCAATGCCCACACATCAAGATTCGGTATAATAAAAATATTTTGTTGCACCGTTACAAAATCATCTTGGCCGTCATAGCGATATTGTGTGGAAAGATTATAGCGCCCCGGCACAAAAGCCATCGCCATTTCTCGCATCTGTGTCGGAAAAACACGGAAAGTTTCCGGCAGGACCAAAGCTGATTCCTCATCAATGATTCCACGTGCCACTTCGCGTCCCATTGGATCAGTGAGCGTCACTACTCCGCGTGGCGTCACATACACATTGCCGGTGTTTTGAAAACGCAGTCGCGCAGTCGTTGGCAAACCAAATACTCCTTTTGTAATTTCCTGTTCTTTGAGAGTCAATCCATACACTTCTCCGCCCAGCTTACGCGCAAAAATCAAAGAAGAAAAAGATGAATTCAAAGCAACTTTCGACGAGTCCTGTTCCGAACTATTTTCCCCAACGTCCAATTTAGCCAAAATCGCCGCATAATGTCCACCAGGAGACAACGATTCTTTGTTCTGGATTGTCGCTTTGACCACTTGCTTTTCCCCGGGACCAATCACCAATCCATCTTTTTCCAAGCTAATCCAGGAAGCTAGGCTATACTTATTCGTTAAGTCCTTAGAGTCACCCAAAAAAGCCACTCCGCCGGTTTCATCCAGGGCACCGAAATCCAGCACGGATAATTTCAGTACCGCTAAATTTCCCGTGTTGTTCGCAATTTCCACCTCAATTGTGGCGTCAGCCTGATCCTTTTCCAAATTCACCTCCTGAAAAAAAGGGTTCACAGAAAACCCTTTCGCAACATTTTGATCTTCGGCGTAACTATTTTTTGCAAAAGCGCCAAAACTCAAAAATAATATAAATATAATAGAACCAATTTTTTTCATTGTTTTATTTCGCAAACCATCCACAAGCATTGGACACCAAGTGTCACTCACTTTTGATACTCATTGGACACTCGGTGTCTAGATGTTGGGCGGACGGTTCGAGATATGCCGGATATAAACTTTATTTTTTCTTTTTAATAGAAATGCCTCTAATTTTTCTATACCATCCTTGCAAAGTTGATTTCAAACCAATAAGTACAAATATAAGAACAAAAATTCCTCCCCCTATCAACCTCCACGGCACCACCCAGAAACTCACTTCTGCCTCAATCGGCACATCTCGTTTGCCATCATCATAAATCAGTAATAGTTTAGCCGTGTATTTACCCCAGCGCAATTTGGAGGCATCGGCAAAATTCCATTTCA
>CAIMIV010000003.1 GCA_903841185.1 uncultured bacterium
ACTACAAATTCAATAGATGGATTTTTTGGAAAAACAAAAATGCTCTTGCAAGTCCATCGAGGACTAACGCAAGAGCGTAGATACAAAGTAATTCAAGAGATATTTAGAGGATAAAATCCTTACAAAAGTTCCATTAAGCCGAAAATAACATATTTTTGGAAAATAAAAAAAAAGCGGGAACTATAATAAGCTTCCCGCTGTTGGATTTACATATCTACACTGGTTACCACCCATGAGTGTATGGCAATTGACTCCATTCACTATGTAGTTGACTCATCTTAGTCGCCCTATTAGTCTCTTTGAGAATCTCTTCTGGGTGGCCCTCTTGTAATAAATAACTTATCATGCTGGGACTCATCCTGAGATCGGAATCTTCACATAGGTTGGCACTAATTTCATCATCGGACATATTATCCACATCAGACCCAGGCCATACTGCCTTAATTTTTTCCATAATTTCTTTTGAGCGTGCTTTTTTCATGATCATTCCCCTTTTATTTTTGAAAGCTTAGCCTCTATCTTCCCACCAATACTATGTGCCAACCAGAAAGTAGAGAGAAAATATATGGAGGTAATCACTGCCCACAGTATGGAGTTAGTCACTGACGAGTATGGAAAGCTTATTGTATCCAAAAACAATAGGCGTTTTATTACTTGATAGCTTACAAAGACAATTATTACCCATAAAATTTGCCGTGACCTAATACCGCCTCCACATGAATCTATGTTTCGCATGTTGTTATTGAATAGTACAAATATTCCACTAGCGAACATTATTAGGCTACTACACCACAGCAACTTACTGTGTAATGGAAAACTACAAAATGCCATACATATACCAAATGTAAATATCATTGCTACAATAATATTCTTTTTCATTACTTCTCTCCTTATTAGTTTTTTAACGAACTTAATTATTATTGTCTAAGATTTTGATTCCCCATTGGTTTCTCATCTTGACTATGTAGTATATCAGGTTTCGGCAGATTATGTGGAAGTAGGTGACAAAAAGATGGTTAAAATTGACAAATTATGGCTTATCTGATATACTAAAAGTGTTGAAATCTAATCCACAACAATATGATAAAAGACCTCTTAACGCAGCTCGATTTCTCTGAAAAGGAAACCCAAATCTATCTGGCGCTTTTAGAGATGGGTTCGACCAAGCCGAGCGTGTTAGCCAAAAAAACCGGCCTTAATCGCACGACCGTCTATGATATCTGCGATCTTTTGATGCAAAAAGGACTAGTGAGTAAATATAAAAAAGGTGCTGGTACGTTTTTCAATGCGCTGGACCCGAAGCAGTTGCTGAATTATTTGGATCGCGAGAAAGAAGAAAAAGCCAAGGCGATTGAAAAGCAAAAAGACAAAGTGGCGGAACTTTTGCCCCAGCTTGTCTCGATGCAAGATATCTACGGTGCCAACAAGCCCAAGGTACAATTCTTTGAAGGGGAAAAGGGGATGCGCGAAGCCTACGAAGACACGCTGACGAGCAAAGGTACTATTTTAGCCTACGCTAACGTGGAAACCGTGCACGAAGGTTTGCCCAACTTTTTCCCGGAATATTATAAACGCCGAGCAAAAAATAAGATTTTTATTCGGGCTATCTTTCCCGTAAATGCTCTTTCTATCGAGCGTTCCAAGCTCAATCAGGAAGAAATGCGGGACACGCGCTTTTTGCCGGAAGGCAAGATGACTTTTTCTCCGGAAGTGAATATCTATAACAACAAAATGCTGGTTGCTTCCTGGAAAGAAAAAATCGCCATCATTATCGAATCGAAAGAACTGGCGGATTTGCAAAAAATGACTTTCAACTTGTTATGGGACACCTTGCCGAAAAATTAATTTTTTTTATGCTAATTTCGGGAGAGGTCCTTACCGAAAGCGTTTATCTTCGCGTTGTTAGTTTTATGAAAAATGCTATAATATGATTGCACAGATAGCGATTGCTTTATTGAAAATTGCTAGAGTATTAAGAGGCAATGACCGTGTAAGATAAAAATAATGAGCATTTTTTTACAATTGTTGATCAACGGGGTAATCGCCGGAGCGATATATGCGTTGGTATCTTCCGGTTTTTCTTTAATTTATTCAACAAATAAGTTTGTTCATTTCGCCCACGGTGGTGTTATTGCGCTGTCGGCCTATTTCTTTTTTTGGACACTTTCCAACTCAAGCTTAACTCCAGTCGTTGTCATCGCATTAACAATGTTGTTTTCAGCTCTCCTCGGTTATTTGTTGAATAAAGTTTTTTACAAACCCCTTCGTGCAAAAAAGTCCAGCTCTTTGATTTTGTTTGTTACCAGCATGGCCATTTTAATTTTATCAGAAGCGTTAGTATTACTTATTTTCGGAGCAAACGCAAAAACAATCAATCTGATAAAAAATAATCATGGAATGGAAATAGCTGGTGCGATTATTACGCCTTTGCAGCTAGCTATAATAGGAACAGCTGTCTTGTTATTTTTAGGATTGTATTTGTTTATGAAAAAAACCAAGATTGGAAAGGCGATGCGCGCGGTAGCTGATAACAAGGAGGTGGCGGAAATTGTTGGCATCTCCTCAGAAAAGATTTATAGCTGGTCATTCGCTATCGGTTCGGCAATCGCAGGAATTGCTGCAATATTAATCTCCCTCGAGCAAAATATTGAACCGACGATGGGGACAAGTCTCATGGTCAAGGGATTTATCAGCGCGATAATCGGCGGAGTCGGCAGTGTGCCAGGCGCAATTTTGGGTTCTTTTTCTCTTGGTTTAACAGAAAATTTTGGCACTTGGTTTTTACCCTCGGGCTACAAAGATGCCATCGCGTTCCTCCTGCTCTTCGTTTTTCTGCTTTTCAGACCCCAAGGAATTTTAGGAATTAAAAACAAACAAAGATGATAGATGCATATCTCACACACCTCGCAATTTTAATTGGAATTTATTCGATTCTGGCCATATCCCTCCAGCTTTCTTTGGGCTATGGTGGATTATTGAATTTGGGGCACTTTTCCTTTTTTGGCATCGGGGCCTATGCTTCAGCTCTGCTTTCTGTGGAAGGCGTTCCCTTTGTAATTTGTCTGTTGTTTGCCGGAATGGTCGCTGCTTTTTTCGGATGGCTGTTGTCAATTGCGACAAATAAACTAAAGGGTGATTATTCCGCGTTGGTGACACTTGGTTTTTCATTTGTTGTCTATGCTGTTCTGCTAAACTGGGTTGCGTTGACCAATGGGTCATTGGGGATAGCGGGCATTCCTAGGCCAAATTTTTTAGGAATAGATTTTTCGAATAATCTATATTTTTTGCTATTGGTAGTTTTTATCGCCCTCCTTTCCTATCTTTTTATACGGAAAATTTGTAGTTCATCATTCGGCAGGGCGCTAGAATCGACAAGAGACGATGAGCTGGCGGCAAAATTGTTGGGGAAAAATACCACCAAGCTCAAGCGGGCGTCTCTTTTGATCGCCGCTTTTTTTGCCGGCATTTCCGGCAGTCTGTTCGCCGCATATATTACCTTCATTGATCCCTCATCTTTTACTTTTACGAATTTGATTCCTATCCTATCGATTGTAATAGTCGGGGGATTGGCGAGTTTACCGGGTACGATTGTAGCAACCGTCGTGGTAGTGCTGTTGCCGGAGCCCTTTCGTTTTATTGGCTTCCCGACATCCATTCTCGGTCCGATAAGACAAATTATGTATGCAACGATTTTGCTTTTAATAATTTATCTTAAACCCCGGGGTTTTTATGGGAAAATTGATTTAGAATAACTATGTTAAAAATACAGAACTTATCGAAAAAATTTGGCGGAGTGATGGCGGTTGATAACTGCTCTTTTGAAATTGAAACGGGCAAGATCACAGCATTGATTGGCCCCAATGGCTCGGGCAAAACAACACTTTTCAATCTTATCTCTGGAATTGAAAAACCAGAAAAGGGAACCATCTTTTTCAATGGAGGTGATATAACAAGATGTTCAATCGAGCAAGTTTCAAATTTTGGAATTTCGCGAGTTTTTCAACAATCAAAATTATTTAAAAATCTTACCGTCAGGGAAAACCTGCTTTTAGCCATCGATAACGAGGACACAAAATTTTGGAAAAGCCTATTGGGGTCAAATAAGATCACTGAAGGAAAAGAGACAAAACTAAAAGAAGTATTGAATGAATTAGGAATTTCAAAAATTAAAGACAAGCTGACGAGCGATTTGAGTTTTGGGCAAAAAAGATTAGTCGAATTGGCAAGGGCGCTGCTGAATTCGCATCATCTTTTGCTGCTTGATGAGCCAGTTGCCGGCGTGAATCCAAAAATCAAAAAAGATGTCGCTAAACTGCTGTTGGATTTAAAGAAGGGAGGACAAACCATATTGTTGATTGAGCATGACATGTCGTTTACAGCCAGTATCGCAGATCGCATAGTAGTTATGGATTCCGGCGGGGTAATCGCCCACGGTTCGCCTAGTGAGATAAAAAACAACAAGCAGGTCCTGGCGGCCTACTTGTGATTGCAAAGACGGTTATACCGCAATATCTCCGCCGAAATAGATATCTTTAATTTTTGTATTTTCCAAAATTTCCTTGCCGCCCTCCAGGGCAACTTCTCCGCTTTCTAAAACATACGTCCTGTCCGCTATCTCGATAGCCTGTTTCGCATTTTGTTCGACCATAAGAATAGCGATGCCTTCATTTCTGATTTCTTCAATCTTTGCAAAGATCTCTTTCATGGTCTTCGGGTCTAATCCCAGAGAGGGTTCGTCCATGAGCAGCAGCTGTGGATTTTGAATCAAGGCTCTTGCGATAGCTAGTAACTGCTGTTGCCCCCCGGACAGATTTCCCGCGAGCTCCCCCTGTTTGCTCTTGAGTATGGGGAATTTTTTAAAAACGTCGTTTATATTTATTTCCGCCACTTTTTGGTCTGTAATTACAAAAGTGCCCATCTGCAGATTTTCCAAAACGGTCATGCTCGCAAAAACTTGCCGTCCTTGCGGAACAAAGCTGATTCCGAGCTCAATTAACTCATGCGTCTTCAATTTGGTTATATCCTTGTCTTTGAAAAATATCTTACCCTCAAAAATATCAGCCAAACTGAAAATACTCTTAAGGACTGTCGACTTGCCAGCCCCATTGGGTCCGATCAAGGCGACTATCTCGCCAGCGCCAACATTCAAATTGAGCTTGTGCAAAACCTCAATGCCATTATAGCCAGCTTTTAAATTTTGTATTCTAATCATATATGCATATTTTACCACTAAAAAATTGAAGCGCCCATAGTAATATGGACGCTTCAATAACGGAAAGGCCTAGGTTTGCTGTAGGGCTAACGATTAGTTAACGCTATTTTCCAGCATAGACTGGTGCCATTTTTTCCAGTTTGAATAATCTAATCAATATTCCGTCTATGTTTCCGTCCTCTTTCATAGAGAGGTTTCCGGTTACGCCCTTATAATCTTTAACTTTTTGCAATAGATCAATTTTTTGGGCAATCCGTTTTTCTTTGGTTGTTCCGTTGACTTCAGGCAAAACTTTATTGATCAGTATATTTGCTGAATCGTAGGCCTGATCGCTTGCAACAAAGACATAGGGAGTGCGACCAAATTTAGTTTTGAAATCCTGATAAAATTTGGTTGCTACCGGGTTTGTTTCAAGTGGGGCATAGAAAGAGAAATGAATCCCATTAATTGCGCCCTTGGATGCTTCCTGGATTGACGGAGTTGTCGCAACAGTAGGAATGGTCAAGTATGGCTGATTCATATTTAAATCTTTTGCCTGCTTGATAGCAACTCCAATCTCATCATATCCCAGGAACACAATCGCATCCTTATCTTTGAGCTTTAGCAAGGTTGTCTTAAAGTCATTTGTTTGTGCCGGATAACTTTCAACTTGAACGCTTGCGTTATTTCCCATTCTGGCTACAAATTCATCTGAAACGCTTTGCATAAAATTATCAACGGTGGAATGTACGATTCCGATATTTTTGTATCCTTTTTCTGTGGCATAGTCAGCTATAACATCAGCCAAATCTTTTGTTTCTTTGGCTATACAAAAGATATTATTACCAGTGTCGGCAAGGTCCTTGTCGCAATCAAGAGGATCGATGATTAAGACATTGTCTTTTTTCGCTTTCTCAGCTACCGCCATAACTCCGCCGTAGGTAGACATGATAATTGTCTCAACTCCATCTACGTTTACTAGTTTCTCGTATGCGGTGACTGCTTTCGCTGTATCGTATTGATCATCTTCGGTTATCAATTTAATTGTTCTTCCATTTACTCCTCCCTTGGCGTTTGCTTGTTCAATAGCAATTTCCATTGAGCTAACTGCTTCCGTTCCCAGCACTGCCACGCCACCAGAAAGGGGTCCGATATAGCCGATCTTGATGGGCTCACTGGCTACGGACTGTTGTTTGTTTTCTTGCGAAAACCATGCGAGACTTGCGATTAGAAGTAGGACTACTATTCCAATACCAACTTTCGTTGTTTTGTTCATACGATTATTGCTTAAAAATTATTAACTACCAACATTATGCCGCATTGATGTTGCGGCTATTAATCTCCCAAGAACGGCTAAATTTGTGAGATGTTTTTCAAAGAACTGGTGTCAGATGTTTTATCTCCGCTCTCATCTAGACTACGAATTATAGCACTTTTTTGGCAACTAGTCCATAGTTGACGACTAGAGCGGAATTATCGGCCAGTGGGCTATGTGATGTTTTGGCTTGTTACTTGCAATATTTGCTATGATATGCTACAATTTAGTTGTTGTCATAATTGGTGACAGTAACTAATAATAACCGTAATTTTATGCATATAGAAGAATTGATCAATGCTGGACTCAGTGAACATGAGGCCAAAGTCTATTTGGCGGCGCTGGAGTTGGGCGAAACCAGTGTTTATCGCTTGGCCAAGAAATCTGGTGTCAAAAGGACTACCACCTATTTGGCGGTGGAATCTTTGAAGGGGAAAGGCTTGATCAGCGCTTTTCAGCGCAACAACGTCACGCTTTGCTATGCGGAAAGCCCAAAGAAGTTGGCGGTGGCGCTGGAGGAAAAGAAAAAATCCCTAGACCGGATTATGCCGGAACTGTTGGCGTTTAATAATCTGATGGATAAAAAGCCTAAGATCAAATATTTTGAAGGGCGAGAGTCCTATAAAGAGGTTTTCGACGATGTCTTGAAATATCCTGGCACGGAAATGCTGGCAACTTTCAATGAAAAGTTTTGGAATCGAGACAATTATTTTGTCGGCTATTTTATGCCGAAACGCAAAGAAAAGAAGATTTGGGCACGAGAACTGTTTCAGGATAGTCCGGAATTGCGAAATCTGAAAAACGAGGAACGGCTGCATTTTTTCCAAAGCAAGCTGGTGCCGGGAGATAAATTCAAAATTGAGATTGAAATGGTCATCTACGGGAACAACAAGGTAGGATTTGTTTCCTATGATGAAGAGATTGCGATTATTATTGAAAGTCAAAAAATCCATGATACGCAAAAAAGTTTTTTTGAAACGATCTGGAGCTTGTTGCCAGAGCACAAGAGTAAATAATCAAGTAACTGTTACTTAGAAATGGATTATTTAAAATGGTTAAAAGAATTAGACAAAGAATCCGAGGGTAAGTATGTGGAAGCAGCTTGCCCGTATTTTGCGAATGGCAAATGCACAATTTATGCAGAAAGATTTGCTTGTTGCCGGAATGTTCCGCAAAAAGAAGGGTATTGCTCTAAAAATAAAACTTGTCAGCTTGTAAAAGATGCTATTGAAAATAACACGCCCGCATCCAGCGAGGCTTGCGGTCAGTGCCGGAAAACGTGTTGCGAAAAGATCCTCGTGCCAGCGCAAGTGGAAATCACAAAAGAATTCATAGAAAAGTGGATGGACATCTCATGTTCCGATTGTCGGAAGTTTTTCTAAATAAAGTTGGTGGAAAAATAAAAAAAGCCAGGAACCGCGAGGGGTTACTGGCTTTTTGAACATACTACTCACTATTCTTTCCCTCTACATGAAAATTCCATCTTCCATATTTGCCACTACACACAATGGAATCTCCGTGCCAATTTTCTGCTGCCCCCCTCTCTACAATAATTGTTTCTTCCTGCTTGAATCTATTGATGTAGGTTTTTGTTACAACACACACTCCGTCTTTTTTATCATCTCCCATGTAATAAACGATGAATGTGACTCCAGTGCATGGCAGCATGTGGTTAAATTCGTTAAATCGTTGCTTGTGCCAGTATAACTCACTTGAGGCTGCAAACCCGATTTCTGACATCATACCCTCTAAATGCCGTGCCTCTATAAAACCGTTTCCGTAATACGAAGCATTACTTAAAACATATTGTTTTGTTTCCATGGCACTTCTCCTATTTAGGGTTTACCCATTGGTGGGTGATTGGTTTTTTGAATTAATGATTAGAACATTGCTGTTGCCGTACCGTTAAAAATCACACATGAGGTTGTTGCTGATTTTGGATCCATCATGGCAATCCCTGCTGAGATCATTATGCCATCGACAGTCCAATAATCTCCATTCCAGATCATCTCACATTTTTCGAAAAATTTATGATGGACTCTTTTCAATGTGATACCTCTTCTCAATTCATCCTCATCCATGAAAACGGGGCAATCGTCTTCCACCCTCATTCTTGTCAGGAGGAAGCCTGTGGAAGTGTATAAATCCATGGGCGAGTTACTATCATCCCCAATAACCATTGGGTCTTTACAACATGAGCATGTTAATAACATAGCAGGTCTCCTTGGTATAGTTTGATATTGAGTTTTTAAAGATCTGGTGTCATGAATCTTCTACTGAACTTATCATGACTACGTAGTATACACCAAAAACAACAAAAAGTCAACGATTGTAGCAAAATAAACAAATAACTATGTTTTGTGCGACCTAATATTGACTGATATAAGGGAAATATGCTATAATAAAAATGTTGTCAAGAAATATAACAAAATGTTAAATATATGTTAAAAAAGGACTTAGAAGTCATCGGATTGGACGATAGCGAGGCTAGCGCCTATTTGGCTTTGCTGGAATTGGACGAAGCCTCCATCGCGCAAATTGCCGCCAAAGCCAAACTAAAGCGACCGACCACCTACCTGATTGTGGAATCTCTGAAAGAAAAAGGTTTAGTGGGTATGGTCAAAAGAAAGAAAAAGACTTTGTTTCTGGCGGAAGACCCCAGAAAAATTCTGGATATGCTGGAAGAACGCAAACAAAAGATGAATCGCATCATGCCGGAGCTGCTGTCGTTTGCCAATGTGTTGGATAAAAAACCAGGTATTCGTTATTTCGAAGGTTGGGAAGGCATCAAGGATGTCTATCGTGACACCTTGAATTATCCCGAGCAAGAATTTCAGGCTTTTTTCTCGGAAGTTTTTTTGACGCGCTTTGACGAGAAGTTTTTTACCGAATTTTATTATGATCAGCGTCTGCAAAAAAGAATTTTCGTGCGGGCGATTTTGCCCGACAATGCCGACACACGCGAATTGGTTACGCATGACCAAGCGCAACTGCGCAAATCAAAATTGGCACCAGTCGGCATGTTTCATATGAATATTGAAATCAACACCTACGGCAAAGACAAGGTGGGGATTATTTCTTTCGAAGAAGATTTCGCCCTAATCATCGAAAGTAAAAAAATTCACGACAGCCTCAAAAGTCTGTTCGAACTAACTTGGAGCTTGTTGCCGGAGAATAAAGGATAGTCATTAACAATTGGAAAAATAAAAAAGCCATGAACCGCGAAGGGTTGCTGGTTTTTTATTGAATAATAAATGGTTTTATAAGTATTTCTTATTATTGAGTTCGTCTGGCAGATAGGCTTGGTCTGCGCTATTTTCAATAGGCGTATATTTATAGCCCTTGCCATAGTCCAAAGCTTTCATCAGCTTGGTGGGGGCATTGCGCAAATGGAGAGGCACCGGCAAATTGCCGAATTTTTCCACATCTTGTTTAGCTTTGTTATAGACGCTGTAGGCCGTGATGTCCTTTTTGGATTTGGCCAGATAGATGACGCAGTGAGCCAGGTGGACATTGCATTCCGGGTAGCCGAGCTTGTGGCAGGCGTCAAAGGTGGCGTTGGCCAGGAGCAGGGCACTGTTATTGGCTAGACCGATGTCTTCGGAAGCGAAACGCACCAGGCGCCGCGCAATAAATAGCGGGTCCTCGCCGCCTTCCACCATCCGCGCCAGCCAATAGACAGCGGCATCCGGATTGCCGCCGCGCATGGACTTGTGGAGGGCGGAAATGATATTGTAATGTTCCTCACCGGACTTGTCATAGAGCAGATGCGATTTTTGCAACACCTCATGGATGAGTTCGGGCGTGATGGGGCGCGCTTGGTTGACGCAGGCTTCCAGGGTGTTGAGCGCCATACGCGCGTCACCATTAGAGAGATTAGCCAGTAGCTTGATGGTGTCATCGGACAAAACTATTTTTTTGGAGGAGCTTATTTTGGAAACGGCGCGGCGGATAATTTTTTCCAAATCAACGGCGGAAAGTTTTTGCAAAACAAAAACCCGGGTGCGGGAAACAAGCGCCGAATTGACTTCGAAACTGGGATTTTCCGTAGTGGCTCCGATGAGAATAAGTGTCCCGTCTTCGACATAGGGCAGAAGGGCGTCTTGCTGGGCTTTGTTCCAGCGGTGGATTTCATCAATAAAAAGAATGGTTTTCAATTGCGTGAGTTGATTTTCTTTGGCTTGGGCAATAATTTCCAAAAGGATTTTTTTGCCGGAGGAGACGGCGCTGATTTTGAGGAAGGCCGAATGGGTGGTGCGAGCAATGATATGAGCGAGAGTGGTTTTGCCGGAACCTGGCGGCCCCCACAAAATCATAGATGGCAACTGATCTTCTTGGATAGCGCGAAAAAGATAGGAATTTTTTCCAACTATTTTTTCTTGGCCAAAAAAATCGCTCAGATTTTCGGGGCGGATAAGTTCGGGGAGAGGTGTTGACATAAAGTTGGAAAATATTAGATATGCTGATAGTATATCACTGAAATAAGATTTATGGCAAATGCCGATTTGTGTGATACAATAGGATTAAATAAATGCAAAAGTATAAGATACTAAAATGGCTTCACAAATTGCACATATTGTTTATGCCAAAAAATTTTTGGATAAGCTGGAAAAGGGCGAAATGCGAGAAGATTTTTTTGACAATGAAACAACTAAAAAAATTCTAACTCATCGAGATGAGTTTCTATTAGGCTGTGTTTTTCCCGATGTGCGATTGGTGGCGGAGAATATAGCTAGAAAAGATACACATATGTTTTTCGCGCAAGTGGATTTGGATTTTCGAGACTTGACTGTCTTTCAGGCAGGTTGGAAATTTCATGTGTATTGCGATATGAAAAGAGAGGAAATCTTGAATCGCTATAATTTCTATGGAATAACGCAGGAGATTGAAAAATCCTGGACGGCCAACAAGCTGCTAGAAGACGAGCTAGTTTATGGAGTATATAACAATTGGGAAAAGCTGAAACATTATTTTAATAATATCCCCCAATTGGAATTGCCGGCCGGTCTTGCGCGAGAAACGGTAGAATTTTGGTATGCGATTGTGGCTAAATATATAGAAGGACAACCAAATAACAGAACGATGCATATTTTTATTACTAAAAGCAAGCAACTGGATGTGCAAAAGACGGATCACATTATAGAAAAAGTGGATCGGTTGCGCAAAAATCCGGTGGTGCTAGAAATTTTGAAAAAAGTGTATTTGGAAATAGTTTAATCTAAATAATTTAAATATATGAAAATAGTCATAAAAAATATCACCAGCAGCCCGGTGGTCATCTTGCGTAGAGCCGGCTATACTTTCCAGCGGAATGAAGGCGGGGAAATGAGCTTTGTGCGTCCTTTGGCCCGGGCGGGCTACCCGCGCTTTCATATGTATGTATTAGCGACGGGAACGGATATGGAGATTAATTTCCATTTGGATCAAAAAAAAGAAACCTATGGGACGGGGACGCGGCATCACGGGGAATATGAAAACGATGGGGCGTTGCGAGTTGAGGCGAAGCGCATCATGGAGATCTTGGCAAAAATGGGGTGATTTTCAGGGGCGCTGGCGAACCCTTGCCAAAAGAGGGAAATAGTACTACACTAGATTATGTATTTTAGAATGCCGCGGTGGTCCTCCTTCGCTAAAGCTACGGATGGACAACGGGTGTTTTTGAAAACTAATATTGTACAATAGAAAGGGCATTACGAAATTTTAATGCAGTATGCCGCGGTGGTGAAATTGGTATACACGCCAGTCTTAGGAACTGGTAGGCTTACCCCTGTGGGAGTTCGAGTCTCCCCCGCGGCACTTCGATTCATTCGCTGAAAGCGAATTCACTCAGTGTAAACACATTTAATGTTCAATGCTGAGGTATAGTATAATAATATGCAAAAAATAGTAATCGATGAAGACGGCGCTGGTGAGCGTATTGATAAATTCCTGAAAGAGGGATTTTTTTTAAGTGAGGAGATCACCCGCGGGGATATCATCCGCAGTATTCGGGAAGGGGCGATTATGGTGAATGAAAAAGCTATTAAACCTAGCTATATCTTAAAAGAAGGAGATGTGGTTGTGATTGACATCATCAAAGAAAAAGAAGAATTGATTCCCAACACCAAAATCCAACTAACGCTTGTGTATCAAAATGAAGATTTTCTGATTATCAATAAGCAGGCTGGCTTGCAAGTGCATCCCAGTGACAGTGAAAAAGAGGCGACATTGGTAAATGCATTGATTGTGGCCTTCCCGGAGATCAAGAATATTAATGATGGCTCGCAAGACAGCTGGATGCGTCCTGGGATTGTGCATCGCTTGGACAAAGACACGAGTGGGATTATGGTAGTGGCTAGAAATAAAAAAACCTTCGATGAATTGAAGCGCCAATTTGCGGACAGGGAAATTACTAAAAATTATGTGGCTTTAGTATATGGTAATTTAGAAAACAAGACGGGGATAGTGGATCTGCCGATTGCCAGAGCGGCTAGTTTTAAGAAACAAAAAATTGCCCGCGGAAAAACCAAAGGCATCGCCAGGCAGGCCATCACGGAATATAGCGTATTGAAACGCTACGCGGAGTTTGATTTTGTGGAGGCGATCCCGAAAACTGGCCGGATGCATCAAATCCGAGTGCATTTGGCGTCGCTGGAGCATCCTATTGTGGGAGACTGGAAATATCGGCGGAAGAACATTGTTCAAGTTGACGCGGTGCGAAGGCACCTGTTGCACGCCCAAAAATTGAGTTTTACGTTGGCAGGGCAGCAATTTGATTTCATCGCCGAATTACCGGAGGATTTTAGAGGATTCCTGCAGGGGCTTGACGAAAAGCAGATATAACGGTAAGATAGAAAGGCTAAAAATCTAACCATAATTCCGTAATATTACTCAGCGAGTGAGTATGTTTTATTTTAATAAAACTTCGGGTATAATAACTATATGCAAAAGAAAGTAATCGAATTCAACAATGCACTACGAGCGAAGGAAATGCCCGAATTTAACGCTGGGGATGTGGTGAAAGTTCACAGAAAAATCAAGGAAGGTGACAAAGAAAGAGTCCAGATTTTCGAGGGCTTGATTATCGCTGTCAAAGGCGGACAAAGTTCTTCTCCAACCATTACCGTGCGAAAAGTTTCCAGCGGGGTGGGTGTGGAGTTGATTGTACCTATCTTTTCTCCAAACATCGAAAAGATTGAAATGGTGAAGAAAGCTAAGGTCAGAAGAGCTAAACTATATTATCTACGTGGACTGACAGCGAAGAAGAGTCGTATGAAGTATAAGAATGTTCCTGTGATCGTGCCGGGAGAAAAAACAGTCGTGGAGGAAGCAGTAGTAGAAGAAGCTGTGGTGGTAGAAGAGAAAACAGCCAAAGTAGTGGAGAAAGCTGTGATTGAAAAAAAGGCAGTCGTAAAAAAAGTGACTGAGAAAAAAGTAGCGGAGAAAAAATAATCCAACGACGCCTTCGTGGCCCGTCTCGCCCGAGGCGTGCTCGCCGAGGCGGATGGAATGGTATATTCACCCCGCACCATTTCACATTTCGCAGTAAACTGGTATGATATGTTTAGTTGGGGGAGTATGGTGGAATGGTATACACACATGCTTGAGGTGCATGGGTCGTAAGACCGTGAGAGTTCGAGTCTCTCTATTCCCACGAGTGGAAAATGGTGCTGGGGCAAGCATGCAAGAGGCACATGGATTGTAAGGTCGTGCGAGTTCGAGTCTCGCCGAAGGCACCCAAAGCCTGCCCGATTTTCTTGCTTTGTTATTTATTTAAAGATAGTTATCGGCATACTAGATAATAAAGGCAGAAGATGGGGCAGGCCAGACTAGCTCATCGGTAGAGCGAAGGACTGAAAATCCTTGCGTACCCAGTTCAACTCTGGGGTCTGGCACAAAGTTGTGATAGAATAGAAACAGTAGAAATAGCCAATGGCATAGATTATGGGCGATTAGCTCAATGGCTAGAGCACCTCGTTTACACCGAGGGGGTTATAGGTTCGAGTCCTATATCGCCCACACAATACATAAAAGCTAGTGGATAAAACTAGCTTTTATAATATTGAAGTTATCCACAAGATAATTACGAACCAGTGTGCTATGATAAAAATGTAGTAACGCAGGTTTATGAAAATAAAAGAGGAAAAAAATAAAGCATTTGATCTCCGGAGGGAGGGCAAGAGCTACAGGCAAATAGCAGAGCTTTTGGATATAAGTAAAAGTACGTTATCTGGTTGGTTTAGGGATGTTGATTGGTCTCAAGATATCAAAAAACAGTTAATTGAAAAGTCAAAAGGGGCTAGTCGAAAAAGATTGCTTCAGCTAAATGATCTGAAAAAGAAAAGATGGAGCGAATGTTATGTAAGAGCAGAAAAAGAGGCAATTACTGAATTTGAAAATTTAAAAAAAGACAAATTGTTTATAGCGGGCATGGCATTATATTGGGGAGAGGGAGATAAAATATGGAAGAATGGCATTATTAGAATATCCAATACAGATGAAAAGATGTTGCGAGTGTTTAATGAATTTTTACAAAAAATTTGCAAGGTGGAGAGAGAAAAAATTAGAGCGGGAATTTTACTGTATCCAGACTTGGATTCGGAGGAGCGCTTGAAATTTTGGAGTGAAAGTATTAGAATATCTAAGGAGAGGTTTTTTAAATCGACTGTGATACAGGGAAGGCATAAAACTAAAAAAACAGGCAGCGGAGTGTGTATTGTTTCAGTAGGTGATAAATATTTGAAAAAGAAGTTATTGACTTGGCTAGATTTGTTCATTGGAGAATTTTAACAAGCGGGTATAGTATAATGGTTATTACATCAGGTTGCCAATCTGGATACGGGGGTTCGATTCCCCCTACCCGCTCAAAGTTAAAAAGTTCTAGGTTTAGCCTAGAACTTTTTGATTTGCTAGCGGGATGGGGAATCGAACGGGTAGGAATGAGACAATCCCGCCCAAACGGGATTAGTCGAATGTCGATGAATGTGAATGAATGAATATTCAGCGCTACCCAGGGCAAGGATCCTCAGCGACGACGGAATTCCCCCTACCCGCTCAGAATCTAAAAAGCTCTCCCTCGTGGAAAGTTTTTTGTATGCTTAGAAGGCATGTTTGAGCTGGATGTGATATAATAAGACTATAAAAATAATAATAGACCCTTCTATTGTTTATGAATATAATAAAAGAAGATTTTCTACGAAAAATTGGCGTCATACCAAGATATACTGAGATTAGATTATTTTTGATGTCGTTAACTTTTTTGCTGGTTTTCGCAACAAACTCAACAATTCGAAATAAATATTTGACTGATATTGTTAATGAAGATGCGGGGCTTGTTCTCTTGGTTATTTTTCTTGGTATATGGTTATCGATTTATAACGCTTTCTCACCTAAGAAGATTACAGAATTTTCAAAGATATTTTTATTGATTTATGCGATTGTTATTAATGTAATTATTAGTGCGGAGGCTTATAATTATATTTCAAAGAATGAGCACGGATTATATATCATTTTTCCAATTCTAAATGTTGTGAATGCCTTTGTATTATGTATGCTTTTTAAAAGGAATATAATGACTACTAATTCAATTATTGAAAAACAAACAAAATATTCAGAGATAATAGTCGGTTCTATATTAGTTTCTGCGATTTTTTTTGTAAGTCAATATATTTTAGGTAATTATTGGGCGGTCACTTTTTCAATCTGCTTAGCCTACGCCTCTAATTTAAATGAGTTGATTAGTGATATTTTTAGCAAAAAATAATTGGTCATGATAATGATTCAATAAAAAGTATGTTATAGTAAGTGTGTAAATAAATTAAAAATATATAAATGGAAAATCAAATACAATTTACATCTCCGCAGCAAAGTGAGTCTAAATCAAATAAGAAATTATGGATTATTTTATTGATTTTAATTCCATTGATTTTTTTCATGGCTATCGGCACTAAGGTTTTTCTTGATTTGCGAGCCTCAAGAGAAAAAGCAAATCTTATTATGAATAAGCAAAAAAATATAACGCCCGAGAGTTTGCAAAGAGATCAGCAAGAATATATGAAGAATTATAACTCAACTGGTAAATCAGAGTTTTTTGATAAGTGTATAAAGGGATGTCAGTCGCCGGGAAGCAGTGGCTGTAATAATAATTGTCTCACAAGAGAGGCTGTAGAAAACAAGGATATGTCCGCATGTTTTTTGATTGATAATTCTGGGGATGTTGATGGAAAAGATAGTGGTAAGGCGGGGTGTCAATCCAGCGTTGCCGCAGCTACGCTCGAATTAAATAATTGTGAAAAAATAACCTATGGAAGCGACTCTATAAAAGAATATAATCGGTATGATTGCTATGAGAAAATTGCTAGGGCGAAAAAGGATGTATCAATTTGTGAAAAAATCTCGAAGAGCTATTTATTAGGAAATATGTACAAGAATTGCATAGCAATTAAATAGGTTGAATTAACTACATTTTTCTTTAAGTCAAGCTTAAGCTACGGTTTCCCGCTCAAAGTTAAAAAAACAAAGCTCTTCCGAGCTTTGTTTTTTTGTTGTGTCTAAGTGTGCCTGTGGATAAGTTGATAATGGGCTTTAGATAAAGCATGTTGATAAGGCGGGGAAAATGAGGTATGATGGAGAAACCCTCAATTGGAGTAAAATACAAAAAATGAGGATTAATTAAAATAAATAATCTCAAAAATGCGCCTTAGTTAGGGATAAAATGACTATTGGCATTGGCGAATAAATAAAAAATATGCCCCTAAAAAAAATAAAATTGAGAAATGGCGACATCGTGGAATTTGAGCGAACTAAGATTGAAAAAGCGATTGAGGCGGCCTGCGACGCTGTGGGAGAGAACAATAAATCTTTCATAGGTAAGATGACGGATAATGTCCTGGTGGACCTGACGGTGCGTTGCAATGATAGATCGGGGGAATATATTTTGACCGTGGAGGATGTGCAAGACTGTGTGGAAAAGCAGTTGATGCGGGAGGAGCGCTATGAAATGGCCAAGGCCTTTATCCTCTATCGCAATAAACAAAGTGAGAAGAGAGAGGAGAAAAAAGAGCAGCTATTGGAACAATTTGAAAAACATTCCTTGCAGGTGATCAAATCTAGCGGGAAGAAAGAATTGTTTGATTTGAAAAAAATAAAAAAAGTTTTTGACATGGCGGTGGCTGGCTATGAACAATATTGCACCTTCGAAGATTTGCTGAAAGCTTTTAAAAAAAATATTGTCGATGAAATCAAAACCTCGGATATCAATAAGTTACTGGTGAAAACTTGTATTGATCTGGTGACGGTGGAAAATATCCATTGGCAGGAGGTAGCCGGTCGAGTGGCGCTTTTCAATATCTACAAAGAAGCACGGCGCAACCGAGAAATTCGGCATACGGAGATTTATTCTCCCAAAGCCGTGTTGGCATTGTTTCACGAATATATCAAAAGTGGTTTATATGCTAAGGAGTTGCGCGAGACGTATAGCGATGCGGAGATTTTGCTGGCGGCCGAAAGCATTAACAAAGAGCTGGACCTGACCTATGGCTACACGACGGTATTGTCCTTACAAAAGCGGTATCTCCTGAATCCTAATAAAATTATCAAGGAATTACCGCAGGAGATGTATTTTTTTGTCGGATTATTTATGGCTATCCCGGAGCCCCCAGAAACGCGGGTGGCTATGGCCATTGAAATGTATTTAGCTTGTGCGGAACAGAAAATTTCCTTGGCTACGCCATCTCTCATGAATGCGCGCACCACCTTTCATCAGCTCTCTAGTTGTTTCAAGTTGAACGTAGATGATGATTTGCGAGCCATCTATCATTCCATTGAAAACATCGCTCAAATTTCCAAATTCGGGGGCGGCGTGGGAGTGTATTTGGGGAATATTCGGGCGCGTGGGAGTGCCATTCGCGGCGTGATGGGGATGTCCGGCGGAGTGAATCCGTGGATCAAAGTCATTAATGACACCGCCATTGCAGTCAATCAACTAGGCTCGCGTCTAGGAGCCATTTCCGTGACATTGGATATTTGGCACCATGATATTTATGACTTTTTAGATTTGCAAACGGAAACCGGAGATATTCGTTCGAAAGCCTTTGATGTTTTTCCAGCCATTTCCATTCCGGATCTTTTTATGCGAAGATTGCAAAATAATGAAGAAATCACTCTGTTTGACCCGCACGAGATTCAGACCTTCTATGGAAAATGCTTGCAAGATAGTTTCGGAGCAGATTTTGATGCATTCTATCAACTGGCGGAGCAAGACGAGCGCCTCACTATGAAGAAAAAAGTTTTCGCCAAGGAGTTATTTAAAAAATTTCTCAAGGTGGTGGTAGAGACCGGCATGCCCTATGTTTTTTTCCGCGATACCGTCAATCGCTTGAATCCCAATCAACACGCGGGGAACATCTATTCCTCTCAGTTATGCACGGAAATTTGCCAAAACACCTCCGCTTCCAAGTTTGCGGAAGAGACGCTGGAAGATGGCAAAATATTGATTAAGTATGAACCAGGCGACACCGTGGTATGCAACTTGGCTTCGATTAATGTGGCTAAGGTAAACGATGTGGAGACCATTGGAAAAATTATTCCCATCGCGATGCGCATCTTGGATAATGTCATTACGCTCAATTATTATCCGATTCAAGAAGCCAAACGGACAGCATTGCGTTATCGCAGCGTGGGCTTGGGCTATCTCGGCTTGGCGGAATATTTGGCGACGAAAAAAATTGCCTATGACAGTCCTGAAGCGAGGTTGGCAGCGGATGCGTTATTCTCTCGCTATGCCTATGCGACTTATCGTGCCTCGGTAGATTTGGCTCGTGAGCGGGGAGCGTATCCACTCTATCCCGGCAGTGAATATTCCAAAGGGAAAATTTTAGGGAAAAACGCCGAGTGGTTTGCGGAAAACACCCCAGACGGCGACCTGTGGAAAAAGCTTTTTGCCGATATGAAAATTTCCGGCGTACGTTTTGGCTATACCACCGCTCCGGCACCCAATACTTCCACCGCGGGAGTAGTCGGCACCACTGCTGCATTGTTGCCGATTTATAAAAAATTCTTCGTGGAAACCAATCTTTCCGCGCCGACGGTGCGGGTAGCGCCGAAATTGAATAAGGAAAACTTCTGGTATTACAAGGAATATATCAATATGGATATGAACGAAGTGATTGATATGATGGCGGTGCTCTATAAATGGATCGATCAATCGATTTCTTTCGAATGGATGATTGATCCGGCCAAGGTCAGTCCGGCTCAATTATATGAGTATTATATAAAGACCTGGGCGCAAGGCATCAAAACCGTCTATTATGTGCGCAGTCTTTCCGGAGAAGTGAAAGATGATTGCGTCAGCTGTAGTGGCTAATTCTAATTTACCAAGTAATAGACCTGTTGCGCAACTTATTACGCGACAGGTCTAATAAAAATATATGAGTGAAAAAATGAACATGAGTCCCATCTTCAATCCGGAGGGGGATGATAGCGTGGCAGCGCGACGTATCATCAAGGGCCATACTACCGGGTTATTTAATCTAAATATCACCAAATATTCTTGGGCCAAATCCCTCTATCAAGTGATGATTGGCAATTTTTGGGTGCCGGAAAAAGTTTCCGGCCTGAAGGATGACGCCCGGATGTTCCAGATGGAACTTTCGCCGGAGGAGCAACGAGCCTATAAAGGTATCTTGTCCTTTTTGATTTTTCTGGATTCCATTCAGACCGTTAATCTGCCGCATCTTTCGGATTACATCACTTCGCCGGAGGTGAATTTGATTTTGGCTATCCAAGCCTATCAAGAAGCTATTCACTCCCAGTCTTATGCCACGGTGTTGGAATCGGTGGTGGAAAGCAAGGAACGTGACGAAATTTATTATTTCTGGCGCACGGACAGCGTGCTTTTGGAACGCAATAAATATATCGGTCAAATCTATGAAAATTTTATCCAGGACAAGACGGATGAGAATTTTTTTCGCGCGATTGTAGCCAACTTTCTACTAGAGTCCATCTATTTTTATAATGGCTTCGCTTTTTTTGATACCCTGGTCGACAAAATGAAGATGTTGGCGACTGGTCGTGTGATTGCTTATATTCGGCGTGATGAGCTGACGCATGTCACCATTTTCGCCAACATTATCCGAGAGATTCATCTGGAATTCCCAGAGATTTATAACGAAGAAATTATCAAGGAGATGATGGGCAAGGCTGTTGAACAGGAGATAGAATGGAGCACACACATTCTGGGAGAACGAATCCCGGGTATGAATGGCCAGACAACTCAGGACTATACGCAGTGGCTAGCTAATAATCGCTTAGCGATGCTGGGCATTAGTCCACTTTATCCAAGTGCTGTGACGAGTCCCTATAAACATTTAGAGCGATTACAAGATACCAATGGCGACAAGAGTAATTTTTTTGAGAGTACAGTGGTGAATTATACCCAGTCTAGTAGTATGAATGGCAGTTGGGATTTCTAACGGCTTTCTATGACCAGAATAATAGCTGCTTTAGTAAGAATAGCCCGAAAGGGCTATTTTTTATTGGGGCAGATTGGCTTATTTGAGCCAATTTAGTGTATTTACGTTTGACAAGATTGGCGTTTCTTGCTATACTCTTTGGTCATGCTGAAAACTTGTTTAGAACCAGTTTCGGCAGGGCTAACTAAGAATTAACAACCCCAGCACCATGGGCGACTGCGCCCATGACTACCAATTATCAAGAATTTGCGCCGTTGGCTCGATTCATGATGCGGGGTGAACAATTAATGCGTATCATTAGTCTATTTGTGGCCCTACCGATACTGTGGGCAACCTTTATGCCTCAATATAAGGCATTGGCGTCAGAAGTAACAATTGCTGATGAAACAAAAATAAATTTTGAAATACAAGAGCATATGAGTATAGCTGATGGGATTATCCATCTAGCGCAACTCGACATCCCAATGATGGTTCCTGTTGATGAGCCAGTGAAAAGTGAAGAGGAGTTGAAAAGAGAAAAGGTGTTGGCTGTTTGGAAGACGAAGCAGTTGTCTAAATGGGAAAATCTTCCGAAAGGACAATTCACTATCAATGCCTCTGCCTATACGGCTGCTGCTGATGAATGCGGTTGGAATACCGGAATCACGGCTAGCGGTTTGCAGGTAAAAGAAAACAGAACCATCGCTTGTCCTCCCGAATATCCTTTTGGGGCCAAGATAAAAATTGAGGGTTATGGATTGTTCGTTTGTGAAGATCGTGGAGGTGCTATCAAAAAAAATCATGTGGACATTTATATGAAAACCAAGCAAGAAGCCTTTGCTTTCGGTCGCAGAAATTTGTTGGCAGAAATTACTATCTAAAGTTATAAAAAACGTCCCGTCCCGCTAAGTGGGAGTGGGACGTTTTTTTATTGACCACAGGGGATATTTTTGGTAAGCTGAAAGAGCTAGAATTTTAGTGAAAATCACAGTTTTTTGATTAAGTCCGTTAAGACGGACGAGAAAGTATGAATGGTCCGATGGCCGAGCGGTTAGGCAAGGGTCTGCAAAACCCTGTACAGCAGTTCAAATCTGCTTCGGACCTCATAGATGCATAAAATAGACATAATCCTGCCCGGGTGGCCCTCCTGCGCCAAGGCTACGGATGGGCGAGGTTGTAAATGCATTTCGAGCTAAATAGATATTAGGAGTAGTACGAAGTTTTAACGAAATATGCCCGGGTGGTGAAATGGTAGACACAAGGGACTTAAAATCCCTCGATCGAAAGGTCATGCGAGTTCGAGTCTCGCCCCGGGCACCCCCGTAAAGTCGCTTTGCTCCCACGGGGCAAGCCGCATAAAGTAAATAAAAAAAGAATCATTATGATTCTTTTTTTATTTTTTCTAAAAGTTGGGGAATTTTTTGGAAATCTGCTTCGAATAAGGCGCGTGTTTTCCTGTTTATGCGTGCGGCTGCCGGATGATGAAGCGGAAATAGATTTATTTTCCCGATTTTTTTAATATCTATGTTGATAAGCTGGCCGTGCACCTGCGAAATTTTTGCATCAGGTAAAAAAGAGTTAAGGGCATATTTTCCAAGCGTAACAATTATTTTTGGATCAATAATTTTAATTTGTTTTTCTAGCCATGGCCAGCACTGCGCAATTTCTTCCGGAAGAGGATCACGGTTTTCCGGTGGGCGACATTTGCAAACATTAGTAAGATAGACATCTTCGCGCGGGACGTTGATGCTGGCAAGCATTGCGTCTAATATTCTTCCACTACTGCCGACAAAGGGGATACCCAACTCATCTTCTTTTTTTCCGGGCGCTTCACCAATAAACATAATCTTCGCTGTGGGATTGCCGGAACCAAAAACCACCCGCGAACAGCCGGAGCGCAGGGTGCACGCGGCGCAGGAAGACATTAACCTATTCAAAGCATTTAATTGTTGTAATTTACTTTTCATATAATTTCCAAGATACAAGATACAATAACCAAATAAATTTCAAATTCCAATCACTAAAAGTTTGAATATTGTAATTTGATAATTGGGCATTGTTTGATGTTTGTTTCTTGGTGATTGGTTATTTCAGACTGTGTATTCGAACTAGTTCAAATTTATCGCTCTCCGTGTGCCAGATGGCAAAGGTCGGGGGATAGAAATCCCCGGTGACGTTGCCCGGGTTAAGGAGCGTGCACTGGCCGACAACTTCGGTCCAAGGTTTGTGGGTATGGCCATAGAAAACAAAGTCATATTTCTCGGATTCGGCTAGTTGTTTCGCTTCTTGGGGAAAATGCACAAAAGCGACTTCCTTCTTGTCGATATTCGCTTCGCCATGATTTTTGAAAAGGTGGGCATTTTTATACGTGGGCACAAACTCAAAATCTCTTAAGTGGTCGTTATCCATATTGCCAAAAGTATAGAAAATCTCTCCGGCAAAATGGTCGCACATAAAATCAAGCGTTTCAGCATCCGCCAAGTCACCGCAACAAATCAATGCCGCAATTTTTTCTCGCGCGCAAAAATCCAAAACTTTTTTCAAGTTCACTTCGTTATTGTGCACGTCGGAGATAATTGCTACTTTTCCGCCAGGGGCGGATACGCCTATGGCGGACATATTTTTTTTCATGATCTAATTATAGCATGGAATGTTTTTGTCGTGCTATGCATAAAAAATGGCAACCATCGAGGGATGATTGCCAATAAAGGATAAGTTGAATGGGGTTATTTTTAATTTAGGGAATGTAGGTATCCGGTGCTCACTTCGCCAGTGAGATTGTTGGTCTCGACATACATAATCAGTGGAACGTTTTCCCGGGTAACATTTCCTCCCTCTTGCTTGGATCTGGATTCAATAATGAAAATTTTGTAAAAACAAGTGGTTCTGTTGATTTCCGGATGAGCCCCCTTGAATTCCGGAATCCGGAAGTTCTGGCAGTCAATTGATTTTTCGACACGCTGAAAGTTTTCGCCTTCCACCTTGGGTGGCAGTTCAGCTTGAGCAAAATTGCTCAATGAGACCAGGGAAAAACAAACTGACAATAGGGAAATAATTTTTTTCATGATGCGCTCCTTGGAGTGATGGGTTAGTAGTTATTATTTTGCTAAAATAGGTGTAATTATCCAGCAATGATTAAAAGTACAATTCAAGAAACATTAACACCCAATTATCTAAAAGTCAAATCGTAAGCAGATCATAGTTGGCTCGGAATGGGTTGTTAAGCAAGTCAGGATATTCAACGGCCATTTGGGGGAAGTTGTTTATTCGGTCACCTTTTTTGATTTGAGAGGTCTGTATTATATTTTGAAATTTATTCCTTTGATTCGGACAAATTTTTCCAAAGAAGTTCAAAAATCATTTTCATTGTATTGTGAACTTCAGAACTTTCAATGATAGTTCCCATGATTTCCTTGCCGGATATCAGGGATACTTTAGAGCCGCCATAAATATCAATCCCGATTGAAAAAGGATACTCTTCTTGATTAATGAATTTCATTGATCGGAGTTCGGATGTATTTTTTTGGAAAAGTATTTTTTCGAAATATTGGGTGGTTGGTGTGATAGCACGAACATGAATATTTTTTTTAACCCTGCTTTGTATAAACTGTTCCATCCATTCGTAACCTAATGCACTAACAGTGTCCTCTGAGGCAAAAGTCGTATATTCTTCTCCTTCGTAGTTCAATTTATCGTTGTAGATCTCTTGTATCCCGGTAAGACCTTCATAGTAGGAAACGCTAACTTTTCCGATATCTTTTTTTTGAATAGCCATCAATTCCGGGAGCATTTCCTTAGCTTCATTTAGTTTTTCTTGGAAAAGTTTGAGGCATTCGGTCGGTGATTTCGCAACATAGAGAGTTTTCTTGTTTTGAGGAATCTTCAAAACAAAACCTTTTTGTACAAGGTTTTCAAGAATCACATAGGCTGTGGCTTTTTTGAGGCCACTTTTTTGATGTATTAAATAGGCAGTAGCTTTTTTGAAAGAAAGAAGGCTGATGTAGACCGTGGCCTCTTTTTCAGTAAAACCAATGCCAATAAGAGTGCTAATCATTTCCATGAACACATTATAGCACTGTATTGGTGTATGGTCAATATTTATGACGAACAATAGTTATTTTATATAAAAGACTTATAATTAGCCAAGATATTGATATCACGGGGTATATTATAATTGACCTTTTTGCTAATTTGTGATAGGATTGTATGTTCAGATAGAAATAGGTCTATTTGAAAAGTACTTTAACAAAACAAGAGGTGAGATTATGACGCAAGTCCCTTATCAACATGGTTTGCAGAGAATAAATACCGGTGGATTACAATCTCTTTGGATGGAGACGCCAGGCTATTGCAATTTAGCTTGTCCTTATTGCTTCGCATGTGGCGGGGAGCCACTTCGGACGGAAGAGCTGCTTACTTTCGAGGACATTGAAAAAATTCTGGTTGAGGCCAAAAAAATGGGAATGGACGTTTTCGGTATTCCCGGGGCTGGCGAGCCATTGCTTCCAATTAATAGAGAACTCACGATGCGAATTATTCGTAAGTGCGCAGAGTTGCAAGTCTTTGTGGCATTGTTCACCACCGGAGAATTTATCACCCCTGATTTGGCGGCGGAGCTGTATGCACTGCCGGTAGAAATTTTACTTAAATGCAATTCCTTTAATCCTGAGCTGCAAGATGCGTTTGTTTCTGATGCAAGTCGGGGGCGGATTATTCATGGTTTTGGAGATAAAAGGAACAGAACATTGGAGCTACTTATGCAAGTCGGCTTTAATGATGAGACCGCTTGCATGAAAGATTTCGGGCGTAAATCTCGGCTGGCGCTTGTTACATCAATAATGACCGATGAAAAGTGTTTATCTAACTTGGATGAGATCGTGAGTATTTTTCGTTTTTGTCGAGAGCATAATATTATTTTTGATTGTGACAGTGTCTTAAAAAGAGGTCGGGGAGCTTCTTGTAATCTGCACACACAAGATGAGCTTTACCGAGATAAGTTGCTTGAGCTACAAAAGATAGACCGGGAGGAATATGGCAATGACTGGAATATAACGCAGTCATATGCGGGTGGCCCAGCTTGTGATCGATACGCGCATCATTTGTACGTTACGCAATATGGGGAAATTTTTCCTTGCATTGGCGCGACAGGGGTAAAATTGGGGAATATTTGTGACGTTTCTTTGCAACAGGCCTGGGAAAGTAGGGAGATGCAGATTATACACGCTCGTCAATATGGCGGGAAATGTGGCAAAGAATGTGCCAATTTCGCTGAAGGCAAATGTAATCCATGTCTTGGGCGACGGACGGTGAATCTCACCAATGAGTTTTTACTTACTAATGGTTATGTGGAAACGATTGGTTGTTGGAATTTTCGAAAAAAATAAAAGAGAACCTAATGATGTAGATAAGAAGTAGCTAGGAACATTTAGCTGCTTTTTTTATTTCCCGCGAAAAGATCTGAGCAGTTCGATATCATCCATAACTTTTTCGTGTTCAGTTTCCAAAATCATATCGATATTATTTTTTTCTGCGAAAGCGACAATTTTTTGGAAAGCTTCGGCGCCGATGAGGCCTTCGCCGATGTGGGCATGACGGTCTTTTTTGGAACCACATTCAGTGAGAGAGTCGTTGGCGTGGATGAGTTTGATTTTTTCCAAGCCAATTTCTTGGTCAATGCGTTTGAGCGTTTTGGCAAAATCCCGCCAATCATAACCGGAAGCAAAGGAATGCTGGGTATCTAGGCAGATGCCGGCAATGTTTTCGTTGGCCACGCCTTTTAGAATATGCGCTAGCTCAGTCAGGTCGTCGCCGATGATGGCTCCCGCTCCGGCGCTGTTTTCCAGCAGCAGGCGGGCGGAGCCGGTATAGCCCTCCAGCATTTTCTTGAGCATCTCGATGGTTTTTTCCTGCCCTGCCTGTTCTCCCAGGTCTTTGGCAGAGCCCAGGTGGGTCATGACATACTTGGCGCCCAAGAGACTGGCGCGTTCTAGTTCATCACGCACCACGGAAACGGAGCCGTAGCGGATACGGTTATCGGCGGAGGCGAAATTGATATAATAGGGCGTATGAACATATACTGCAGAAATTTTGAATTTTGAATTTTGAATTTTGAAAGATTGTAAAATTTCTTTTGTGAGAGTGGGAGCCTTGCCGCCTTGCGGAGAACGGGTGAAGATTTGAAAACATTCCGCTCCCAAGTCGGCCGCTCTTTGTGGGGCATTAAAAACTCCTTGGGCAATTGAGACATGGCAGCCGATGTTCATAGTATTGTTATTATGTATGTAATACTATTATTCTAGCACAAAATTACAGCGCTAGTTTTTCTTTCTAGAAAAACTCATTGTGCCATTTTCTTTGACAGCAAAGAAAGTGGCAAAAAGAAACTGCCGGCGCCGGCTTGTGCTGTCTAAATTCTCAGAGTATTTGCTAAAATTCCCGAAAGACGCTAAAAGGGATTGTTAGTAGGTAATTTCTTAACGCTCATAATCTGGAATTTAGAAACGCACTAACGCCAAGGCGCGGATTTTTTTAAAAACTTTAATTTTGCAGAATGGGAGCGTTTGAAAATTTATACATTGGGAATTCAATGGAAATTGGAAATTGTGAATTGAAAATTGCCTAGACTATTTCCCATCCATCTTTAGTTTCAACTATTTTGCCTTTGATTTCAAAACCAGAAGCGAGTTTGTGGCCGCCTCCGCCGAACTGCGCGGCAATCTTAGAAACATCCACGCCCTTGTATTCTTCGCTCCGCAGACTACCTTTGATGATGCCGCCGTCTCTTTCGGACAGCACGAGGGCAAATTTGGTGCCAGGGACGGTGTTGAGGATGCCGGAGACCTGAGCAATGTCATCTGTGCCGGCTTGGCACTCGGCTAGGTCTTTTTGGGTCAAGACAGAGGTGATCATGCCATTGGCGGGATTGATTTTAGCTTTTTCGAAAGCCTTGCCCCAGAGTTTGAGAGTGGAGATGCTTTTGTTGGAAAAAGAGTGTTGCACAATCTTGGCTAGGGGGGCGCCTTTTTTCAAGAGTTGAGAAGCGATTTCCATCACTTTAGGAGTGGTGTTGGAATGTTGAAAAGAACCGGTATCAGACAAGATGCCCATGAGAATCGCAGTAGCGATGGTGCGGTTAATAGGAATTTTATGGAAAAGAAAAAAGTCATACACGATTTCACAAACTGAAGAATAAGTGGCATCAATAATATTGATATCTCCTTGGAGCGTGATATCGGGGTGATGATCTAATAGGGCAATAACTTGATTTTCTTGAAAAGTGGAATGTATTTTATCAAAACCGCGCTCTACGCTGTCGGTGGCAATAACCAAATCATAGCTAGTCAATTGTAGGTCATCTGGATGGGTAAAATTGTCCTGAGTAAAAGATTCTAAATACGACGGGATGGGATCAAAACAAGCAATATCGACTGTTTTGCCTAAAGAACGAACATGTTCTTTGAGTGCCAGGACGGAGCCGGTCGTATCACCGTCTGGGCGGGAGTGGGCAAAAAGCAAAATCTTTTTGGATTCCTTGATGACAAAATTGAGTGTATTAAATTCTTGCTTGAAGTTTTTCACTAGCGTAGGTGGTAGTAGCATTCAGTAAGAAAAAATCATGAGCTACTAAGCGTAGCTACTGAGTGCTAATATCTTTAAGAAGTTTTTCAATAACATCTGCTTTGGACTCTGTCATATCTGTAATAAATTGCACTTTAGGCAAAGGGCGCATTTGTAGTTTTTTGTTCAAGGCGCCTTGGATGCGGTAGAGTTCTTTCGTAAGAGTTTTTTCAGCGTAGTTAATTTCCTTTTCAGGAAAAATACTTACGAATATACGAGTATAGCGAAGATCGCGGGTGGTGTCAACCTTGGAGACGGTGACAAAGACACCATTCTTAAGCGAGAGTTCTTTGACAATAATCTCGTTGATGTGACTCTTGATGAGTTCGTTTATTTTGGAAATTCGTAGGCTCATAGGAGTTTGAATAATAAGAGTTAATGTATGGAGGAAAAAGTGGATTTAAACAAAATAGTTTCTAGTTAGCGTATAAACAAGAAACCATTCCATTGGAGTAATAGTGATGAGAGAGAAGATTAGAGAGTTTTCTTTTTGATTTCTTCATAAAAACCAATTAAGCGATCACCTTCTTTTATTTTAGTTTCTCCGTCAAAGGTGACGCCGCATTCATGATTCTTGACCACCTCATCCACATCCACTTTGTTTTGTTGCAGATTTTGCAACTTCCCTTTGCCGATAACGGTATCATTACGCATTACTTCGATAAGACAATTCTTGGCTATTTTTCCGGAGATAACTTTTCCTCCCACAATCATATCTTTCTTACCGGTCTTGAAGATAGCCAGCACCTCCATTTTTCCCAGATCAGTTCTTTCAATCGAGGGTGGCAGCATTTCCACGAGCCTGTTCTTGATATCATCAATCAGTTCATAAATAATTTTGTAGCTTTTTATTTCCACTTGATTGGCTTCGGCCATTCTTTTGGCTACCGGGGTAGCATCAATATTAAAGCCAAAAATAACGGAACTGGAATTTTTAGCCATGCGCACATCCGATTCGGTGATGTTTCCCACGCCAATAGAGATGTAGTTAACGGCGACTTCAGTGGACTTTATGTCAGATAGAATCTGTTGAATAGCTTCTAGTGACCCTTGGACATCGGATTTTATAATGACATTGAGTTTTTGTATTTTTTCATCGGCAATCGTTTTATAAATTTTTTGTGCGGTGATTTCTCCGAATTTGGCACTCTGATTTTTTTCTCCAAAGCGAAGTGATTCCATTTTGGCCAGAGATTTGCCATCTACTACTTGCAAAATGTCATTAGTATTGGATGTGGTGTTGAGTCCGATAAGACTGATAGGGGTGGATGGTCCGGCTTCCAAGAGTCTTTTGCCGGAGAAATCTTCCATGCGGCGCACTCGGCCATAGGCGGATCCGGCGATGATATCTTGACCTTCTTTGAGTGTTCCCGTTTTGATTAAGATGGTAGCGACTGGCCCTTTTTGCGGATCAAGATGGGATTCCAACACAACTCCCAATGCGTCTCGCTTGAATTCCGCCTTGAAATCTTCTACTTCAGAAAGAAGAATGATATTTTCTAATAATCCATCCACACCAATATTTTGTTTGGCACTCACTTCCGAACAGAGAATTTGACCGCCCCAGTCTTCGACGAGGATGCCATTTTCCGCCAGCTCTTGCTTAACTCTTTGAATATTAGCTTCCGGCTTATCGACTTTATTAATGGCGACAATGGTGGGAATTTTTTTAGTGAGCAGATAGGTAATAACTTCTTTGGTTTGCGGTCGCACGCCATCGTCAGCGGCAACTACTAGAATTGCGATATCAGCAATAGAAACGCCGCGTTCTCGCATAGCACTAAAAGCGGCATGTCCTGGGGTGTCCACGAAAGTGATGAGTTGGCCTTTCTTTTTGGCTTGGTAGGCGCTGATGTGTTGCGTGATGCCGCCGGATTCTTTGGCAGCGACGCCGGATTTGCGGATAGTATCCAAAAGAGTGGTTTTTCCATGATCAACATGACCCAAAATAGTGACAATCGGCGGTCTTTTTTGCAGTTTTTCCCCAGTTTCAGCGTCTTTTTTGATTTGGTCAAGCATTTTTTCCAGTGTCATCGTCTCGCCGGATTCCACCACTTCTTCTTGGGATTCGAATCCCAAATCTTGAGCAATGATAGAAGCGGTTTCGAAATCAATTTTTTCGTTGATGGTGGCCAGAATGCCATTTTTCATCAGTTCGGTAATAACAGTTCCCAATGGGAGCTTGAGAATTTCACTGAATTTTCTTACGGTAATGGTGGCGGGAATAATAAGTGTCTTGTTTTTACTATCTATCATTTAGTTTATTTTTTTAGAGTCATTTAAATTAGCTAGTCGGATAACCTCTTTTTCCTCCTCGGTTAAGGGATATTTTTCCGATAGGCCGTTGATAAGGGTCTTGGCATAGATTCTGGTTCCTTCTCGCGTATACAAAGAAGAGAGAATTAAACCGGTATTTTTGCTGTTGAGTAAGGCTAGGGCAAAGCTTTGATCACCGCCCACCTCCTTAAAAGGATTGAATCGCAGCATAGCAAATTTATGTAGACCTTTATGAGAAAGGATGTTTATTTGATTGGAGATATTATACAACTCCTGGATGTCTTTGTCTAGGGTTTTGAGCAATTTAGAATGATTAATAATGACATCCTCAATATTTTTTACTTCATTGCCACTGAAAAAATCAAGACTCCTTTGCTTCAGTTTACCCAGTTCTCTATGGAGAAAAATGGTCCAAATAAAAAGCAGCAAAATAAATACCAGTAGGATGGTATTAATTAAAACCAAGGATTGGGTAGTTAAGGTTGATATTATGGACATAAAAAAATAGTTAACTTTATTTAAGGCTAGCATTAATAGGCTTTAGTGTAAAGAAGAATGGGCGGAGGGTACAGGATTTGAACTTGTGAGGGAATTTCTTCCCAACCGCATTTCGAGTGCGGCGCATTAGACCACTCTGCCAACCCTCCTAAAATATTAATACAAGAAACCTATTACGCGATAGGCCTCATATATAATTTACACTAGTGGGAAGATAATATCAACCAATTCAATTTGTGGAAAAGAAAAATTTGTTGTAAAATAAAGTTATAAAAAATAACCCCACTTTGGATATGTTAAAAATGGAAGATAATAGTGAAAAAGAGTTTCAAAAAAATCAAGCGTACGCGGTTAAATTTATCAAACCGGAGATTATTATTGGAGAGATTGGAATAGCGGAAGGATCGGTGGTGGCGGACTTTGGTTGCGGGGGAGGATATTTTTCTTTGCCGGTTGCAAAAAAAATCGGAGAAAACGGATTGGTGCATGCGTTGGATATTTTGCCACAAAGCTTGGAGATGATTGCCGGCTATGCTAAAACAATGGGATTGACTAATATTGTTACCAAAAGAGTGAACTTGGAAAAAGAAGGCGGATCAACCTTGAAAGAGGGGAGTTGTGATTGGGTGATTATGAAAGGCATGCTTTTTCAAAACAAGGACAAGGGAATGATAGTCAGAGAGGCTCAGCGAGTGCTTAGAGTGGGAGGAAAGATTCTTGTTATCGAATGGGATAATAAGGACTTTTCCATTGGTCCGGATAGAAGTTTGCGCATACCCAAGGAAGCTTTGTTGGAGATAATTCAGGAAGCAGGCATGAGTGTTTTGAAAGAAATTGCCGTGAGCGATTTTCATTACGGCCTAGTACTGGTTAAATAGAAAAAATTTATAAATGTATATCGAATTATGAAAAATATAAAAAAAATATCAGTGTTGTTTTTTTTAGCAATGGCAGCAGTAAGCTTGTCTGGTTGCGGCTGCAAGCAAACAAACCCGAATCCTTATGCGATTAATCTAGAAATATGGGGTCTTTTTGAAAACGATGATCCTTATGGAGCAATGTTTGAGGCGTATAAGAAAAAAAATCCGAATGTGCGCAATATCACCTACAAGAAAATGACCACGGATTCCTATCAGAAGGAATTGATAGACGCGCTGGCTTCCGGGCAGGGTCCAGATATTTTTTTAGTGCATAATAATTGGATTCCGAGTTTCAAGGATAAGATTTATCCTGCCCCAGCGGACGTGGTAACGGAGCAAAAAGTGCGTAATGAATTTGTGGATGTGGTAGCAGATGATTTTGTTCTCGACGGAAATATTTATGCTCTGCCTTTGAGTGTGGATTCGTTAGGGTTGTATTATAATAAAGATCTTTTTAATGAAATTGGTATTACCACTCCGCCTAAGGATTGGGATGAGTTTGTTGCGGATGCCGGGAAATTGACGAAGTTGGATGTCCAAAGCCAAATCATTCAATCGGGGGCAGCCATGGGAACGTTTACTAATATAAACAGACCTACGGATGTGCTAAACCTGTTGATGCTACAGCGTGGCACGGAGATGGTAGATGTGAAAAATCATAAAGCGACTTTTGCTGAATATGCGGGCAGTGGCGGAAAAAGCTCTTCTCCCGGGGAAAACGCTTTGACTTTCTATACGCAATTTGCGAATCGAAGTGCACAAACCGTGCCCTATACTTGGAACCCAAGATTGCATTATTCCATTGATGCTTTCAGTGAAGGAACACTTGGGATGATGTTCAACTATTCTTGGCAAATTGATGTTTTGAACGGAAAAGCGCCGAAGTTGAATTATGCTGTAGCGCCCGTGCCTCAATTTCCTAACACTAAACAAGTGAATTTTGCTAATTATTGGGGCTTTGCAGTGGCGAAAACCAGAACACCGGATACGGGAAACATGGATCCGGCTAAGCTGGTCACCAATGATATCCGGGCGAAAGAGGCTTGGAAATTGCTGACTTATATGACTACTAAGCAGGACCCGGCACTGGATGCAGCCAATGCTGCCATAAGCAAGATGACAGCCGAACAGGCTAAATTGGATCCAGCGAAGGATTATATGGAAAAAACCAAGAAGCCGGCGGCCAGAAGAGATTTGTTGGAAACGCAGAAGACGGACGCCGTGTATGGAGTTTTTGCATCCGGAAATTTGATCGCCAAAAATTGGTACCAGATTGCACCAGATGCTATTGAGGCTTTGTTTGCCCAGCTGATTACGCAAATAAATAATGGCGAGGTGAGTGTGGCGGATGGTCTGCGTTCGGCAGCGGCGGCGGTGACGCAGATGATGGGCAGATAATTTTTTGAAAAATCAAAAGAATAATATGAAAAAATGGATGGCAAAAGGATTATTATTAGTGGGGCTGGCTGTTATGGCCGTAGGAATGTTTCATTTCGCATCCAACAGCGCACTAGCTGCGGCAGGTGAGGCATGTACTATGCCTGATGGGAGCGCTGGCATGCGAAAGGCGGATGGAACGTGTATGGTTGGTGATGGAACAATAACTGGTCCCGTAACAATTGCATCTGATTATTCAGGTGGTTTGGTGAAATGTGGAAAGAGCGGAGGTAGTGCCTGCACACTGTGTGATTTAGTGGTGGGCTTTCAGACATTAACCGGCTATCTGACATCGATTCTAATCGTCATCACTTTAGCAGGCTTGTTTCTCTCCGGGGTGATGTATATTATTTCGGCGGGAGATGAAAGCATGATGACATCGGCGAAGAACTTTGCCAAAGCCAGTGTGATTGGTTTTACAGTGGTGTTGGGAGCCTGGCTGATTGTGAATGTGACGATGATGTGGGTGATGTCAGCCAAGACTGATTTAGGGTTAGGATCAGATAAAAATGCGGGCTGGAGCGTGTTTAAATTCAAGTGCACCAAATAACTAACATCTTAGACAATTTTTGATTAGGCGAGTAATAATTTTTTTAAAAAATAAATTAAAATGAAAAAGTATTTTATCAGTGCGAGTGTGGTATTTTTGGTATTAACTTTCAATCTTGTGATTAGTCAGCCGGCGCAGGCAACCATATGCTGTCAAAGTAGTGCTGGATGCGGCTCTGTTGAGGGCACAACGTGTTCCCCTGGATTTACAAAAGTGGACTGTGCGAGTGCAGGTTGCCCAGGAACAACTAGTGGTAGTGGCACTTCTGGAGAAGGAACAACTACTAGTAGTGGAGCTACCTTCGTCAACCCAATCAAATTCACCACTGTTTCTGCGGTAGTGAATGCTCTTATGACAAACTTGCGTGGAATTTTGGTGAGCGTGGCAGTGTTGTTTATTGTCATTGGAGCAATAATGTATATTTTGTCTGCCGGAGACGAAAAGAAAATGACCACTGCCAAAGGGACGATTACCGCCGCCATGATTGGCTTGGCGATTGCTTTGGCAGCGCCGTCATTTTTGAGCGAAATTATCACCATTCTGGGTGGGAAGAAGGATGGCTTGGATACGACTACTATTTCTGGTGCGATCACATTGAGAGCTATTATTTTGAATACTTTGAATTTTTTGTTGAGCGTGGTGGGAATATTAAGTCTGATTGGAATGGTTGTGGGCGGTTCGTTCTATCTTACGGCCTATGGAGATGATAAAAAAGCAGAGAATGGTAAGAAGATAATCACTGCTTCGGTGATTGGCATTGTGGTGGCTCTAGGAGCCTTGACGATTGTTACTCAAATCGCCAAATTTTTTAAGTAGAACTCTTGCGTAATAAGTTGCGTAACCAAAATATGGAAATTGCAGTAGGGAATTATTATGCAAGAGATCTAATAGTGCCAAAAAGAGAAAAGTAGTATATACTGTAAATAGAAGAAAATAAAAATAAATCTAGATGGGAGGTGCAATATGAAAAATAAAATTAAAGCTTCTCTGTCTGTAGCGATAGCTGCCTTGATGGCCATTCCAGCGACGGTTTCTTTGGCTGCCGGTTTTACGCCGCCTACCGGCACGTTGTTACCGGAAGGAACTATTACACAGATTGTTACCGGCATCATGAATTGGCTATTAGTGTTGGTGGGAATTTTTGGCGTAATTGGTTTTGCGATTGCTGGTATCCTGTATTTGATTTCCGCCGGTGACGAAACCAAGGCGGAAAAGGCGAAAAATGCTATGCTCTATTCTATTATTGGTGTGATTGTGGCTATTCTGGGTATGGTAGTGATCAAGGCGGCTCAAACAATGTTGGGCGGACAAGTCACAACCTACTAGTTTTAGATACAAAAAAAGAAACAGTCAGTTATCCACAGGCTGTTTTTTTTTGCTTAAAAAAATAATTGTGGTATAATAAAAACAAGTTTAAATAAATATAAAAAAAATATGCAAAGAAAAACCCTGCAGAAAAATATACTAATTTTCCTTACCATTATGGCTATAGGTTATCCCGTGACTTCTTTTGGCGCATGGGCGCTTCCGGGTAATTATGGTCTTCCTGTAGGGCATATCACAGATATTATTGAAGGTATATTAAATTGGCTTTTAGTTATCATTGGCCTAGTTTCTATTATTGGATTCGTGATTGCCGGCGCTAAATATATTTTGGCCATGGGCGATGACAAGGCCGTGGAGTCTGCCAAGAATGCTATGAAAAATTCTATCATCGGAGTAGTAGTAGCTTTATCTGGCTATGTAATTATTCAAGCAGTGGTATATATGTTAAATGGTTACTCCACGTTCTAATTTTTTAATAAAAGTAATGTTACAGAAAAATAAATTTTGGCTAGCTTCTTTTGCTATCTTCATAATGACTCTTCCTGTGATGGTGTGGGGAGCTGACGCAGTCACTGGTATTGATATTCCTACTACAGCTGAAACTGGCTTAACTAGTCAATTGATCTACCCTATTGTAGATAAATTCTTTAGCTGGTTATTGAGTGTGATTGGGATTGTGGCATTGATTAGTTTTGTGATTTCCGGAGCCATCTATATTATGTCTTCAGGTGATGATAAAACTGTGGAAAAAGCTAAGAATGCTATGAAAAATTCCATCATTGGTATAATAATAGTGTTAGGATCGTTCGTAATTCTCCAATTCATCGACACGATGTTGCGGTAGTTGGTTATTCTGATATTTTTGGAAAAATATAAAAGGCGTTTCTCGAGAATCTCGAGGAACGCCTTTTTTTTTGCGGCTATAGCGGGTATAACTCCAGGAGATTGTCTCCCTCTTTTTGGCCAATGGTGCCTCCTGGCGCACTATTGGCATCAATGAACTTCAGGGTAAAGTGGCCAGAGTTATTATTGCCCTGAGTCCACCTGCCTGCATATTGCTGGTCTCCGAATCCTGTGCCAGTCAATTGGAGACCATCCTCGCATTCAATAGAGAGTGTCTCTTTAGTTCTGTGAATGCTTTTCACCAGGAAATAAACATTCTCTCCAGATCTTCTGGTTTGTTTGAACTGAAGTCTGGCGGTTGGAACAAACACAGTTTCGGCTGGAGACGGGTCGAGTTTTTTCGGCTCAACCTTTTTCGCAGCCTCTTTCTTATTGGGCTCCCACTTAATCTTGCGAATGGGCACCAGGGCCGACCGACTTTTCACGAAATCGCCGTGTTCATTGGCGATGAGGACGTAGGCCATTCCTTCGGTTCCGCTCCCAGCTGGGTCTTCCGACTGAGCTTTGCTCTGAAGACCAAGAGACATAATGCATTGTCCCTTGAGGAGCTGGAGATTGTCGATGGTGGTACCGGTCTCGTCGTAAGCGAGAGAGGATTCGGTTAATGTTCCGAACGTTCCCTTGCTTACTTCTGAGCTGAGCAACTCCTTTTTGATAGAGATACTCCTTTCCTCCAACTTATTGTTGACGAGCTTCTTCTCATTATTCCGCCACTCTGTGTAGGCGGGGAAGTTTGTTGTGATGTAATTTTCCATAGGGGGGAAAACTTTTCCGCCTAGGTAGATAACCACACCAAGAATTAATATTGTACTGAAGACCCATCTCAATGGTGTGATCCAGATGGAGAGTGTCCCAATAACAAACAGGGTAGAAATCATCCCACCGTAGACTGTCCAAAATGGAATTCCCAATAGGAATAGCGTAAGCGCTAGAATTCCTACAAGGGCGATTACAACTCCCACGCCAGGAGCATGATCCAGAAAAAAAATGTACACCTCGCCGATCAAATTTTGAACGGGGCGCAGACACAGGAGTACGATTATCCCGATTACAATAGCTGCTATTTGCATAACTTATCTCCTTGCTTTTCTTCGTAGTTTGGCTTCTCGGATTCGACGAGCGACATCATTAGACGTCTCTTCGCTGAATAAATTTTTCACAAAACCAACAACTGGCTTTGCAGCTTCCCCAAGAGTGATGTTTTCTTGGTTGTTTTTTCCGAAATGGATAATTCTTTCTTCGAGCAAGTCCATTTTGGAATTTTCATCAGGGCACTTTGTTATTCCAAGGAAGATTCCATACCAGAGTTGGTTAGCGAAAATAAAACGTTCATTTGGGTTTTTTTCATTCGCAGTTTTATCTTCCGCCATGAGAAATACGAGACCTTTGGCTCTATCATAGAGTAGCTTTAGTCTTTGCGTTTCCTCAGGGCTTTTTCCTGCAAAATCTGGATTGTTCATTTCATAGTGCTTTTTAAGAAAAAGTAATTTATCATCAAGGGATATGCCCGTTAGGCTAACCAGAGAAGTAAAAAAAACTGATTCATCACCTCTTCCTCTCCCGCCTTTAAGGATCTCAACCAGCTTTTCCTTGACAGCTTCGTGAATATCCGGATGGGACATAAGGTTTTTAATAAGACTCATAACTCCCCCTGCGAACACGCCTGTTGCGGCAGCTTCTGCCACCTCTCCTATGATTTTCTTCACAACACCGCTTTTCTTGTCAGTTGCAGGGTTAGCACTCTTATCCTCGTTTTTTCCCGTGGCATTATTCCTTGTATCAGCCATAATTTTCTCCTTGTGGGTATTTAATTTTTAAGGTACGAGTCGGTTATCGGCTCGGTACCGGTAGATTCCTGATAACTTATAATACTAGCACATTTTTGGAAGAAAGTCAATGGCAGTGCAGTTTTTGGCTAATTTGAGGGATGAAATGGGAGTGGGATTTTTGGAATCTTCAAAACAACCAATGGTCAGTGCTGGAGTGGTTATTAAAGCTCGGCTTTTCGAGTGTGAAAAAAAGTGTTCCTAAAGCCAAGCTTTTTGAGGCCTGGCAAATTGTGCGATTGACAAAAACCGAGATTCTGCTATACTGAAGATACAGTTTTGATGAGGTGATGGTCCGCGCGAGCGGGCTTTATTTTTTGAAAACTCAGAGCTTGTTCATAATCTCAACGCTAAATTAAAACTAAAAAAAGCTTGCCTGCTAAAATATCCTAATTTAGGCTGCAAACCGCTTAAAGCTCGTCGGGTTATCTCGATAGCCCTTCTCACTTTTCACGGTTTTCGCTCTAAATTAGAATATTTTATCAAGGCATGAGATTACGAGCAAGCTCTAAATAAGAAATTAAATAAATAACACAACAGTATGGTAAGAAAAAAAACAACCGTTGCCGAAGATACTCAAGCCAATCGCATGGGGGATTTTGGCAGTGCAATCGCAGCTTTGTGTGAGGAAAAAGGTATCTCTCAAGAGAAAGTCATTGAAACCATCGAAGCGGCTTTAGCGGCTGCTTATAAAAAAGATTATGGGAAAAAAGGCCAAAACATCAAGGCAGTGTTTGATGAAAAAACCGGTAACAGTAAATTTTTCTTAGTAAAGGAAGTGGTGGATGAAACCATGCGCGAATTTGTGGAAGAAAAGGAAGAAGGAGAGGAGAATGAAAAAGAAATCAATAAGTCAAAAAAAGTGGAAGAAGTTGTTGTTGTCTCTGATGAAGAGAAGCTACCCCGCTATAATTTCGAACGAGATTTACTGCTCGCTGAAGCGAAAGCCATCAAGAAAGATGCGCAGTTGGGCGAAATCATTGAAATTGAATTGGAGCAGCACCAAGACTACGGTCGCGTGGCGGCGCAAACGGCCAAGCAAGTAATCATTCAAAGAATTCGAGAAGCGGAAAGAGATTCGATGTTTGAGGAGTATAAAAACAGAGAAGGCGAAATCATTGCCGGCATCGTGCAACGCATTGAGGGTCGCAATGTCTTCATTGACTTGGGAAAATCAGTAGGCATTCTTTTTCCCTCTGAACAAGTGCAACGAGAAAATTATCGCATCGGACAACGCTTGAAAGTCTATTTAGCCAAAGTGGAAGAGGGTTCCAAAGGCCCAGGCATCACCTTGAGTCGCATTCACGCTGAGATGGTGCGCAAGCTGTTTGAATTGGAAGTGCCAGAGATTTTTGCCGGCACGGTGGAAATCAAATCGATTGCTCGAGAAGCGGGGGACCGCACCAAGATGGCGGTATTTTCAGCGGAGCCCGGTATTGATCCAATCGGTTCTTGCGTCGGACAAAAAGGCACCCGCGTGCAAGCTATTATTGATGAATTGGGAGGGGAAAAAATTGATATTATTTTATGGAATGAAGATGTGGCAAAATTCATCGGTGCAGCGCTGGCTCCGGCCAAAGTGCTGAAAGTGGAGATTCGCGAAGAGAGCAAGGAGGCTACTGTTTCCGTGCCGGAAGACCAGTTGTCTTTGGCGATTGGCAAGAGAGGGCAGAATGTGCGCTTGGCAGCCAAGCTAACCGGTTGGAAGATTGATATTGTGGGAGTCAAACCTGTTGCAGAAGCTCCGCTTGAAAATGAAAAAGAAAATGAGAAAGAAGAATTGGTAATTGTGGAGGTGGAAACGGAAGTTAAAAAGAAAAAAGCCGCTCCTGTTAAGAAAACAAAAAAGGTTGCCGAAGAAGTTCCGAGTGAAGAATAGGTCTAATAAATAATTATTAACAGCATTATCAAAAAATGAAAAAAGTAATTATTGTAGGGCACAAAAATCCAGATACAGACTCTGTTATTTCCGCTATCGCAGCGCAAGAATTGTTCTCGAAGCTTGGTTTTGAAACAGTGGCCAAGCGAGCCGGCGAAGCGAATAATGAGACAAAATTTATTCTCAAAAAACTGGGCATTGCCATGCCAGAATTGGTGACGGCACTTCAGGAGGATGAAACAGTTATGTTGGTGGATCATAATGAAGAATCACAGAGCTTTGATCAATTGGATTATGCTAAGGTGAGTCACATCATCGATCATCACAAGCTGTCTCTCAAGACGGAAGCCCCAATTTTTTGTCGAGTAGAACCGGTTGGGAGCACCGCTTCTTTGCTGGCCAAGATGTTTTTTGAGAACGGGGTAGTGCTTTCACAGAAAATAGCTCAGCTGTTGATGGCGGGTATCTTATCAGATACATTGAATCTGACTTCACCGACAACGACCATTGAAGACAAAGATTTATTGGAAAAACTCAACGGAATAGCCAAGATGGATGTGAATGGTTTTGTGGTAGAAATGTTTGCGGCAAAATCAAGTTTGGATGGAATTTCCGTGGAGGATATTATTCGCATTGATTATAAGACCTTTGAAATGGGGAAATATAATGTTGGCGTCGGGACATGGGAGACGACATTACCAGAAAGTGTTTCTGCAAAGAAAACTGAAATTATGCAAGCGCTCCGTCATGAGAAGGAGGCAGTCAAGCTAGATTACATTTTCTTTATGGTTGTGGATATTCTCAAGCAGAATTGCCAGTTATATTTGGTGGGAGAAAAAGAGCAGACATTGGCAGTGAAAATTTTCGCTGGGAAAATAACGAATAATGAAATGTTTTTGCCTGGCGTGGTTTCTCGAAAAAAACAAATCGTGCCGCAACTGACGGAAGCATTGAATAATTAATTTAAATTTCTAGATAAAATAATGATAAAGAAATTACCAAAATCAACAGTGGAATTTGAGGTGATCATCGAATGGAAGGAATGGGAAAAATATTTGGATTTGGCGGCTAGCGAAATTTCGCAAGAAATCAAGATTCCGGGTTTTCGTCCCGGAAAAGCTCCTCGCCATATGGTGGCGCAAAAAGTGGGAGAAGAGATGATTTTGAGCAACGCAGCGGAAAAAGCCGTGCAAAAAAGTTATGTGAACTTCATTGTTAAGGAAAAAATCGATGTGATTGGTAGTCCTAAAGTGGAAATTGAAAAAATAGAAACCGGAAAAGACTTGGTTTATAAAGTGGTGGTAGCGGTGATGCCGAGCGCCACAGTGAAAGATGCCTATAAGAAGGCGGTCAAGAAAGTGAATGAGGAAATGGCTGCCAAATCACTAGAAGTGACAGAGGAAGAAATTACTCAGGAGTTACAAAATTTGGCCAATGGCCGAGTGAAGTTGGTCACCGTTAGTCGGGCTATCGGCAAGGATGATAGCGTGGAAATTGATTTTGTCGTGCTGGTGGATAATGTGCCGATTGAAAATGGCACCAGTAAAAATCATCCCTTGGTGATTGGCAAGGGAGTTTTCATTCCGGGCTTTGAAGAAAATCTTATCGGCATGCGAGAAGGAGAAGAGAAAGAATTTGAATTGACCTTTCCGGAAAAATATCACAAAAAAGATTTAGCCGGCAAATTAGCCAAGTTCAGAGTGACAGTAAAATTGGTGCAAGAAAGACAGACGCCAGAAATCGGAGATGACTTTGCTAAATCACTGGGAGACTTCGCGGACTTGGCAGCGCTCAAGACAAATATTGAAAAAGGGATTAAGGAAGAAAAAGAAGAAAAGCATAAGGAAGAAAGAAGAACTAAAATATTGGATAAAATTGTTGAGTATGTGGAGGTGGATTTACCGGAGGTGATAGTTAAGGAAGAAGTGAATAAAATGATGCTCGAGTTTGAACAGCAAATTCAATCCATGGGTATGAACCTGGAACAATATTTAGGCCAACTGAAAAAAGAGAAAAAGGATCTGGAAAAAGATTGGGAACCGCAAGCGGAAAAAAGAGTACAATCCGCCCTAGCTTTGCGCGAGATTGTGAAGATGGAAGAAATTTCCATTGACGCGGCCGAAGTGGAAGTGGAGATGAATAAAACTTTGCAATATTATAAAAATGTGAAGGATTTCGAAAAGAATGTTGATATGGAAAGGCTATACGCGCATACCAAAAGCATTTTGGAAAATGAGGAAGTATTCCAAATGCTCGAAAAGATTTAAAATAACCAAATAATATACAATGACTAAAATTCAAATTACAAACAATTGATTATTGAAAGATTGAATATTGGAATTTGTTTGATGTTTGTTTCTTGGTTATTGGTGATTTAATTATTATGGAAAATACAACTAACAATCAGTACTTAATTCCGACAGTAATTGAGAAAACCAGCTATGGTGAACGAGCGTATGATATCTACTCCCGACTACTCAAAGACAGGATTATCTTTTTGAGCGGTCCGATTGATGACGGAGTGGCTAATAGCATTATTGCGCAACTGCTTTTTCTGGATTCACAATCGAATAAAGAAGATATCAAAATCTATATTAATTCACCAGGTGGTCAGGTGACGGCTGCTTTGGCCATTTACGATACGATGCAATATGTGAAAGCTGATGTTTCCACAATTTGCATCGGGCTAGCGGCTTCTGCAGCTGCCTTGCTGCTAACTGGCGGAGTCAATGGCAAACGGATGATTTTGCCTAATGGGGAAGTGTTGATTCATCAAGTTATGGGCGGTGCTCAGGGCCAGGCTACTGACATGATGATTCATACGGAACATATTCTGCGCACGAAAAAAAGACTGAATGAGATTATGGCCAAGCACACCGGGCAACTCGTAACCAAAATTGCTCAAGACACCGACCGGGATTATTTTATGACAGGGGAGGAAGCGAAAAAGTATGGCATTGTGGATAAAATTATCAAATAGTGTAGAAAACATAATAAAAAAACCTATCTGCTCAAAAGATAGGTTTTTTTGTGGTTTTATTGCAGTAAGGGAAGGAGACTTTCTCCGGTCATATCTTCTGGTTGAGGAAGGCCCATTAGCTCCAAAATAGTGGGGGCGATGTCTCCCAATAATCCTTGCGGAGCCATATCGGCGATGTCCTTTTCCGGATGATGATTTTCTCCCGTAACCAACCACACCGGCACCGGATTAACGGAGTGCTCCGTATTGATTTCACCAGTCAGGCTGTTGGAAATTTCTTCCGCATTACCATGGTCGGCGGTAATTAGCAGGCAACCATTTTTGACCAGCACAGCGGGAATGAGTCTTTCCAAGCATCGATCAATAGCTTCCACGGCTTTGATAGTAGCTTCCATTTTTCCGGTGTGGCCGACGATATCCGCATTGGCGTAATTGATTAGAATAAAATCATACTTTTCTTTTTCTACATTCTCAATAACAGTATCTGTTACCTCCAGGGCGCTCATCTCCGGAGCGAGATCAAAGCTCACCACATTTTTAGAGGGAATAATAACACGATCTTCTTTGGGAAAAGCTTCTTCTTGTCCACCATTGAAAAAGTAGGTCACATGGGCAAATTTTTCAGTCTCGGCAATGCGTAGCTGAGTTTTTTTGTTGCGGCTAATGATATTTCCCAGGCAATCAGTGAGTTTTAGGGGAGGGAAGGCCACGTTAACCGGGAGACCTTCTTCGTATTGGGTCATGGTTACAAAATTGATGTTTTTGAGTTCAGTTCTTTTAAATTTCATGAAGCCGGGCAGGGTAAAGGCTTTGGTGATTTCGCGCGCGCGATCCTCCCGGAAATTAAAAAAGATCACGGAATCCCCGTCTTGAATGGTGGCGACCGGGTGACCTTCCTGCATCACTACTGCCGGTTCGATGTATTCATCATAGACGCCTTTGGTGTAAGAATCTTCCAGGTAAGCGACGACGTCGGTAATGGCCACATCCTCTCCTTGTGTCATGGTGCGGTAAGCCTTTTCAACTTTATCCCAACTGTTATTTCTATCCATGCCAAAATAGCGGCCTCCAATGGTAGCGATTTTTCCGATGCCGATAGCCGCCATTCTCTTTTGTAGATCACGAATAGCTTGAGCGCCGGAGTCTTGAGCGCAATCCCGTCCGTCAGAGAAAATATGTAGAAAAACATTGGCTACTCCCTGGCTCTTGGCCATTTCCAGCAGGGCATGGAGGTGATCAGTGTGCGAATGCACTGCTCCTGTGCCCACTAGCCCCATCAAATGCAAGGAAGTTTTATGTTTATTGGCATCCGCCATGGCCTGGAGAAAGGCCGGGTTTTTATAAAAAGTACCATTTTGAATGCTCATCGATATTCGGGGCAGACTTTGATAGATTATTTTCCCTGTGCCAATTGTGATGTGTCCTACCTCGGAATTGCCGCATTCTCCCCAGGGCAATCCAACCGAAATGCCTGAAGCTTGAATGCTTATATTGGGGTAGCGATGATTAAGTTTATCGATGGTAGGAAGATTAGCTTCAGCGATGGCATTGCCTCGGGGACTAGTTCCGATTCCCCAGCCATCCAAAATGATTAAAACGACGGGCTTAAACATAAAATAATTTTTTAGAGGATTTATGTATGAATAATACCATTTTACGTTATCTTTGACAAAAAGCCTTCTATGTAATAAGATTTCAATAGGCTATTATATTTATTTATGAAAGGCACGAGCCTTCTAATGGAAGGAAAATACGTGTTTTGAATGATATAAAGCACAGAACATAATAATTTGTTTAAACTGATTTATTTATTGATAAATTTTTGGTGCAGTAACTATGGTAAAATTATTGCAAATTAGTAAAAAAGAAGCATGAGCATAGCTAATATTATTTATCAACTGAATAGAAGAAATCACCATGGAAATCATAATTGGCGCTTTAAGCTTGCTTTTAGGCGCATCTTTTGGCTATTATGCCAGACAATCAATTGCCAAAAAGCAGTTGAATACAGCAGAAAGTAACGCGGCAAAAGCTTTAGAAGAGGCAGAAAAAAAGGTCAAAGAAATCGTTATTGAGGCTAAGGGCAAGGCTGTGGATATCTTGGAAGAAGCCAAGAAGAAGGAGCAAGAGCGAGAACAAAAAATAGCCCGTTCCGAGGAACGGCTGGAAAAAAGAGAAGTGACCTTAGAAGGAAAAATAGAGGAAATTGAGCGGGGGCGGGAGCTGCTGGAAAAAAAGGCTGGGGAAATCCGTCAAATTAGAAAAGAAGTGGATGAAACGAGAGCACAAGAACTGAAAAGATTGGAGAAGATAGCCGGACTGTCCAAGGAAGATGCCAAGAACGTTTTATTGCAACTAACAGAGGAGGAAAATCGTGATCTTATTGCGAAAAGAATCAAGAGTCTGGAAGCTACCGGGCAAGAGGAATTGAATAAAAAAGCGAAAGACATCATGACTTCCGCTATTCAAAAATATGCCGGTTCCCATTCGGCTGATGTGACCACAAGTACTGTTAATATTCCTTCGGATGAAGTGAAAGGTAGAATTATTGGGAGAGAGGGAAGGAACATCAAAACGTTAGAGCGATTAACCGGGATTGAAATTATCGTAGATGACACGCCGGAGGCGATTGTGATTTCCGGTTTTGATCCTATTCGAAGAGAAATCGCCAAAATTGCTATTGAAAAATTATTGGGAGACGGCAGAATTCATCCGACAAAAATTGAGGAAGCAGTGGAATTTGCCAAGCAAGAAATTAATAACAAAATTCGGGAGGCAGGAGAGGCGGCGGTGTATGATGTGGGCGTGGCCGGACTGGATCCCAAACTGGTGCAGATCATTGGCAGACTGCGTTATCGCACCAGTTATGGACAAAACGCGTTGTTACACTCACTAGAAGTAGCGCATCTTTCAGGCGCGCTGGCTTCGGAGTTGGGAGCGGATGTGGCGATTGCAAAAAAAGCGGGATTGCTGCATGACATCGGAAAAGCAATCGATCATGAAGTGGAAGGAACGCACGTGGAGATTGGCATCAAGATTTTACAAAAGTTCAATATTGGAAAAGAAATTATTGATGCGATGAAATCACATCATGAGGATTATCCATTTGATAGTCCGGAATCGATGATTATTGCGGCTGCTGATGCCATTTCGGCCAGTCGTCCAGGAGCTAGAAAAGATACCTTGGAAAATTATTTAAAGCGCTTAGGAGAATTGGAAGACGTTGTGAATTCTTTTGAAGAAGTGGAGAAGAGTTATGCCATCCAAGCCGGAAGAGAAATTCGGGTATTTGTGAAGCCGGATAAAACCGATGATTTAGGCGCCATCAAGCTAGCGCGTTCCATCGCGGATAAGATCGAGGCGGAACTGAAATATCCGGGAGAGATCAAGGTGAATGTTATTCGGGAGACCAGAGCGACAGAAGTGGCTCGATAAGCGTGGTGGGCTGTGGATAACTAATTTGACTTATTTCAGGCAAAAGAAGCATAATAGAGGAGCAGTAATAATTCTGTGGATTTAAAATAAAACTAGAAAGGCGGGTGAAATTATGATAAATGTAAATAAAGATGCTTTGGTTAGCGCCATCGCCACAAAAACTGAACAATCAAAGAAAGACGTGGAATTAGTGATTGATACTTTGATTGAAGAAATTACCAAGGGTATGCAAGCTGGTAATAAAGTAGCTTTAACCGGTTTCGGAACATTTAAGGTTTCTGCAAGAGCAGCTCGAATGGGGATCAATCCTCAGACCAAGGCCAAGATAGAAATTCCCGCTATGCGAGTGCCCAAGTTTACCGCTGGAAAAACATTAAAAGAAGCTGTTAAATAGACAGAATCTTTTTAGCAAGAATCCTCTCGCGCATTGAGAGGATTTTTGCTTCCAGACTTGGGTTGCCAATAGGAAGTTACTTGTTGACGAAAGCGGGAAATGAATGTAATATCTATAAGTAGCTAATATAGAAAGACGGGGCGTTGTGTAATGGTAGCGCGCTTGGTTTGGGACCAAGTAGTCCGAGTTCGAGTCTCGGCGCCCCGACAAATGGACAATTTTGAATTTATAATTTTGAAGGAATTTCGAAATTAAAAATTATAGCATTAGGATTTGATTTAAAATTCGAAATTGGAAATTTAAAATTGAAACAAGCGGGTGTCGTATAGTGGCTATTATATCAGCCTTCCAAGCTGAGGAGGGGGGTTCGATTCCCCCTACCCGCTCAAAATTTAAAAATCCCTAGGTTTATCCTAGGGATTTTTATTTTATTAGAGGGATGGGGAATCGAACGGGCCACGTCGCTCGCGAGTAATGCCAAGTCCTCGCTTGAGTTTATGGATAAATTACGTTAGAATAGTAAAATAAATAAGGAATATTTTTCACATGACATACCTACTTAGACTTGCGTTAATAATTATTTCAGCAACAACTATCATTATTGCTGATTCATTGATAAAAAAAATTAGCGCGGGTCAATCTTTTTTCAATATTATCAAGGACCCATGGATGATCTTGGTCTACGGCCTGTATTTAATCGGAATATTCATTGCGATATTTATTTTCATATCCAAAGGCGAATTGGCTATCTATGCCAATCTATTTATTATTTTCTACGGAATATTTGGCGCGATCATCGGGATGATATTTTTCAAAGAAACTATCTCTACGATACAAATGGCGGGAATCGGTTTTGGCCTGCTTGGCGCAATTCTAATGAATTTAAAATAAAAAACTTCTTATTCGGGCTCATTTTGTATTGGAATGGGTATCCCGTTCAGGCTTATCTTGTATTGGACTAGACTCGCACTAGCTATTAAAACAGAATAGGTGTATAATTTAAATAGAGTTCAAAGAGCAATTTTTTTTTGAATTATAATTTATAAAAAATAAATATATGCAAAAGCTCAATCGGTTTTTAATAGTCACCGTAGCTATGGTACTTATGTTTGGCTTAACTGAATCAGTTAAGGCTGCAACTCAGGTACCTCTTTTGACTGCAGGTAACTTTGCTGTTCTGGGTGGTTCCACAGTTACCAACACTGGCTCGAGTGTGTTAACCGGCGATTTGGGTGTATCAGCCGGCTCTGCAATTACGGGTTTTCCACCAGGCACAACTAGTGGGACAACACATTCAAATGACGCAGTAGCAATTCAGGCTCAAGTTGATTTAACAGCGGCTTATATCAATGCTAGTGGCCAAGCATGTGATCACAATTTGACTGGACAAGATTTGGGAGGAAAAATTCTTACGCCGGGTGTCTATTGTTTTGATTCTTCCGCACAATTAACCGGAACATTAACACTTGATGGCGGGGGAGATCTTAATGCTGTTTTTATTTTTAAAATGGGCTCTACTCTCACCACAGCTTCGGGCAGTAAAGTTAGTTTGATTAATAGCGCTCAGTCTTGTCATGTCTTTTGGCAAGTTGGCAGCTCAGCAACACTGGGAACGACTACAAAATTCAAGGGAAATATTCTAGCTTTGACATCTATTACATTGAATACAGGTGCAACTATAAATAACGGTAGAGCGTTAGCGCGAAACGGTGCTGTTACATTGGATTCAAATACAATTACCAAGTCAACCTGTGCAACCTCTTCAGACGAGTTGACGAATGGATCTGTGAACGAAACTGAAGTTACGAGCTCTGATATTAAAGTTAAAAAAACAGCCAGTGATTATAAATTAAATTCTGGGCCAAAGAAAGTCACTTTCACCTATAAGGTTACTAATGAAGGGGATGTTGCGTTGAGTGACATCTCAGTCAAAGACGATAAATGTGATGACGTAAAATATGATTCTGGTGATAGTAATAATGATAATCTTCTAGATGTAACTGAAGAATGGAAATATGAGTGTACTAAAAAAGTTAAGAAAACTGAGACTAATACTGTCACTGCCAAAGGAACGGCTAATGGAGAGAGAATAAAAGATACTGATACAGCTAAGGTTACCGTTTCAACTCCTGGTCTCCCTAACGCGGGATCTAATCCTGATGAAGCGGATAGCAGCTTGTGGATGCAGATAATGAGCTGGTTCTCATTCTAAAGGGTTAGAGCCTGTTCATAATCTCCGTATTCTGCTGCGAAATTGAAATTCCGGCTGCAAATTGTTCAAAACTCGTCGAAATATCCAGATATTCCTCCTCATTTTTCACAATTTTCGCTCGAAATTACAATCTCTCGCGACGAAAGAGAGATTATGAACAGGCTCTTAGTGAAAATATCCCCTGTCGATTAAAAGTCAGGAAAGTCAAACCAGCATTGGTTTGACTTTTCCATTTATATATGAAGATTTTAAAAAGAATATCGCTCCGAATACTACTAATAGCCATCCTTGGTGGAGCAATATTTGTGCTGGCACTGATGGTTTATTTTAATTTTAAACAGCCAGTGCAAAATATTGCGGAGCCGCCGGCAGATACCGCTAGTTTGGTTGATAAGGAAGTGGAAAATATCAATTTGCCGGTGCGGCTCAAGATTCCCGGGATTGGGGTGGATGCTGCCATTGAGTCGCTAGGACTTACGGCTGCCGGATCGATGGACACGCCGAAAGGCCCGGACAATGTGGCTTGGTATGCGCTCGGAACTCGCCCTGGAGAGCAAGGTAGTGCGGTTATCGCAGGGCATTATGGAAAATGGAAAAACGGGCAGGGGTCAGTATTTGATGACCTGCATAAATTAAATAAAGGCGATAAATTGTATATTGAGGATGATAAAGGAATGATAATTACCTTTGTGGTGCGCGAAAGCCGCAATTATGACCCAAACGCGGACGCCATAGAGGTATTTAGCTCAGACGACGAGCGGGCTCATCTCAATTTGATTACCTGTGAAGGAATTTGGAATAAAGCCGAAAAGAGTTTTTCTCAGCGGTTAGTGATATTTGCGGATAAAGAATGATTTTTGCCCGGATAGTTCCTTGCTGCGAGGAAATAGGAAAAAATAAATTGCTTAGTTGGTATTTAGAAATTTCCCTGACAAGGGATTTTTTTATGGGGACAAGAATAAAGCGTGTCAAAAGTTGTATTTACCTGTATACTAGATACGCTTATGTATATATTTAGAAATAATCAAAAAGAAATTTCCATTTGGAAAAAGCCAGTGCCTTTTGCGGGAGTAGTTTTGTTGTTGCTTGTTTTGAGTGGTGGCTTTGCTTGGTATGCTCTCAGTTTTTCGAGCAAAATTGTTTTTGATAGTGTCCAACCGAAATTAATTTCTCCAAAAAGGAATCTTCCGGAAGCAACCGATTTTTTTCCGGGAGAAAAGGATGGCCAAGTGTGGCATTTTGCTCCCGGGCCAATTTCCATGCGAAAAATCCGAAGTAATGGTTGTGTGGCGGATGGCTTGTTATCGGGTTATGGAGAAAAAACTAAAGAAATAACCGCTATGTTTAATCGTTCAAATTGCATTTATCTGCATCGTGCTTTGGAAACGTGGTTGCGCGTGCCTGACTTCAAGGAAGCAGAAAGTATTATGGAAAATGTTAAATTGCAACCGGTAGTGTATGGGATGTTTATTGCGGAAGCAATTTCCACGCGAAAAAAATATGAGGATGCAGTAGATGGAAAAAAATATCATTATGAAAAAATGTGTCGGGAAGGAACGGAAGGCCGATGGGGAGCGGACACCTGCATTCCGAGTGTAGGGAATGTAGAGTATCGGCGCTATCTCAAAGTGATTACTCAGCGAGCGATGGATATTGGGATCCAAAGTTTTCTGTTCGGCCAGATCCAACTGCAAGATGAAAAGCATAACTTCCAAGAAACGGAGATGAAAAATATCCTGGCGGATATGCGGCAATATGCCCAGGAGAAAAACATGCAAATTATCGTGGGGGCACAGACAGATGATATTGTGGATGAGCCCTATCTGCGGATGTTTGATTATATCGAGGGAGGGGTGGGCATAGATGTGGCCGGTCAGGTGGAGGATCAGCCCTGCTCCAGTAATTTTGCCAGTTGTTGGGCTTTGCTGTGGGACAAGCGCTATAGCGCCAAGGCGAATAATGTTTTCCTGCATCTGGATTGGAGCGGTCTGGTCTGGGATGATATGGGAAAATTTGCCAGAATGACTCAAGAAATACGAATGCAGACTCTGCAAAATTTATATGCTAAATTTAATACGGGCAATACCGGGTTCATGCTGCCCTATTTAGCTGTGCTTAATCATCAAAATGAGGGTTGTTACGGTCCTAATAAAGATTTTTATACCCCGAGTAATAAGTATAAATGCAAGGATGAGGACGCCATGAATCAAATATTGCCTAAATTATAAAAAGATAGGCGGATTGGAAAGGTGTGGTATAATAGGAAGATAAAAAAATAAGCTATGCGCATGAATAAAAAAATAGTGGGACTGCTGGTGGCAATTATTCTTTTGGGAGGAATAATATTCTTTTTCAATCATCCGATAGATAAAGTTAATCAAGATAAGCAATTAATTAAAAATAATAAACCTATGGAATTGGAAATTAAAACTACCGCTGCCGGGTCCGGGGAGCGGAAGACTAAAAATGGCGACAAGATTGCAGTGCATTACACTGGGAAATTGACTGACGGGACAAAATTTGACTCTAGTCTTGACCGCGGAACGCCGTTTGAATTTCAAATTGGCCAAGGGATGGTGATTGCCGGTTGGGATAAGGGATTATTGGATATGCAGGTGGGAGAAAAAAGAACTCTGACGATTCCGGCCGATATGGGCTATGGTGCGCAAGGAGCCGGGGGTATTATCCCGCCGAACGCGACTTTGATTTTTGACGTAGAACTGATGGCCATAAAATAAGCGAGAAACTGAAGTGAAAAAACATCCCGTCCCGCTAAGCGGAATAGGATGTTTTTTTGTTGCGGGAAATATGCTAGAATGTCTGTATGCAGAAAATAAAGGTCAGCAGCAAAATAGTGATAATAGGCGGTCTTGTTATTGGCGGGTGCATTTTATTGGCAGTCTTTTTTCACGGAACATTTTTCAAGGAGAGTCGGGTGGTGATTGAAAATAAGGAGATAGAGGAAGGAAAAGAAAGTGCGCCATTGTCGCAAGAGGGTAATAGCATGCACGAACAGGCGGACTCGGCAGAGAATGGCCAGCTGGAAATGGTTCCAAATACGCCGAAAGAAACTAAGGTAGTCGATAAGAGTCAAAGTGCTTCTATCGCGCAGGATAAAAATAAAAAAGAAGGAGATTTGATAATCGTGAATAGGCTAGTCAATTTTGGGCAAGAAAAAAGAAACTCCCGGTTGATTGACACAATTGTGATTCATTCTTCCTATAACGCTCTAGGCGCTGATCCTTTTAGTGTGAGTGGCATCATCAAGGAATATCAGGAATATGGCGTGGCAGCGCATTATTTGATTGACAGGGAGGGTATGATATATCAATTAGTGGAAGACAAAAACGTCGCTTATCATGCGGGACTGAGCAGCGTGCCGGATGGTCGGAAGGGAGTGAATGAATTTTCCTTAGGCATTGAATTGGTGAATACTAAAACAGAGCAATTCACTGACAAACAATATAGCGCCTTGAATAGCTTGTTGCAGTCGCTGAAAAGCAAATATCCGATAAAGTATGTTCTGGGGCACAACCAAATCGCTCCAGGAAGAAAGGATGATCCTTGGAATTTTCAATGGGATAGATTAAAATAGCTAAGAGGAATAAGATGCAAAAGTATGCAAATTGAAATTAGCATTAAAAATAAGGTAGTAGAAATTTTTCTCCTGAATAAAGGAGCTGTTTTAACTAAGACTGCGATAACAGAGGAGTATCAGTTGTCAGAAAAATTATTACCAGCGATTGATGCATTGCTTGCAGAAAAGGGGTTGTCCTCTAAAGATATTGCGAAAATGACGTTGCAATCGGATATGGGTGACAACTTTACTACGCACCGCATCGCCTTGACAGTAGTGAACGCCTTTAACTGGAGTAAGGCTGTGGATAACTAGTGGAGGGTAATATAGGATAAGAAAAGATAACAACCTATAATAGCTAGAATAAGCCATTATATCCTTGGATAGATTATTAATAAGAGGAAAAGAGTTTTTCTTCTTGACAAGATTAAAAAAACGTTTATAATTAGTATTATATTTGTCAAGTTCTGCTAAGTCTTGACTGGCTCGCATTAAGCGAGCAAACCTTCTTCACGAAATAGGTCCGGGGGTGATGTTTTCTCAAATAGTAGGGAAAATAAACTAAGAAAAAAGCTTGCAAAAAAACAACCAAATAATTTAATATTTAACTGTAAGATCTCATTCATTTTACTCGCTTTTAGAAAATAAAAGGGAGTAATGGATAATGAGAGTATTTTTATGCTTAAAGTCGAAAAAACATTGCAGGTAAAAAAGACCTTCGGTTCCGGATCTTCCTTATCGAAGAGAAAGTTTTTTAAACAAATGTCGGTTGTGTCATTGCCCAACTTGATTGAAGCGCAATTAAACTCCTATGATTGGCTGTTGGAAAAGGGACTGAAGGAGCTGTTATTGGAAATTAATCCGATTACTGATTTTACCAGCAAGGATCTGGAACTATCTTTCGAGGATTATTATTTGGACGAACCAAAATATGACGAAGTGACTGCCAAGAATAAGAATATTTCTTATGAAGCGCCTTTGCGTTGCAAAGTCCGCTTGATTATCAAAAGCACGGGAGAAATCAAGGAGCAAGAAATCTATTTGGGAGATTTTCCGATCATGACGGAGCGAGGAACGTTCATTATCAATGGTGTGGAAAGAGTGGTAGTGAGTCAGTTGATTCGCAGCCCGGGCGTTTTCTTTACCATGGATTACCAAAAGGGCAGACGACTTTTTGGCGCTAAAATTATTCCTAATCGAGGAGCGTGGCTGGAAATCGAAACTGATTACGCCGGCGTGTTGTATGTAAAAATTGACAGAAAAAGAAAAGTTTCCCTAACTTCATTGTTGAGGGCTTTTGGCTATGCTACGGAAAAAGAATTACTCGGTCTGTTTTCGGATATTGATAAGGGTGAAATCAGCTATATTGCAGAGTCTATTCGAAAGGATGCTGCCAAAGATCAGGCGGAGGGTTATAAAGAAGTGTATAAAAGAATCAGACCAGGTGATTTAGCGACAGCGGAAAACGCTAAGCAAATGATTGACTCGATGTTTTTTGATTTTGAAAAATATGACTTCGGCAGCGTGGGAAGATATCGATTGAATCAAAGATTGGAAACGGAATTGGCTAACACTGAAGAAAATAGAGTGCTGTTGCGGGACGATTTTATTGCCATTGTAAAAGAAATTATTCGCTTAAATAATGATCCGACTGCACAAGCTGATGATATTGATCATCTTGGAAACCGACGCGTGCGAGCCGTGGGTGAATTGGTGCAAAACAAATTGCGAGTCGGTTTTGCCAGAATGAGCAGAAACATCAAGGACCGAATGAGTACTTGTGATATTGAAACAGTGGTTCCCGGACAATTGATCAATTCCCGACCGATTGCGGCTGCCATTAAGGAATTTTTTGCTAGTTCGCAATTGTCTCAATTTATGGACCAGGTGAATCCTTTGGCTGAGTTGGAACACAAGCGCAGACTTTCTGCGATGGGACCAGGAGGCCTCACTCGGGAACGCGCTGGATTTGAAGTGCGAGATGTGCATCATTCTCATTATGGCAGAATTTGCCCGGTAGAAACTCCGGAAGGTCCGAATATTGGACTAGTGGGTCATTTGGCGACTTATGCCAAGATTAATGAATATGGTTTTCTTGAAACACCTTATTTGAAAATTTATACCGAAATTGAAAATAACAGCGAAAAAACCGTAGGAAGAATTTTACGGGAAGATGTGACTGGTTTTAAAGCGGGGACTTTGGTGGATGAAAAAATGGCTAAGGAGATAGAAAAGGATAAAAAGCATGCGGTTATTCAAATTCTACCTTGGATCAGTAAAGAGATTGAATATCTCAATGCTACTAAGGAAGATCGCAAGACGATTGCGCATGCCAATATTGGTGCTGATGAGTATGGCAATATCACTGATGAGATTGTTGGGGCTCGAGTGAAAGGACACGCCACGGAAATTGAGGCGATGAAAATTGATTTTATTGATGTCTCCGCCAAGCAGATGATCTCCGTAGCGACATCTCTCATTCCTTTCTTGGAACATGATGATGCCAACCGAGCTTTGATGGGTTCCAATATGCAACGACAAGCGGTGTCTTGCGTGAAACCGCAGGCTCCATTAGTAGGAACCGGCATCGAGGACAAGGCGGCGGCTGATTCTGGACAAGTAGTGATTGCCAAACAACCAGGAGAGGTGATTGAAGTGGATGCGGATCACGTGATTGTGAAAGAAGAAGCTCCGGCTGCTTCTAAAAAACCGTTTATTAAAAGAGAATATAAATTGCAGAGCTTTGTAAAATCCAATGCTTTTACTTCGATGAATCAGGTGCCTCGCGTAGAGAAAGGGCAGATGGTGCGAAAGGGAGAAATGTTGGCGGATGGTGCTTCCACTGATCATGGTGAATTGGCATTGGGACAAAATATCGTCGTAGCTTTCATCCCATGGGAAGGATCCAATTATGAAGATGCGATTATTATTTCCCAGAAACTAGTGGAAGATGATCGGTATAGTTCGATTCATATTGAGGATTTCTCCATTGATGTGCGAGATACAAAGCTGGGACCCGAAGTGATTACCCGAGACATCCCTAATATTGGAGAGGAAAGATTGAAGAATTTGGATGAAACCGGTATCATCAGAATCGGGGCGGAAGTTTCTTCCGGGGATATTCTGATTGGAAAAATTTCTCCTAAGGGAGAAGGAGATTTGACCTCAGAAGAACGTTTGTTGCGAGCTATTTTTGGAGAGAAATCTCGAGACGTCAAGGACAGCTCCTTATATTTGCCTCATGGAGAATATGGCAAGGTAGTGGACATTAAAATCTTTTCTAGAGAACAAGGCGATAAATTGCCAACCGGCGTGATTCAGCAAATTCAAGTTTCTGTCGCACAACTGAAAAAGATTTCCGTAGGAGATAAATTAGCGGGGCGCCATGGTAACAAGGGTGTTATTTCTCGAGTGGCTCCAGTAGAAGATATGCCTTATTTGCCGGATGGAACTCCGGTAGATATGATTTTGAATCCACTGGGTGTAGCCAGTCGTATGAATATCGGTCAGATTTTGGAAACTCATCTTGGTTGGGCTGCTCTAAAACTTGGTTATAAAGTAGCTACCCCAGCACTGGAGGGAGTGACGGAAGTGCAAATCAAGGGTGAACTAGAAAAAGCTGGATTACCGGTAACGGGGAAAATCAAATTAGTAAATGGTAGAACCGGTGAGAAATTTGATAATGAATCTACGGTAGGAGTGATGTATGTGATGAAGCTGCATCATTTAGTGGATGATAAAATCCATATGCGTTCTATCGGACCATACTCCTTGATTACGCAGCAACCTTTGGGTGGAAAGGCGCAATTTGGAGGACAGAGATTTGGAGAAATGGAAGTGTGGGCTTTGGAAGGATATGGTGCTGCTTATACTTTGCAAGAAATGCTTACGATTAAATCAGACGATGTAATGGGAAGAAGCAAGGCTTACGAATCAATTATTAAAGGTGAAATGATAAAGAGTCCCAATCTGCCGACTTCTTTCAATGTCTTGATAAATGAGTTGAAGGGATTAGCGTTAAATGTGGAGCTGATCGGAGTGAAGAAAGAAGCGGATGATGAAGATGACGCTCGCGATTATGGCTCATCACAAAATTAAACTTTTGGTTTAAAAATTAATTTCTAATTTCTAATTTCAAATCTCTAAATAATTTATTATTGAAAAATTTTAAATTTAGACTTGAAAATTCACATTTATGGATTCCATTACAAAAGTAAGTGATTTCAATAGCGTACGACTAAAGCTCGCCGGTCCAGCTCAAATATTGGAGTGGTCAAACGGTGAAATTACCAAACCAGAAACAATTAATTATCGTACCCAACGTTATGAGAAGGATGGTCTTTTCTGTGAAAAGATTTTCGGACCATCGCGTGACTGGGAGTGTTATTGCGGAAAGTATAAAAGAATCAGGTATAAAGGGATTGTTTGCGATAAGTGTGGAGTGGAAGTCACTCGTTCCAGTGTGCGAAGAGAACGCATGGGACACATCCAGTTAGCAGTGCCAGTTTCTCATATTTGGTTTTTGCGAGGGGTGCCTAGTAAGATCGGTCTAGCTTTAGGGATGAGTCCTCAAGAATTGGAAAAAGTTATTTATTTCTCCAATTATATTATATTAGAAGTTAATAATGAGGCGCGCGATAAGTCATTGGCGCAATTAGAGCAGGAATTCAAATCCAAGCAAAAGGAGATTGCCAAGCTAGATGCGGATGCTAAGGAGGCTAAGACGGATGAGTTAAAAGGCATTTACCGGACATCCAAGGAGGAATTGAAGGGCTTACAAAGATTTCAAATCATTACTGAAGTGGAATATTTCAACCTGTCCACCAAATATGGGCAAGTCTTTTCCGCGGGTATTGGCGCTGAAGCTATCCGGACCATTTTAGAGAATTTGGATATGAAAGCGGAGATTGAACTGCTGAAAAAAGATTTAGTAAAAGATGATACAATTGATACTAAAAAAATTCTCAAGAGAATCAAGCTCTTTCAAGGGTTGATCAACGCAGAGTTGCAACCGGAATGGATGTTGCCGACAGTGATCCCGGTAATCCCGCCAGATTTGCGCCCGATGGTAGCCTTGGATGGTGGTCGGTTTGCCACCTCTGACTTGAATGATCTATACCGCCGAATTATCAACAGAAATAATCGCTTGAAGAAACTGATTGAAATTGGCGCTCCGGAAGTGATTACCCGCAATGAAAAGAGAATGCTGCAAGAAGCAGTGGATGCTTTATTTGACAACAGCGCTAGACGGGGTCAGGTGAGTGTGACGGCTTCGACTGGACAAAGAAGAGCTTTGCGATCGTTAGCAGACACCCTTAAGGGAAAACAAGGTCGTTTCAGACAAAATTTGTTAGGAAAGCGCGTGGATTATTCTGGACGTTCGGTTATTGTGGTCGGACCAAAATTGAAGCTACATCAGTGTGGATTGCCTAAGAAAATGGCTTTGGAATTGTTTAAGCCTTTTATTATCAACAAGCTTATCGAAAGAGAGTTAGCGTATAACGTGCGAAGTGCCGGTAAGATGGTGGAGGGTGAAAGTGAGGAAGCATATGAAATTTTGGACGAGATTATTTCTCACCACTATGTAATGCTTAATCGTGCTCCAACCTTGCATAGACTTTCCATTCAATCTTTTCAACCCGTGCTGATTGAAGGCAAGGCGATTCAATTGCATCCGATGGTGTGTTCCGCTTTCAATGCTGATTTCGATGGAGACCAGATGGCGGTGCATGTTCCGCTAACAGACAAAGCTCGCTGGGAAAGTGAGAACTTGATGTTGTCTAAACGCAATTTGCTAAAGCCAGCTAGTGGAGAGCCGATTATCAGTCCAACTTTGGATATGGTATTGGGATGTTATTATCTCACCCACATTTTGAAAGGCGCTAAAGGCGAGGGAAGGATTTTCTCCTCCTTTGATGAGGTGATTATGGCCTATGAATTGCGTCAGATTGATGTCCGCGCCGAAATAAAAGTTTTATTTGAGGGGAAAATTCTAGAAACTTCTGCCGGTAGAATCAAATTGAATGAAATTATTCCGGAGGGAGTCGAATATCTGAACTACGAGATGACCAAAAAGGAATTGAAATTGTTAGTGGCCAAGGTGTTGGAGACTTGCGGACCGGAAGAAACTGCGATATTTGCCGATAAGATTAAGGATTTAGGGTTTAACTCAGTAACTAAATCGGGAATTTCTTGGGGCATGGCGGATTTAACTGTCCCCTTGGTGAAAAAAGAAATCATTAACAATGCCGAAGAGAAAGTAGAAGTGATTAAGCAGCAGTTTAATATGGGTCTTTTGACAGAAGGTGAGCGAAAAAGCCAGGTAATTGAGATTTGGAACAGCGCTAAAAATAAAATTACCGATGCAGTGCGAGAAGGCATTGATAAAGAAGGGCCAGTCTATTCCATGGTCTATTCTAAAGCTCGAGGTTCGGAATCGGTTGTAGTACAGATGGCGGGAATGAAAGGTTTGATGGCTGGTCCAACCGGAGAGACTATCGAACTGCCGATTAAGAGTTGTTTCAAAGAAGGTTTGAATGTATTGGAATATTTCATTTCTACTCATGGAGCTAGAAAAGGTATGGCCGACACCGCCCTGCGAACCGCGACCGCTGGTTACCTGACTAGAAGATTAGTAGATGTTTCCCAAGATATCATTATTCGGGAAGAAGATTGCAAAGACCAAGAAGGTGCTTATTTATACAAAGAAGATTCTGATAGAATTGGTCAAAGCTTCGCTAGTCGCATCATTGGGCGCGTGACTCTGGAGGATATTGTTCATCCGAAGACCGGCGAGGTTATTGTGGAAGAGGGTATTCTGATTAGCAAGGAGCAAGGAGAAGCGATAGAAACTGCTAATGTTGTCAAGATTAAAATCCGTTCACTCGTTACCTGTAAAACTCCTCGAGGAGTGTGTCAGAAATGCTATGGCTTGGATCTCGGTAGAGGACATTTGGTGCAACTAGGTCAAGCGGTTGGAGTAGTGGCGGCGCAAGCTATTGGCGAGCCAGGAACCCAGCTAACCATGCGTACCTTCCATATCGGAGGTGTGGCGGGAACTGACATTACCCAAGGTTTGCCTCGAGTAGAAGAAATTTTTGAAGCTCGTCCTCCGAAGGGAGAGGCGGTAATTTCAGAAGTGGACGGTAAGGTAGTGGAAATTTCCACCGGAGACAAAACCACGGATATTAAAGTGGAGATCGCTGGCAAAACTAAGGTGGTGAAGGAATATCAAGTCTTGATGGGCAGTACAGTGTGTGTGGCCGAGGGTGATTTGGTTGGCAAAGGTTCGAAACTATCTGAAGGAAATGTGGATTTGAAGAAACTATATAAAGTCATGGGCTCAGAAGCCGTGCATAGATACATTGTGAAAGAAATTCAAGAAATCTACGCTTCGCAAGGTGAAGGAATCAACGACAAGCATATTGAAGTGATCATCAAGCAGATGTTTGGTCGGGTGCAGATTATCGACTCTGGCACTACCAGTTTGATGGGCGGAGATATTGTGGAAAAAGAACAGTTCAAGGAAATGAATAGACGAGTGGATGAAAACGGCGGTGAGAAAGCCACAGCAGAAGAACTGCTGATGGGTATCACCAAAGTAGCACTTTCCACGGAAAGTTTCTTGTCTGCTGCTTCTTTCCAGGAAACAGCCAAGGTCCTGATCAACGCCGCTGTAGAAGGCAAAGAAGATCAGTTGCGTGGACTGAAAGAAAACGTGATTATCGGAAAATTGATTCCAGCCGGAACTGGCTACCGAGAGGGTAAGTAAAGACTACCCAAGAAAAAAACCGCTCCGAAAAGGGCGGTTTTTTGGTGGTTGAAAAAATAAAAAAGATGCAATTGGTATTTTGGGATAAAAAAAGAGGCAAGAGAAATAGGATTATTTCTCTTGCCTCAATATGTATCTACAACCTTTATTTACAGGGATTAGATAGCTTTCTTCTAATTATCCCATGTGATTTTTCAGTACTTGTCTCAAAATTCCTTTTGCTTATATAGCAAGCTGGATTCGAGATGGTTTTATTAGAAATTTCAGTAGTAAATCCGACTACGTTCGAATAATTGCACCACCCCTCATCCCATTCACGCATACCTACGTCATCTATATCGATAATAAGCATATGTGGATTAAAGGATTCTAAGTGTATCTGTAATGGAGCTTGGCAAGAATAATTTTTAATTATTCTGATTTCATCATGCGTTGGATTAAAGACGCTTGATATATAAGCGGAGCGGGGGCTTTTTAAGATTGAAATTCTCATGACAATTCTCCTTGAATAGTGTTTTTTAAAGGACTGTTGTTAAGTGAATAAATCAGCTTAACAACGTAGTATATCAGAAAATAGAGGTCTTGTCACGCTAGGACAACTAATATGTTGGGATGCGCGTAAAGTTGCTAAATATTTGCTTTATCCTAGCCACCGTGCTATAATAAAAGTGTTGTCATTTACAATGACAAGAATGAAAGTGTATGTTACATAGGCAATTACAAGACGCTGGATTGAACGAAACTGAGGCGAAAATCTATCTCGCTTCTTTGGAGTTGGGGCAGACTTCCGTCAGTCGCATTGCCAAAAAAGCTGGCATTAAGCGCACAACGGTTTATTTGTCACTGGAAAACTTAATGCAAAAAGGTTTGGTGAGTGCTATTAAAAAAGAGGGCAAAAGTCACTATTATGCTGAAGATCCACGGAATTTGGAGCGAATAATGGTGGAAAAGAAAGAACGAATTAGTAAAGTGATTCCGGAATTGTTGGCCTTTACTAATTTAATTGATAGAAAGCCTGAAATTCGTTATTTTGAAGGTGACGAAGGCATTAAGGAAGTTTTAATGAATGCGCTGATTAATGCTGATGGGGAAATTTTGACAATGTATTCTGAATCTTATATAAATGATTTTGATGAGAAATTTTTTTCTGAATATTATGTTCCTGAGAGAATCAGGCGAAGAATCTCTGCTCGAGCACTTCTACCAGACAATAATCAGATGAGAGAACTCGCAATGACTAATGAGATATCTTTGCGTAAAACACGATTTGTATTCGCAGACTTGTTCAAAATCAAGATCGAAGTAATGATATACGATAGAGACAAACTGAGCATTATTTCATATAAGGAAAAATTCGCCCTAATTATAGAAAGCCCGGCCATTCATGACAGTTTCAAGAGTATTTTTGAAACGATGTGGGCTGGGGCGAAGTAATGTTTTTTTTTGGAAAAAGGAGGCGGACAAGTCGGGGCTTATTTTTGGCATGTGCATTCCCAAGCGGTTTCAAATAAAATTTTTAGAAAGTTGGCAAAGCTTTCGGATTTTATTTCAAAAGAAATATTGTCACTGGTTTTAGATAAGATGCCTATTACCTTATCATCAAAGATTATAATTTCACCAGTAGTAAAATATTTGTCATCGGCCTTAAGCCAGCGATACTCAGTATTTTTCTGTCGTTTTTTATTGTTACCATAAACCTTGTCATACCATGCACGAGCATAGTTACTATCTATGGATAGACATTTTTCTTGCACGCCGTTCCTATACCGAGCTAATGATCTTTGTTCGCCCATTTCATCAAACACCTCGGCGTAATTTTTCAAATTTGCAAATGAATATACCGTGCTCTTAGAATCAAGCTCTTGATGAGCCATTTGTTTCATCGCTTCCACTCCTTCCACAATTTTTATAACTGGCTTTAGTTTGGTATCTTTATAAAGTAGTTGTAATTTTGGAATAGTTTTTTCCAATTTTTGCAATCTTTTTTCATATAAGTTTTTTTTACCTTCAAGATATTGCTTTAGTCTGCTGGGAGGCATGGCTGAAAAAAATTTCTTATTGCCTTTTTTATGTCTAAGTTGACAGTATAATTTTATAGTGTCATTATATCATCATGAAATGATAATAAAATTATTGATATACAAAATGAAACAAAAAGAGAAAAATTATGCATTCATAGATGGGCAAAATCTACATATGGGCACAACAAATATTGAAAACACATGGAAGATTGACTTTAGAAAGTTTAGAATTTTTTTAAAAGATAAATATCGTGTTGAAATAGCTTACTATTTTCTGGGTTATGTTATTGAAGAGAAAAGAGATTTGTACACAAAAATTCAAGAATCTGGGTTTGTTCTTGTTTTTAGAGAGCATAACGCTGCGATGGTTGGTAAGAAAAAAGGAAATGTGGATGCAGACATAGTTTTCTCAGTTATGAAAAAGTTATACAACGAGGAAGAGTTTGATAGGATTGTATTAGTTTCTGGGGATGGAGATTATAAGAGAATGGTTGATTTTTTAATTGAAGAAAAGAGATTTAAAAAAGTATTATTTCCAAATAAGAAGTTCGCATCTTCATTGTATAAAAAGCTAGGATCAGAATATTTTGATTATTTAGACAGTAAGCATATTAAAACGAAAATTATCAAAAATGAGTAATAAAAAAGGCTCCTTAGGCACTAACACCGCTCGGATCCTTTTTCGTCTTGATACAATTATATTAGCATATGATTTGTATGAAGTCAAGGGGTGATTAGGTTGGTGTGATTAGATTAGGTATTTATGTTGCGTAAGTTCCATATAATAGGCTTTTTCAGCTTATTGGAGGATCATTTTTCGTTTATTGGGATTTGTGCTAAAATAAAAGAGTTAATGAAGTTTTAACTATGGGCAGAAAAAAGAAAATAGATAAAGAGAAAGAAGAGGCGGAACTAGAAGAGAATAATAGGTTCGAGTTTGATATCGCCGGGGATGCCAAGCGCAGTATTGTAGCGGTTTTTTTGTTTGCCTTGGCGCTGGTGATTTTTCTGGGATTTTTAGGTAAATCCGGACCAGCCGGGGTGTATTTGGGAAGCTTGGTGGGGATGGCTATCGGGTGGGCAAAATGGGTCTTTCCTATCTTTTTGATTATCGGGGGAATAATTTTATTGTTGCGCAAAGAAACGTCTTTTTATATTGCAAAACTCACCGGTCTCAGTGTGACGTTTATCAGTCTAACCGGTATTTTTCATTGGATAATTTATTTATCTGTAGGTCTGGAAAAAATGAGCTCAGTAGCAGATGAAGGTTCGGGCGGCGGATATTTGGGTTATGCCGTAGCGTATTTGGCTATCAAATTTCTGGGGTCAGCGGGTGGAATAGTGGTGATTAGTACTTTGTTTTTGATAGGGATTATTGTGGCCTTTAATTTTTCCATTGTGCATTTTCTCGAAAAAATATTAAAAAGAAAAGAAGCGGGGGGTGAAATTGCGCAAGATGAAGCGGAAGTAGAAATAGAAGAGAATATAGTTGTGGAAGAGGAACAACCGGAAATGGATGACGAGATGCTTGAGGAAAGACAATCGGAGACGAAAAATAAGAAGGCTGCTAAAATTAATAAAGAGGATAGCAATATCGGCAAAATAGAATTTGTAGAAGGACCGGATCAATACGTGGATGAAGATTTTTTTACTAAAATTGCTAAGGATGATTCAAAAGCGAAAAAAGTTTCAGCACGCGATAAACAAGTGCAAGATAGTTGGAAACTGCCTCCGCTGGATTTGTTAGAAAAAAATTCCAGCGTAGCCAAGGGCGGAGATGTAGAAAAAAACGCTGAAATTATTGAAAGGACTTTGCGTCAGTTCGGTATCGAGGTAGAGCTGGGCGGTATTCAAACTGGTCCGGCAGTTACGCAATACAGTTTCCGTCCAGCAGTGGGAGTGAAGATTTCCAAAATCATGGCTCTGCAGGATGACTTAGCTTTAGCTTTGGCTAAACACCCGATCAGAATTGAAGCGCCGATTCCCGGTCAATCCTTGATTGGTATTGAGGTGCCGAATAAGGATGCTGCTATTGTGCGAATGCGTAGTGTGCTGGAGAGTGATAAATTTAAGCATAGAAAATCTAATCTTACCCTAGCCTTAGGTGAGGATGTGCGAGGGGAGTATATCTTCGGTGATTTAGATAAGATGCCTCACTTGATGGTAGCAGGCGCCACTGGTACTGGAAAATCAGTCGGCATCAATGCTATTATTACGGCACTGTTATATCAGAATTCACCCAAGGATTTGAGAATGATTATGGTCGACCCGAAGAGGGTAGAATTATCTTTATATAACGGCATTCCACATCTGCTGAGCGAGGTTATTGTGGATAATAGTAAGGTGATTAACGCCTTAAAATGGGCAGTAGGTGAGATGGAGCGGCGGTACCGGCAATTGCAAGACACCGGATCGCGGGATATCTCATCCTACAACGAGAAGGTGATTAACGAAAAAACAAAAAAAGTGACTGATGCAGAGACAGGGGAGGTCACGGAAATGGAATTAGAAAAACTGCCTTACATCGTGATTATCATCGATGAATTAGCTGATTTGATGGGTACGCACGGCAAGGAGGTAGAGGGGGCGATTATTCGCTTAGCTCAAATGGCCCGCGCCGTTGGCATCCATCTTATTATCAGCACACAAAAACCAATTGTCACGGTTATCACTAGTTTGATCAAATCAAATATTTCAACGCGGATCGCTTTTCGCGTGCCGGCATTAATGGACTCGCGTACAATCCTGGATGCCAGTGGAGCGGAGAAACTTTTAGGCAATGGCGATATGCTCTATTTGTCAGCCAGTTTTCCCAAACCGAAACGCATTCAAGGCGTGTTTGTCAGTGAGGCGGAAGTGAAGAAAGTGGTGAAGTTTGTAAAGGCGCAAAAAATTGAAATGGAAGAAGAGATCGGGGATGACATTACTAGAGCAGCTTTTAATTCTTCGCAAGAGACTTTGAATTTTAAAGATTCCATGGATGATGATGCTGATGGGGACACCTTGTATGAGGCGGCCAAAACGGAAGTGGAGCGAGCCGGCAAGGCTTCTGCGTCTCTTTTGCAACGAAGATTGCGCATCGGTTATTCCAGAGCGGCCAGAATTTTGGATATCTTGGAGGACAAGGGTGTGATTGGTCCGGCGGATGGATCAAAGCCGAGAGAGGTCTACACGGCAGAAAATAAACCCCATTATGATGAAACAATAGATGATCAGCAAGCAAGAGACAAATGGCAATTATAAAAAAACTACAGCGAAATAAAAATAAAAATAAATTTAAAAGACGAGTTAATTTTTGCAAGAGCATGGATTGACAGAGAGGCTTTTAAATTTTTTTTATTACTTAGTGAAGCGAGCAATATGAAAAATATTTTTACAAAAAAAAGCGTCCGGACATTAACCTTAGGTGAAAAGCTAAAGACTCTTCGCGATGAAAGGCGAATTAGCTTGGGAGAAGTTTCTCGGGCAACAAGGATTCAGGTTAAATATCTGGAATATTTAGAAGCCGGAGAATATAATAAATTGCCGGTAGATGTGTATGTAAAAGGCTTCTTGCGCGGGTACGCCCAATTTTTAGGCGTGGATGATGGGATCTTGATGCGGTTATACGAAAAAGAGAAAGGGATAAAAAATAATTTAGAAAAGATATCTCCCAATAAGCCGGTAAAGAAAGAGAAAATAAATATTTCTCCCTTTTTGATTACCCCTAAAGTTTTAGTGTTTTTGGTTTTTGGTTTTATTTTTTTTGGAGGGATATTCTATTTGTATAGGGAGATGGATGCTTTTGCTAATACTCCTAAATTGATTATTATTAATCCGGCTCAAAACTCTAGCAGCAATGAGAGTTCTGTGGTGGTGGAAGGCATCACAGACAAGGATGCCAGGGTTTTTATCAATAATCAACCTATCTTAGTTTCTGACGAAGGCCGGTTCAGTGAAAAATTAGCCTTGCAGTTTGGCACCAATACGATTAATGTCAATGCGATTAATCGATTTGAAAAAACAACCGGTGAAGATTTGATTGTGCAATCCAATTACAAGCAAGAAGAGTCCAAGGAGGATGTGGCGCAAAAGGAGGAAGTTTTGGCTGAACAAAATAAAATGGCGATAGAGGTGCGCGTAGATCCAGGTCCGGTTTGGGTTAGTATTGAAACAGATGGCAACCTAGTTTTTAGTGGCACGATGCTGACAGGTGAAACCCAATCTTTTTTAGCCACGGAAAGGACAGTAATTAGTTCCGGAAAGGCCAATGCCACTTATATAAAATTTAGAGGAAAAGATGTGGGGACATTGGGTGCAAATGCGGGTCCGGCAAAGGGTGTTGTTTTTGATAAGAACACCCAGTATTAATGGGCTAGGGAAGCTATTCACCCCGTAAAGTCTCGCTTACTCGACCACGGGGCAAGCCCCGTAAAATTCCTAAACGGAATCACGGGGCAAGCAGATAAGGAAGTTATCCACAGCGGAAGTATTGACAGTGATAATAGAGGTGATATAATATCAGCATAAGCCTAATCTAATAAGTAAAATAAAAAAAATATGAAAGAAGAAAGTGGCAAATCCATCGAGGCGGTGGTGGACTCAATTAAGGAAAAATTTGGCGAGGGGATAATCATGAAATTGGGAGACGTGAAAAGAGTGGATGTAGAGTCCATTCCCACGGGAGCTATTTCATTGGACATTGCTTTGGGCATCGGGGGCATACCTCGGGGGCGAGTGATTGAAGTCTATGGACCGGAATCATCCGGAAAAACCACACTGACTTTACATATCATTTCTAACGCGCAAAAGGCGGGTGGAATAGCAGCTTTTATTGACGCGGAGCACGCCTTGGATCCGGAGTATGCAAAAAAAATTGGGGTGAACATTAATGATCTGCTAATTTCTCAGCCAGACAATGGAGAACAGGCTCTGGACATCGTAGAGGCGCTGGTGAGCTCGGGAGCGGTAAGTATCATTGTAGTGGACTCTGTGGCAGCTTTGGTCCCTAAGGCGGAAATTGAAGGGGATATGGGCGATCAGCATATGGGAAGGCAGGCGCGTCTGATGTCGCAAGCTTTGCGAAAACTAACTTCTATCGTCGCTAAATCCAATTGCACCGTGATCTTTATTAATCAGATCAGAATGAAAATTGGCGTAGTGTTTGGCAATCCGGAAACTACTACAGGCGGCAATGCTTTGAAATTCTATTCCTCCGTTCGAATTGAGGTACGTAAGGCGGCCCAAATTAAAAAGGGTGAAGAGATTGTGGGTAATCGAGTGAAGGTGAAAATAGTCAAAAATAAAGTAGCCCCACCTTTCCGTACCACGGAATTTGATATCATGTATAACGAAGGTATCTCTGCTTCCGGTGACATGCTGGATACAGCTGTCAAATACGAAGCCATCGCGAAGAAGGGCAATTCTTATAGCTTTAATGAGGTGAAATTAGGTGTGGGGAGAGAAGTGGCGAAACAAACAATCAAGGATGATCCGAAATTAGCCAAGGAAATTGTGAAGGAGATTCATAAGAAATTAAAAGAGCTGGAGGCGATTGCTTGACTTTTCACTTTAGATGCTGTATAATGGATTTATAAGAGTAAGAGCGGGTGTAATTACCTCGCTTTTTCTTTTTTTAAATAGACCTGTTGCGTGATAACTTACTACTGTAATTCCCATATTTTGGTCAAATTTTCCAAAAATTTTCTTGGCTTAGCTACGACTAAACCGCAAAAATTGTTTGAAAAATTATGCCTCAAAATCTGAAAATTTCGTTACGCAACTTATTACGCAACAGGTCTAATAATTAATAAAAACAAAAATATGGAACCAAAAATGGAGCAAGAACAAGAATGTCCCCATTGTGTCGCCAAGGCACAAGCGGATAAAAGAAACGATGAGATGGGACTTGCCATCTTGATCATGCTGATGCCCGCCATGACCTTGACAGTCTTTTCCAGTATGGGATTATTCTAAAGAAAATAAGGATAGTCGCCCAATAAAAAAAATCCCTGCATGGGGATTTTTTTTATTGGGCAAGGTTATTTACGCCCGACTAACATATTCGCCCTTATCAGTATTAACGATGATAGAGTCACCTTCGTTGACAAAGAGGGGAGCGGATACTCGCAGTCCAGTTTCCAGGGTGACCATTTTTCCTCCGGTAGAAACTGTATTGCCTTTTATGCCAGGGGGAGCATCAGTCACTTTGAGGGTTACTTTAACAGGAATTTCAATATTCACCGGAACGCCATTGAAGTTGAGAACGGTAATTTCCATTCCCTCAATCAAATAATTCGTCGCAGTACTGAGAACATTTTTAGAGAGGTAGAATTGTTCGTAGGACTCGTTGTCCATAAAAGTATAATCATCTCCTTCTTGGTAGAGGTATTGCGCTTTGGATTTGGAAATGTCCGCTTCTTCAACTTGGTCAGCGCCTTGAAAAGTTTTTTCCAACACGGCACCGGTGATCAAATTTTTTAGCTTAGTGCGTAGCACGGAGCCAGCGCGGCCAGTTTTGGATTGTTCATGAAACAGCACCGCATAAGGAGCTTTTTCATGAACAATATTCTTTCCTGACTTGATATCACTTATATTTAGCATACATTTTGCCGATGCGAATCTACGAATTGAAATGCGAATCTACGAAATTTTCGAAATGGGTTGTTCGTAGGTTCGAAGTATTTTCGTAGTTTCGAATCGGGTTCTTTTTATTTGACAACGAAAGGCACCAGTGCCATAGTACGAGCTTTTTTGATGGCTCCAGCGAGGGCTCGTTGGTGTTTCGTGCAAGTGCCATGTCTCTTGGGTGGATAAATTTTTCCTTGAGAGTTGGTAAAACGCTTGATTAGATATACATCTTTGAAATCAATCTTGTCCATTTTCAAATCACAGAAATGACAGATTTTCTTTTCTACTTTTGTAGGTTCGTTATTGTTATAGATTTTCATAAATTTTGCCGATACGAATCTACGAATTGGAATACGAATCTACGAAATTTTCGAAACATCTGTTCGTAGATTCGAAGTATTTTTGTAGTTTCGAATCGGGTTATTGTTTAAAAGGGTACATCTTCTAGTCTGATTTCATCTTGTTCGTCCAGATTGATGGTGGGGATTTCTTCCTCTCTATCCATTTGTGGTTTGCTGGCGGCAGCTGGTTGGGTAGCGGCTGGTTTGTTATATGATCCGGGCGCACTGGATCCAGCTCCGGCTCGAGAGCCAAGTTGCATGGTCTCTCCAATCACTTCGGTCACTCTTCTCTCGGTGCCGTCTTTGGCGGTATATTTGCGAGTTTCCATACGACCTTCGATCAGGGCTTCTTGACCCTTGGTCAAATATTGACCGGCAATTTCTGCGGTTCTTCCCCAGAGAATAACAGTGTGAAACTCAGTCTTGTCTTGTCTTTGTCCGCTCTTGTCTTTCCAGAAGCGGTTAGTAGCCAGACTGAGGGTAGCGACAGATTGCCCGCCGGGAGTGTTGCGAATTTCCGGGTCACGAGTGAGTCTGCCGACGAGGATAACTTTGTTGACGTTCATAATTATTTTGCCGATGCGAATCTACGAATCGAAATGCGAATCTACGAAATTTTCGAAATGGGTTGTTCGTAGATTCGAAGTATTTTCGTAGTTTCGAATCGGATTAAATGTTAAGAATTTCTTCTAGTTTTTTATCAATATCTTCTGTTTCCTTTTTATCGGTTTTTTCCGAGAGAATAGTTTTGGCGGCAGGTTTTGCGGTGGTCACAGTTTTTCTATGGGCAGTATTTTTTGCTGGCATTTCGTTGGTCTTTTTTTCTGTGCGCTTGGAAGCGGCGCCAATACGCTCTTCCTTAGTCTTCAGTTCAGGGAGTTCGGAAGCCAGACTGATAATGGAACGCAAAATACCCGTATAGAGGTTAAGGTTGCGGGTGATGGTCTGCAGCACGTCGGTGTCGGCCACGTCAAAGCGACGCGCCACGTAGAAACCATGGGTTTCATGCTTAATTTCGTAGGCGAGCTTTCTTTTTTCCACCACTTCTTTTTCTTCAAAAACACCGCCTTCGGTGGTAATGATGGCTTCGGTAGCGGTCTTGATAGCATCTAATTCGGTCTCGCGTGAGCCAGCGATCAGATACAGTAGTTCATACTTCATGTAGTTGTTAGTTAATAATTGATTAAACTTTACTGGGCGTTGTTCTTAGTTTCCGCCTGCGCTAAGGCTTCGGCGGATTGGCTCTTTTGGCGAAATCAAAGATTTCGAAAAGAGTCAAAAAACTCCCCAAAGAAAGTTCCACCCGTAGCGCTATGAGTTAACATGGCGGACAGGCATCCTTTGCGGATTTATGCCTTCTTATCTCGGGTCAAACGCCAAAGCGAGAAGACTATGGGACTTTCTAAGTTGTTCCTAGTTTAGCGTATCCGGAGGCTAACGTCAAGCTTGACAAAGGGGTGGGTATATGCTATATTCATATGATGCTAATTTGGGCATTAAATTGTTCTTAAGATCAATAATCAGCAAGAGGGAGGAATAATATGCATTATCCAATAAGCAAGGCGGCTTATAAGGAGCTCAGTGCAAGGGTATCAGCAGGAAAAACAACTGAGGATGTGATGACTGCGATTAACGCGCATCCACGCTTACTTTCTTGTCTTGATGGCCATTATTATAAAGGCTACTTAAAATGGATGATCCTACGCGCAGTTGAATTGGCAAAGTCAGTGGATGATGCGATGACAGTGTATTGCGCAGAAGTCGTTGAAAGAAAGTCAGAACAAGAACTGGCTTTGGATAAGGCACTTTCTTTGTGTAAATTCACGCAGGATGTTCAGTATGTTCTGATTCATGTTTCCGGACGAATATCTCTTTTATTTGACGAAGAAGAACGGTTTGCCAAAATCTTTAAGCGAGGTCATGAACTTCCGCATCATGTGGTATGGAGGACGCTGGGGTGGAGGAAATCAGGCGGTAATGATAGAACTGAGATAATCGAACAGTCGTGAGTATCGGATAGTTTTACAAAATATCCAAAAAGCCATCAGGGAATTTATCCTGATGGCTTTTCTATTTTTCTAAAGGATGTGGCTAGATTTTGAATTCCACTACGTCCCCGTCCTGCATGATATAATCCTTGCCCTCGGTGCGCAGCGTCCCGAGTTCGCGGGCTTTGCTCCAAGAGCCGGATTCCAGGAGTTTGTCCCACTGGATGATTTCCGCCCGGATGAATTTGTCTTTAAAATCGTTGTGGATGGCGGTGCCGGCCAGCGGCGCAGTCCAACCCTTTTGGATGGTCCAGGCGCGAGTTTCTTCCACCCCGGTGG
>CAIMIV010000004.1 GCA_903841185.1 uncultured bacterium
ATTCAGCCAAAATAGTACTTGCTGCTTATTGCAATGCCCCGCTAGACCGCGTCTCGCTTAGGCAACCAAATCCAAAATACACCAATCCCCTGGCTATTTTGAGCATTTTTGCTTTGAAAACATTGGCCATTTTATGGCTTAAATAAGCCATAAAACAAGCCTCAAAATTGACTTCTAAGCACCTTCTAGGGCGTCAAGGTAGTCCAATCCATATTCAAATGAGGTAAAAAAAGGCTCACCTTAGACCCTAATACCTAATTAGGCAAGATTGGGTATTTTTCGACATGCCCCTAAAGAACGTCCCATAACACAGAATGTTTTTATAACCCTTCTTTCAGTTTTTTCACCATGCATTCATGCCTCCCAAAAATAGATTATTTTACCAAAAATTATTCATTATCTATAAGAGCAGTCTATCGCTCTCGATAAAAAAAACAAAAAAAGGGGGGAGTTGCAGTTTTCAAAAAATACCTTTCCCGCGCACACGCCAGAATTACTCCCCTAGTTAAATCAAAAAAAATAACCATCCGCGAGAATAGTCACTTTTATAAAATTAAGAAACGATTATTTTTTATAGATAATCATCTGATCTATAGCTACCCCACTGTCAACTCCGATTTTTCCTACTAAAGATTTGGAAGTTCCCAGATATAGATTGGCGCCAAAATACGGGTCATTCACAACATAATCTTTTTTAGCTGCATCATAATGATGAATGACGACATAATGCCCTCCATTGCCATTGGTTTTGCGAAGATAGACGATGACCGGATTACCTTTGGCAACTTCAGTATTGACCGTACTCCAATTCACTCCGGCGTGAGCGATACTGGAAGCTAGGGTAATACTCGGAGCCCAAGAGCCTGGCCATTGGATCAGGTCATAGGAAAAAATCGGTTGCTTGGCCATTTTTCCCGGATCAACCACAGCACCATTTTCTCGCAACACCATTGCCAAAGCCGTCACCGCACAACCATAGCCGCTCATCAGCGTCTTGGAATTGCCAATTGATTGTCCGCCCCAACGTGAATCACGCTGGGAGAAATACCACTCACTGGCCCAGTATTTGCTGTCAGGCTTGGCATAGCTGCCCACACTGGCAATCAGCTCGTCAGAATTACTGGCCGAACTAAAGTCGAAAAGTTGCATTTTTTGCTGCTCCACCCTAGCTAAGAGATCGCGATATTTTTGCTCTTCCCCTTGGGTTCGCGTCAGCAGAACTTTTTTCTGTTGTTCGCTATATTGCAAATTGTCCGTTTTTTCCTCTAATTGCTGCTTCAATTCTTCACTCTCCTTTTTTTTAGCAACAATTTCTTGATATTGTTTTTCCAAATCGCTCTTAGTCACCTGGATATCTTGCAAGACATTATTTACATTGCTACTTGCCTGCTCAAGTTGATCATTTTGATCAAAAAAATTAGAAAAATTTTCCTTTAACAAAACTATTTGCAAAATGCCATCTTGATTGTAATCATAGTAGGATTGAATCAATCTGGATAAAATATTTTGCTGGTATTTAATAACTTTATTTTTATCCTGTATTTCCTTGTCCAGACTATCAATAGTCGCTCCAATAGTTGTGACTTTTTCTTGAGTTTTTTGCAATTCTTCCGTAGTTTTTAATTGTTGCGCATCGATGAGAGTAAGTTGTGTTTTGAGAGTAGATTGGGTTTTGCTTTTTATCTCTACCAAATCACAATAGGCCTGAGCTTTTTTATCAAAAGCTTCACACTGTGTTTTTTCGGTGCCGGTTTTTTGGTCGCAACTAGTTGTGGCGGTGATGCTGTTTTTTAGATATTTGCTGCAATCAAAAATTTCCGCCTCAGTCGTCTGATATTGTAATCCCAAAAATGACAAAACGATCATTGTAAAAACAACTACTCCCAACGCTTGTTTATTTTTATTTTTTAATCTTATCTTCATATATTTCTTGTGGCATCAGTATAGCACAAAATCTGTTGGAATTCAATAATACATAGCTAATTTTCTGAGCATCTTTATTATAGCATTTTTAGCGAATAAAATAAATGTCTTTTAAGACAAAAAAATATTCCCACAACCAAAGGTTTGGTTGTGGGAATTTTCAAAATTCAGGGAAACTTGTGTTTAGGGGTATAGACCACGCTTGAACCATGCCGCCAAATGTCCACCCATGCCTTTCTTCTGGACTTAATCTTACCTTTTTTACATTCTTCACAAATGCAAGGGATTTTTCCCAGCAGAGGTAAGATTTCTGATTCTTGAATATCATCCAGGTTGCGGCCGGTATCATTAGCGATCCACACTTTCGCCTCCGCTTTTTGTAACTCAAGTTGATATTTTTCCGTGGCAGCCATAACGATATTTCCCCAATAGTCATTAGTCTGTTGGATTTCAATAGATATATCTGCATCAAAAATACCACACACGGAAATACTGGATTCAGCTATCTCTGTGTCATTGCCACACACGGAACACTTTTGATTGAAAATATTGCAATTTTCTTTATAATAAACAAGAAATTTGCTGCCATCCAGAAGAATCACGCTCAATCTATCCGCCAATTTCCTTATACTCACCAATCTGTCTGACCCTTTCATGCAATACCCCGTTTCGTTAATTTGAAAAAGTACTACCTTATGAAAAAAAGCCCCATTGCCTTTTTTCAATACTGTAGCTTAGCATAATCAACTAGTTTGGTCAATCAGATAATATAAAGGAAATTTATTTCAATTTAGCCAAAGCCAAGTCCAGCCGGTGCAGACTGGCGTCTTTTCCCAACACCCACGCCAATTCCATCGGCGAAGGAGATTTTTGCGCCCCGGAAAGGGCCACGCGCAAAGGCCACAGCAGGTCGCCTTTTTTGTCGCCGGCCGCCGCGAAAAGTTTTTCTTCCAGATTTTGCGTCGTCCAATCGGATTCTTCTATATTTGCCAAGACGGCTTTAGAATTTTCCAGAGATTGTTGCAACTCAACTTCCGTCATCTTTTTCCAGAAGAGCATTTCCTTAGCATAATCTATTTCAGTAAAGAAAAATGGGTTATTCTCCCCCACCTCGGACAAGTTCACCAAACGGTCTTGTTCAATGGTCAAAACTTTTTTCAAATAGGCTTCTGTTTTTTTCTCGTTTGTGGCCGCCATGAAGAAATCTTTTTGCGCAAAAAATTCCAAAGACTTTTGATAAAGTTCATCCACGGAAAGTTTCTTGATGTATTGAGCGTTCAGCCAATCCAATTTTTTCAGATCAAACACTGCGCCGGCCTTATGCACCTTGGCCAGGTCAAATGCTTGCACCAATTCTTCCAAGGAAAAAACTTCTTGCGTATTACCCTCCCCCGGATTCCAACCAAGAAAAGCCACGAAATTGATAATCGCCTCCTTCAGATAGCCTTTCTTGATATAATCTTCCACGGCCACATCTCCCTGCCGTTTGGAAAGCTTGGACTTGTCAGAATTCAGCAGTAACGGCAAATGGGCAAATTGAGGGGCTGTCCAACCGAAGGCTTGATAGAGTTGGATATATTTAGGCGTGCTGGAAACAAACTCCTCTCCGCGGATAGCATGCGTGATCTCCATCAAATGATCATCAATCACATTGGCAAAATTATAAGTCGGAAAACCATCCGATTTCATAATAATTTGATCGTCCAAGAGCGAATTTTCAAACCGAACTTTTCCCCTGATAATATCTTCAAATTCCGTAAAACCTTCCAGATTTATTTTTTGACGAATCACATAAGGTGCGCCGGATTCTAATTTTTCCGCGATTTCTTCCGCAGACAAATGCAAACAAGTGCGGTCATACATCGGGGCCTGTTTGTTGGCAATCTGAACCTCTCGCATAGCTTCTAAATTTTCCTGACTGCAAAAACAATAATAAGCCGAGCTGTTGTCAATTAGTTGTTGCGCATATTTTTTGTATATAGCAAGCCGTTCTGACTGAAAATAGGGACCATATTCTCCTTTTTGGACAATTTTCCCCTCTTCCAAAAAAACACCTTCATCATGCTTCAGTCCAGCGTGTTCCAATGTATGAATCAGGTTTTCCACGGCTCCCGGCACAAATCTTTTCTGATCGGTGTCCTCAACGCGCAAAACAAAAGTGCCGCCATTCTTGCGGGCAAACAAATAATCATAAAGCGTGGTGCGTAAACTTCCCATATGCACAAATCCCGTAGGTGACGGTGCGAATCTGACCCTGATTTTTTTATTCATCTTCTTTTTTATTCTTCTCTTTTTTAATAATTAAACTATGTACTAGTAATATTGGCAAAGCTATGAGAATCATGGTGATGGCGTCCACTGAGTTGGATTGGCGTTGGGCGCTATAGCATTCTTCGCCGGTATTATTTTTCTTCCATTCTTCATAATCGCGCAGCAGATTTTCCAATTGCACTTTTTGGTCCGCCGTAGAAACTGCGGCATAATTACTTTTTTCTAATCCATAAACTGGCGGTTGTTGATTGCATTGACTATAACCGCCTTTTTCCGCTTTGGGGAAAACATAAAACTTCAAAGCCGTATTAATTAGAGTGCCCGTTCCAACACCCACGAAAATCAAACTGATAAGCACTGCCAAATAGAGATAGACGGTGCGAATCATTTTTACTTTGTCGCTCATTTTTTTATCAGACCTATTACGTAGCAGGTCTATTAGTTAAAAATTATTTTTATCGGGAAAAGCACTACGGAGCGAAAAATGCGTTTGGCGCGATAGCGGGGCTCCTGCAAAAAGCGCCAGGCCCACTCCAAACCAATCGCTCTCCAAAACCTGGGAGCGCGCCGGACCTTGCGAGTCAGAAAATCAAATCCTCCGCCTACTCCCATCGCTAATCTTATTCTACTATTTTTTTGCGTTTTTAGCGAACGGATAAACAGCTCCTGCCGGGGCGCTCCAAAACTGCAAAACAACAGCTCGCCAGCAATCGGGGAATCCTCCCCGGGGGGCGCTGCCGGATCCAAAGTGGCTCCCGTAATCTGCAAACTGGGATGTGTCCGTAGGATAGCATCCCGCGCTTCTTCCCAGGAACTTAGACCCTCGGTACTGGCAACCAAAAATACTGGCTGATGATTAATACTAGCCAGACGTAGAATTTCTTCCATCAAATCCACGCCGGTCATTCTAGCCTTCAGCCTTTTGCCAAAGCGCAGACAGGCAAATCCAATCCCCACCCCGTCCGCTAAGCATAAATCGGCGCCATTCACCGCCTCTTTGAACGCCGGATCTTTTTGCGCACCCAAGATAAATTCCGGATTGACGGTGGCGATTTGGTGAAAGCTATCGCCTTGCAAAAAAGTAGTCACTTTTGCAAGGATTTCTTTTTGCGAAAGATTATCGACACGCACGCCCAGAATGTTCATATTTTTTAGATTGCTCAATTTATGCACTTAGCGGACAGCTTTCCACAATGACATATTCACCCTCTTCTGATTCAAAGTCACTAGCCATCACGTCCACGCTCTCCACATCCACCAATAGTGGAAAATGCTTTTCAATGACAGGCTTTTCTATCATTTCATCCCACCGCTTTTTGCGTACTTTTCCCAAGATGATGTTGGGGTGAAATTCTTTTTTCGGGCTATTGGCGATGCCCAGTTCTTGCTCTATTTTTTCTATCAAATTTTTGAGTTCTTCGCTGTGCCCGCCGGTCAATGTCACTCTTTTGGCATCCTCCGGAGAAGGACTGAATTTAATCAGGCTCAATTCCACGTCAAACATTTCCTCCTTTTGGCAAAGAGACTCAATTTTTCGACACACCTCCAGCACGGATTCGTCGTCCACGAAACCCAGAAAAAGCAGGGATAGATGCAGATTTTCTGGCTTAGTCCATTTAATCGGCAGCCCTTCCCAGCGCTCCATGATTCGGGCCAGGCTTTTTTGGGTCTTTTTGGGCAAATTGATGCTAACGTATATTTTTCTTTTCATATGCAAATTCTAGTCTATTCGGCTCTTAGAGGCAAGGATTTGTGATACTAATCAACGAGTAGCTTTATTTAAGCTCATTTTCTTTTTCAATATCTATAATATTGAGTTTTTGAAATTATATTATAATTTATCTAAGATTAATTTTTTTATACTGTCATGATCCACTGGATATTGGTCACTTAGAAATTCTTCTTTAGTGACCCAATTAAACTCTACGATGTCTTCGTCAGCGCTGTTATTGTTGATATCTACATCCTTATTTTTGGAATGACAATTAAAGGTCAAGCAGACCACTTGACTATTATCTCCGTGCCTACGAAAAAACCACCAAACACCTAAAACACCAATTATTTCAACATCTAAACCAGTCTCTTCTTTAACCTCCCTTAATAATGCATCCTGGGGTGATTCGCCATATTTCATCCTTCCTCCTGGGATATCCCAAATCACATCATCCCCAAAAACCTTTTTAATTACTAAAAACTTATTATCTTTCTTTATGACCGCCTTAACTGCGGTATGTATTTTATTCACAGCGATATTCATATATTATCCTAATTTAAATTCTTTTATTGGTTCAACTTCATCCAACGTATAGTTTTTTTATGTCTTTTTTTATTTTACCTCATTTCAAGCCAAAACTCAAAACCCACATCTTCTCACGGTCGTAAGATTATGTTAGTTTAAATTTTATCAAAAAATTTCTTTTTAAGATCATCTTCGTTATCAATCTTTAGTGCTGTAATTACCCGCACGTATTTTTCGGCTGAATATAATCCGACTAATTCTAAGATGAGATTTTCAAAAGGATGCGGTGAAACAAAGACGCTGTTTTGCAATTTAATAAATTTGAGCTTATGAAGATGTCCACGCAAAATATCTCGGAATACCCGATCTTTTTCCGGAATATCAAAAATAACTATCCGCCATTTTCCGTCCCATTTTTTCGGCAACTTAAATTTAATGGAATTGCCTAGCAAGTTTAATTTCTTTGCTTGCTCCCCTCCTTTTTTCGTAAGTACCAATTTAAATGATCCATCCGGAAGAATTCTCTCCTCAATCAGTTTTTCTTTTGAAAGTCGCAAAACGGAACGCTTGAAACTATATTGGTCGACATTATTCCAATCTTTACGCACTTTCCGCAACGTCTTGAAATATTGCCGCGGATTTGAGGACATCCCCAAAGCAAC
>CAIMIV010000005.1 GCA_903841185.1 uncultured bacterium
GTAACTAAATGATTATTGTACAATTATACTGCACTAAATTTTAGTTGTTGTCAAAAAAAGCCTATTATAAAACAAAAAAGACATAAAAAAGTGTTGATGACTTATCTACAAATAGCATAGAAATAAATTATAGGAGACTGTAATTAGCTAATAATAAATGTGAAAGCAGGGAGTTTCTCGAAAGAGGGCTCCCTGTTTTATTTTTGCTAAACATTTAGTTTAGGCGTAAAATAGAGGATATGGATATATATTCACAATACGAAAAAATCGGAAAAGACTATGTGTCGGGGCAGAAGGAGTTTTTTTCTAGGCAGGAAGATGACGCAATTAAGTTTATAAAAAACTCATTGCCTGAATTGAAAGACAAAAAAGTTCTAGACATTGGTTGTGGCAACGGGAAAGATATGAAGCTTTTTGAGTCATTGGGTGCCGCAGAGGTCTATGGTATAGACACCTCAGCTTTTATGCTGGGCGAGGCTAAACAGACTGTTTTAAATCCCCAAAATCTTTTTCAAGCAAGCATTGAAGGCACGCCGTTCGAAGACGATTTTTTTGATGTCATTGTGGGGCGCTATTCTTTGCACTATCTGAAAGATTTTGATGTGGCCTATAATGAACTTTCTCGGATACTTAAAAAGGACGGCTTGCTCATTTTGGTCGTGCATCATCCTTTTGGTGATTTGATTTCACAGGAGAGTAAGATATATGGGGAACAAGAAATAATCAAAGTGGAACTATACGATAATAAGGTGCCAATCCATTTTCCGACACACACCATGAAGAATTATTTTTCCAAAACATTTTTCGATAAGTTTTATCTTGTCGGATTTGAAGAGGCGCAAAGCCCTGAGAGAATCGCGGATGAATTCAAATCCCCAATAATGATGGGAATTAAAGCAATGAAAAGATAAGGGATTTTTAGACGTATGTCCATGCATCGCGATGTGTCGATATTTTTAAAACCTCAGTTTGCCATGTGAGTTTTTGGATGGGGGGTGATATAATTTGTTTATTATAAAAAATAGAATAGCTAGTAAGGATTAAATTGATGAAAAAAACCGTATGATTGAAGGTGTTATAATAAATAATTTTAAGTATAGAATTAATTACTTACCTAAAAACCAGAAATAAAACATATGAAATCAATGGAATTTGGAATAGCCAATCCGCCACAGTCTGGGGAGAAGAAAAAATTCAAATATGAGGTTGATAAAGAAATAACCATCGGTAAGGAAGGGGAAAAATGTATCGCTGAAGTTGAATCGTCACGTGGAAAGCATGGAAAATATTTCATCAAATGGTCTAATGGAGAAATTCAAGTAGAAAAACATAAATTCCTAAAAGATAACGGTGTGGCGGTTCCGAAGGTTTTCAAAAACATCAAAGGAGAGAGCTCTTTCCCTATGATTTTGGCGACTGATCTTTCGGAGGATGGGAAGTATGAAGTGTTGAGCACGAATAACCATGAGGTGTACAGTCAAGATTACGCGGAAAAGGTCGCTAAGATTTCTCAGGAAACAAGAAGTGTGATATGTGATGATCTTTTACACGCCGCCGAGGTCGGTGCCGGTGTTTCCCGGACCAGTGAAGACGAGCATGTCTATATCTTGATACCGAATGCCTACGCGCTTGTTCTTGATCCGGCTAATCCTGATGGTGCGCGACTGGTCGTGATTGATTATGGGATGGATGTTTGGAAATTGAAGCCAGATCATCATTACGCTTCAAATTCTTTGAATGATAATATTAGATATGCGGCAGCCTTCTATGCCGCTATGTTGTTGGAAAAAATGCGACTGCCGGAAAAATATTCAAGTATGCAAGAAATGGCTGATGCGGTAGGTGAAAAGATAATCAACGATCGTGCTAGCCATATGCATTCATTGGAAAGAACGGGTCATTTATAAGCTTCTGCATAAGGGTTGTAAGGTGCATATGTTGAAAACCGGGTAGAAAAGAATAATAGATCACATCCCTAAATATGCAAGGATACCTTGTAGTTACGCAGACTGTAAGCCAATCATTTATGCAGCATAAAACAGATAGGCAATATAAAGATCGTTTGGGGAATTTCTCAAACGGCCTTTTTTTAGATGAAAAATCGGCTTGATAAATATCTCAAAGAAGCCTAAAATTAAGAAATTACAGGCAGGATGCCGGAAATAATTTAGATTAATGTGATGAATTTGAAAAAAATAATTGAAAATCTTTTTTACGCCACCATCTTTTTTTTGCCATGGCAAACTATGTGGATGGGGCGCGAGCCTTGGGTAGGAGGATTTAAGTGGGAATACGGGGTGATGGGGGTTTACGGGGTGGATGTTTTGTTGGTGGCTTTGTTGGGATTAATTTTGATTAAGTGGGTTAAAGATACAAGATACAAGATACAAGATACAAACAAATCTCAAATCTCAAATCTCAAATCTCAAGGAAAGGCAAATATCAAAATTTTAAATTATAAAACCCTTCTTTTTATTTCTAGCTTCTTAATTTTTTCTTGGTCTTTAGGGTCTATCTTTTGGTCTCCGGATAAGCCGTTGGCTGTGTATTTTTCCGGGAAATTGTTGCTGGCGCTGGGATTGTTTTGGGCGGTGAGGAGAATTGAATTTAGTTGGAAAAAATTGTTGATGATATTATTGCTCGCGGGGGCTTTGCAGGGTGCATTAGGTGTGGGGCAGTTTTTGCTGCAGGGCACTTTTTCTTCCAAATGGTTGGGTATGAGTGTTCACCATGCGGCGCAAGGCGGAGCGTCGGTGTTGGAAAACGCTTCTGGTCGGTGGTTGCGGGCCTACGGAAGCTTTCCACACCCCAATATGTTGGGAGGATATTTGGCTATAATGTTACTAATGATTGTGGGGAAAGGAAAGAGTATGAAAAATTTCCAATTTCCAATTTCGAATTTCGATTCAATTTTGAATGATATAATTTTAAAATTAAAAAATTATAATTTGGTTCAAAATTCAATCCGCCAGCTGGCGGACAAAATTCAAAATTCTTACCATACTTTATATTACGTTTCTAATATTTTAATATTTTCCGGCTTAATTGTTTCTTTCTCGAGATCCGCTTGGCTGGTGTTTGTGCTGGGTTTTGGGATTTTATTTTTGCTGCAAAAGACCCGGCGAAAGGAGCTAAAGAAAATGCTGATAATTTTCCTCGGCACGGCTCTGGTTTGGTTGGCGGCTTTTTCGCCACTCTTTCTGGCGCGCACCCAGGGGGAAGCGCGGTTGGAAAAAAAGTCAGTGGACGACCGCGTGGAATATGTGGCGCAAGCTCGAGAAATAATTCGAGAACATTTTTGGCTCGGGGTGGGCACGGGAAATTATACTAAGGCCGTCTACGAAAATAGCCCGCAAAAAAAGATTTGGGAAATCCAACCGGTTCATAACGTGTTTCTGCTGGTGTGGGCAGAGTTGGGCTTGGTTGGACTAGTTTTGTGGTTGGGTTTTTTGGGAAATATATTTCTAGTAGGCTACAAAAAAAACAAAACTTTCACATTGGTGTTATATGCTGCATGCTGCATGCTGTATGTCCTGGATCATTGGCTATGGGACTCGCACTTCGGCCTGCTCTTTTTCTTTTTGCTGCTAGGGTTGATTTTGCGGGAGAAAGAAGTTGAAATGGGGTAAGGTTTTATATATGTCTGCATAGGTGTGGTATATACTTGCATATGTAGCAAAGATATGCTAGAATAGATGTATAATAAGAAAAATAGCTAAAATGAACCTAAAATTAATAGCAATCGGCGAAGCAGCCAGAAAAATGAATGTGTCTATCGATACTTTGCGTCGATGGGATAAGACCGGGCGCTTTGTTGCAATTAGAAAAAGTGGAAAACGTTTTTATAGGGAAGATGATGTGGAGGATTTTATCAGAAGAATAGACATTGCGACTTCGGATATTTATAAAATTGCCCAAGAATGGGTCTTGAGTGTAAAACCAACTGAACTGGAGGAAATATTCTATTGTCCTAATAGCTTAGTATTTCAATCTCAGGTGATGAAATTTGAAAAAAACTTAGCTCAGGTTGTTGGGATAGAAAATACTTTCCCTTTGATTTCAGCTATTGTGGGAGAGATTGGAAATAATTCCTTTGATCATAATTTGGGAAGTTGGGTGGATGTTCCCGGGATATTTTTCGGTTATGATCTGGAGAAAAGGGAGGTTGTATTGGCCGATCGCGGACAGGGTATTTTGAAAACTTTAAAAAGGGTACGACCAAAATTGGATTCTGACGAAGAGGCTTTGCGAGTGGCATTTTCTGAAATTGTTTCCGGAAGAGCGCCTGAAGCCAGAGGCAATGGATTGAAATTTGTTAAAAGCGTAGTGGTGAATAATGAGATAAAACTGTTATTCAAAACAGGAAGTGCAAAACTAAATTTGAAAAAAGGGGATAGGGGATTGGATATAAAAAAAGAAAAAGATCATATTCAGGGATGCATTATTTTAATAAATTTTTAAGGGTATAAAAACATGATCATTCAATTAAATAAATTTGGAACAACTTTAATTTCTAGACAAAATGGAAAGGAGGCCTTGGCAGCCTTTGAGCCAGTTTTACGGGAGATTGCTGAGGGTGAAAAGGTGGTAATTGATTTTGCTGGCGTGGTGACCTTCACTCCTTCATGGGGGGATGAGTTTTTGACTCCGCTTCAAAAAAGATATGGAAAAAAGTTAACACTTCGAAACACTGAAAATTCCTCAGTGCAGGCAACTTTGCAATTATTGGAGGAAATCAATAAGGAAAAATTTGAGATTGAAAAATAATTTTCTGCAAATTAAAAAAGCAGCTGGAATTTTCCAGCTGCTTTTGCTTTTTTGTGTGGTGCATGCTTCCTCCTTTTGCCAGGATTTGTCCCGGCGGTTATAGGATTTTTTGCCATTTTGTTTTCCATGCGCACCACCACGGTGACGCATGGTTTCCACAGTTTCCGGATGCAGTTTTGTTGGTATCCGTTCCAACTCAAAGACAAATTTCTTTTGCATTTTTACCTCCCTACATAAAAGTTTTAAAGAATTGGATGAAATAAATGTCGAGTTTTTCACTTATCCACAAGATGGATACTGCAAATATAGCACCAAGTGGAGCACCAACAGCGACAATGATAATGCCTAGTACAGCAATGATATTTTTTTTACAATTGATGTTGGATTTCTCATTTGTTCTCCTTTTTGTATTTGATAAAATTGGATAGGCTTATTGAAAAACCGATACCTATCCAGAAAGAACAATAAGTGATGATTACTACGGTTTCTTCATATGACATGGGATGCTCCTTGGGTGGAATTATTTTTAGTGAAGGACTAATTTCCCTCTAACATTTCACAAAAAGTATTTTATGAAATCGTAGAGAGAGGAGATATGGTGCACTACAACACTTCTCCTATGAATTCACTATACTAGCGAACTCAATGAGAGGGGCAAGAAAACTAGATTCAATCTTCTTACCCGATTTTTCATGGATGGGGCTTACCCATGAGTTTTATCAGTGCCTCCTGTGAATTTTTATCCAGACTGCTTCCCTGGATCTTCTCCTGGAGCGCACTTCTTTCTTCCTCCAATTTTCTCTGCAATACCTCCTCAAGATTTTTCTTGAGACTACGCAGAGAAGCTTGCCCAGCAGGTGTCGTCAGTGTCATGAGCATTCTCCTTTTTAAGAATTATTTTTGCCAAATGAAAGGGTTCGAATTATTACGATCTCCTTTTCATTAAGCCTGATAATTGAATCTTGAAAATTTTCGATTGGACGATGAAAACCAACGTTATAGGGACTATCACTTTTTACCCATCTTATTTCATTTACCATTTCATCCAGCGACTTTAATCCTTCTTCCAAATTATCCAAGGTGATAACCAACTTGAGTGTTTTCACAATTTTTCTCCTTTTATTTGATAGTGTATTTTATTGTAAAGAACTGCTCCTATGAAACTACTAACAAAATTAATAATTTCAACGAGAGAGGCAAGAAAGTTAGAATCAACTTTCTTGCCAATGCTTCTGTTGACCGAAAACATCTCGGATTAACATAGCCAGAAGCGGCTACGCAAGCTATTCACTTTGACTCATCCCCTTGTGGGATTTCGGATGTGAGTAGTTGTAGATTTACATAAACTCAGCAAGCTCGTTCTCTCTTATTCAAATTCCTTGGCTGGTAGGTATTTGAATAATATCGAGATATGCAAGTCTTGCCACTGGGCTTTTCAATACATTGCTGTATGGAAAAGCTTGGTTTATGTTTTCGAGGCTCTATTTAAACCCCGTCCGATAATGAGTAAGCCCATAGGGTGTCTATGGTTTTCGATTTGCCGAATTTTTTACCAGCCTTTTGGTAGTTTCGACAATCTATACTCACTAAGTCAAATTTGATCAAGGATGAGGGATATTAGCGTATCGCCTCCTCCTTTCTGGCAGGTGTCTTTTTAGTGGCATGATTCCAAGTTCCGCCAGAACCAACACCACCAGTGGGGCACCATCCCTTGGCCTGCCGCCGCAGCCAGTGCCGCTTGGCGATCTGCCTGGAGCGACGGTTGCCGGAGAATTTATCATCCTCCCTGGCTAGGTCTCCGGTATCCTCCTTGACCGTATCCAGACCACCCTTGCGACGTACGGTTGTTGTGGTTTCTTCGAATATAGTGCTCATGGCGTACCTCCTTTAATGATTGATGGCTGTACCCAAGAGTGGGCGAGGATATTAAATTTAAAGAACAGCTTCTCAATAAGACTTCGAAACTATTTCAAAATCTTAACAGAGAGGAGAAATGGTGCATTGCAACACTTCCCCTATTTTTAATGAATCCGTGTCGAGGATTGGTCGGATGGTAGTCATTATCGGCGTTGACCTTACCGTCGCGAAACATTATCGCGAAGTCACAGGTTATTTCCATCAGCTTACCCTGTAACCCTTAGAAATATTATCTCATCAGCTTTTTTTACGTGGGCTTCCTCCACAGTGTACGTCCGTTATATAAGCAAAGCCGGACGGAGGATTTCTCCCTCTAGGAATTTACAAACCGATTATAAAATCGTAGAGAGAGGAAAGCGTGTGAATGATAATGATATATAATATTCACTTTGACGTTGGCTTTCCGGGCAACGAGAGGGTTTTTGGATAATATTCCCCTCAATACTTCTTGAAAAGTATACAAGAAACAATGAGGGGAATATTAAGTTGTTAAAAAGCTTCTAAGAAAAACCGGCGGTTAATTATTTTATTTATCTGCAACAGAGATGCGAATAATGGTTTTGAGAAAGGCTAATTATTTAATTTAAATTACGCCCATAAGTCAAAACTATTATTAGAGTGCATCTCATTGCCACCATCTTGCCGATTAGAAACTTACGCTTCATTCAAACAAGGCAGTGATGTGTCAAAATAAAATAACTATCTTTTAGCTCACAGAAGAAACAGCTTTCGCTTGGGTTCGTTACTGTGATAGAGTAGTCTAGCAGATAAATAAAAAGTTGTCAAGTATGTCTGACAACAATGATGTGCGATAGGGGATAAAACCCAATAAATAAAGCAAAAAAGACAATAAAGATTGATAGTTTCAACTAACAAAGGTGAGTAAGCACCATTAATGGGTGAATATAAAAAACAAATAAAGGGGATATTGATAGGTGGAAAGAAAGAATGTTAAATCTAATTTGTTTGTGGCGGTTGACAAAATATCTCAGGCATGCTATAGTGGTATATCAGTACGAGGCGGAATTATTCTGGCTTTTCTGAAGAGTAGTTCTTTAAGATCAACCGCAACCTCTCTTGGAGGGTTGCACGGAAGGAAGAAGCGTTATTCGAGAGAGATTGGCTTTCTCAAATAGCAAAACTTTTAACTGGCAACCTAAATAAGGAGGATTGCTATGGGTGGATGATTGGAACTTTCTGGCCGAAAGGTGGCGACGAAATATCGTCGTCACTGAGTAGGAAGAATTTTCTTTGATTTCATTCGCAAAGAATAGAGGAGAAATATTATGGGTGCATAGTGAAAATATCAAAGATATGTGGCTAGCATTGTCTGCTCGCCATAGAAAAAAAGTGACGTAATATTATATCGAGTGAGCCCTTAGACATTATTTGTTTAAGGGTTCTTTTTTTGCGTATTCAAAGGCTAATTTAAAAACAGATTTTAGTGTTTCAGCAATGTCTTTATTTTCTATGATAATTCCAATTTGATCAATATAAGAAGTTAATCGAATACTGTCCTTGTAGACAGCGATATCACCAGGCATAGGATAATCTTTTTCGGACAATTTAATCCGTACATTATCCTTAGTGCTTGCTATTGTGTTTTGATTGGAATTATAAAAGGCATTCAGTTTCGTTTTATCTTTATTCCGCTTGTCTATTAATTTTGCATTTTCTTCGATAGTTAGTAACTTATGTAAGTTATCTTTTGAAAATGCTAACCACATAGTTTCACCTTTAGTAAAATCGAAGCTAGATTTTGCCATCCGCATAATCCCTTCTTTCCCTAAATAATATTTCACGATCGGTTTTTTGACACTGGCGCTGTTGATGGAATTGAGATTTTCAATCAAATCTTTTAGTCCCACCTTTTTTTGTTCAATAGCTTGTTTTTGTCTTTCCAAAATATTTTCCAATTGAGAGGGATCTTCCGGCACAAAAAGTTGTTTCTTTTCTTCATTGGAAGCACTCACTAAACCAATTTTCATTAGGTTTTCCAGAGTGAAATAGGTGGTGGCGCGATTGACGCCCGACTTTTTGGCGATTTCCGCTGCACTGCCTTGACCTAGTTCCAAAGTGGCGATATAGACTCTAGCTTCTTTTTCATTGAGACCGATTTCTTCCAGTTGTTTTGTAAACATAAATTTAACTAAAAATAGATTAAAGGAGATATATTAATTATATAGCACATTTAGTAATAGGTAAAATTTAAAAAAGAATTTTTAATGTTGACAAAATCGGGGAAAAAAGCGCATAATGATTTTGTTGAAATTTTTGGGTGGAAGATGGTTCTTTCTAAGGTGTTTAATTTTCTTGGTATGGGGTAAATGGCATGAGCAATTTTTCAGATCCTCTAGGGGAGAAGGAAATAGCAGCACTTAAGGCATCCGTAATGAGGAAACGGATTGAACAGAAGATAAAAAGGGAGCGCATAGCCTTGGCGGCAGAAAAAGGTTTCCATCCTGGGTGTAGAATTCAGTATTGGGAGAACAAGAATGTGTGCTGCATACTTAAGATGGTTGCCAAAGACGGTTTTTTAATCCCCGAAAAATCATCTAACAAGTTGCGACCTGATGAATGGGACGTTGTCCTTTAGGAAGTGCTTAGGCAGGCGGCTACATAATATTGTAGTTGCCTGTTTTTTTTGTAAAATAGCTGTAGAAAGAGCAATTCTGCTTTTCAAGTAGACCAAAAGGAAATTTTCCATTAAAATAGTGAGATAAAAATATAGCATAAAAATATGCCGGAATTACCCGAAGTACAAACTGTCGTCTCAGACTTGAATGAAAAAATCATCGGTGATACGATCACGGATTTTTCCAGTGCCTGGCCCAAAGCCATTAAGGGAAAAACACTAACTGTCTTCAAAAAAGAAATCGTGGGAAGGAAGATCTTGGGCGTGCGCAGATTGGGTAAGAATATCTTTGTGGATTTGTCGGGTGGAAAAACTTTGTATTTGCATCTCAAGATGACTGGTCATTTACTAATAAAATCACAAATTAAGGATGAATTTCGTCCCGAGCACTCGGGATCGAATTTCGATTCAAATTCGAATTTAGAATTTAAGAAATTAGAAATTGACTCAAAATTCAAAATTAAAAATTCGAAATTAAAATCCCATGATTATTTTGCGGATCAGGTGAATCAGTATATTCGGCATAGATTCTTTTTAAGAACCGATACGAAGCTACGAAACATTGACGAATCTACGAACAAAAAATCAAAATCGGTTAAAAATTTCGTAGATTCGAATACATTCGTAGGTTCGAATCGGTATGACAAGGTTATGGAGTTTTCTGATATGCGCAAATTTGCTAAGATTGTTTTAGGGGATACGCAGGACATTGCCAATCTGCCGGAAATCAAAAGTCTAGGGATTGATGCGATGGATCCGCGGTTGGATTTCAAGAAATTCGACGCCCTGCTGACGGAGAAGAAAAAAATGGCCATTGGCATCTGGCTGATGGACCAACATCTGCTGGCGGGCATTGGCAACATCTATCGCAGTGAAATTTTGTTTGCAGCCGGAGTTTTGCCGGAAAGAAAAAATGAAAGTCTGACTCCGGTGGAGAGAAAAAAAATATGGCAAGCTATGCGAAGCATCCTAAAAAAGGCTATCCGAATGCGGGGCACAACAGATTCGGATTATCGCGACACTTCCGGAGCGCCTGGCGGCTTTCAGAATGTTTTGCAGGTCTATGGCAAGACTGGAGAGAAATGTCAAAAATGTGCTACAATAGTGGCACGCAGCAAAATGGGACAACGCAGTGTTTTCTATTGCCCCGGGTGTCAGAAATAAAACAGCTATTCATTAAATTATATAATTAAAAAAAACAAATGGAAAAAAAGCAAAAAATTATTATTGTGGTGGCAGCGATAATTCTTGTGGTAGCGGCGGGATATTTTTTCTTAGGAAAGAAGAATACTACCGTGAAGCAAATAGATCTCAGTAATGATGGTAAAACCCAAGATTATCCAATTGCTAATGAGGGTCCAGTGAGTCCTATTACCGGATTGGCTTGTGAAAACTGGAACAAGCGATTGGTGGCGGTGATGCAACCGGCCGACGTGCAAGCACGTCCAGCCGCCGGTTTTTCACAGGCGGATATGGTAGTGGAGATGCCAGCCTTCACAGGATCAGTCACGCGCCTAATGGGGGTGTATGGCTGCAATGTGCCTAAAGAAGTGGGGGCAATTCGCAGCTCGCGGCATGACTATATGGCTTTGGCTGCAGGTTTAGATGCCATTTATATTCACTGGGGAGGGTCGCATTTTGCCTTGGATCTTCTTAGCCAGCATGTGATTGATAATTATGATTGTATGACCGGCTCTTATTGCGAGAGATGGCCGGTGACCGGAAAGATGCGCCTGGAAGATACCGGACATATCACCAGCGGCAATATTGCAGCGATGATAGCAGAGAAAAAATATAGCACTGAAAACAAATTCTCCGGCTATGCGCATCAGGGAGAAGCGCCCTTGGCTGATCGTCCGGCAGGAGGCAATTTGCGCGTGGCTTTCAAGAAACCCTATGATGTAGAATATAATTATGACAAAGAGTCTAACTCATACCTGCGAGTGTGGGGAGAGGCGAATGATACGGATAGAAATAACAATCAAAGAGTGGCTCCCAAAAATGTCGTAGTGATGTTTGCTCAATCAGAACAAATCACTACGGAGCAAGATTACCTAGGTAAGGGTTTGCAAGATCCATGGAAAAATGTGGAAGATATTAAAAAGACGGGAGTGGAGAGTATCACTGGGCGCTATAACAACATGCAAATTGGCGACCCTTGGTATGACAGTATTGATACCGGCGAGGCGCATTATTATATGAACGGGCAGGAGCAGACGGGAACTTGGAAAAAGGATAGAAGTAGTCTGAGCAGCAAATTGATGTTCTATGATCAAGCCGGGCAAGAAGTGAAATTTGTACCGGGACAAATCTGGGTGGAAATTTTGGAACCAGGCCAAGCCTTACGCTGGACACCGGCAGTTTAAAATTTACAAAAACCAAGATACAATAATCAAATAAATCACAATAACCAAATTCAAAAAGCAAAAAATTGGATTTTGGAAGTTGTGATTTTTTTGGGATTTGTGCCTTGCAATTTGGTTATTGAAAAATATGGTTATATTTTTATTTGGCGAAGATTCCTTTCGCTCATTGCAAAAGGTATTGGAAATCAAAAAGCGGTTTTTGGTGACTGACCCAGTAGGCTCAGGACTGTCAATTTTTAATTGGGATCAAAAGGAGGCTCAGGCAACATTGTTGAGCACTTTAGCCATGCCGAATTTGTTGGCGCCCAAAAGATTGGTGATTGTGAGAAATTTGATTGAATGTGCGACAGATGCGGAGAAAGATGAGATAGTGTCTTATCTGAAAAAAAACGAAAAAACATTGCAAACGGACGATGATCTAGTCCTGCTTTTTTGGGAAAAAGGACAGCCGAAGAAAAACGGAAAGATTTACAAACTGCTCGACAAGATAGCTAAAACCCAAAATTTCGAAAAGCTAACCGGCATCAAACTGAATAAGTGGATTATGGAAAAGGTGCAGGCGGAAAATCCGACTGCCGGAATTTCCCTGGCTGCCCTGGAAAAGTTGATTCTTTTTGTGGGGCAGGACACTAGTACCTTGAATCAGGAATTGCAAAAGTTACTGGATTTTGCGGATGGAAAAATGATTCAAGAACAAGATGTGGATCTCTTGGTGAAATCTAATGCTGATATTAGCATTTTTAATACCATTGATGCATTGGCGAGTAATAACAAAAAAGAAGCTTTGCGCTTGTTGCACGAGCACCTCAAAAAAGGGGAAGATGCTTTTTATGTTTTCTCCATGATCGTTTATCAATTTAGAAATTTGCTGAAAGTGGCGGATGCTAAAGAGGCGTATCGCAATGACGAATATGCCATCGCCAAAGCTATCGGCTTGCATCCCTTTGTGGTGAAAAAGAGTCTGCAACAATTGCGCAACTTTCCACTGGCAAAATTGCAAGCGGTTTATCAGCGCTTGGGTGAGTTAGATGCGCAAGCTAAGACCGGAAAGACTGATATCAAGTTGGCCCTGGATAAATTTATTGTCGAACTATAAGATAGCTTGTATAATTAAAAAAAGAATCCAAGAGTTTTTAATCCAGTGAAAAAAGCTAATTTTTGTGAAAAAGTTTTTAAGCATAATTTTCTTAGCAATTACTTTGGGAACTTTATGCCCCGTGGCAACAACGCAGGCCATTGAATTGATTCCTTGCGCTACCATCGCTCATCCGGAGGCTTGCACCTTATGCCATTTGATAGTGGGTTTTCACAATGTGTCCACTTTTCTATTGAAAATACTGATTGTGATATCTTTGGCGGGGATATTTTTTGCCGGCGTGATTCATATCATTTCGGCTGGCAGCGAAAGCTTGCTCACGACGGCTAAAAATTTTTTAAAAGCCAGTCTGACGGGTTTTGTGGTGGTTCTGGGAGCGTGGTTGCTGGTGAATGTGATCATGTGGGTGCTTTCGGCTAAAACCGATCTTGGCATCGGAGCGACCAGTTGGAATGTGTTTGAGTGCGGGGTAAATCACACCCCCACTCCAGACCCCACCCCCATCCCACCATCTCCAGATGAATGTCCGATAGATCCAATAGTGGAGACTGCGGATGCAAAACAAATAGTGGTTGCGGAGCAAAAAGCGACAGAGAAGAAATGTGGCTTTGTTAAGGTTGTGCCTAAGGAGCTTATTTTTGAAAATGTGGTGGCTCTCACGGAATCAGCACCACAAACAGTGACAGTGCAAAACAAAACAAATAGAGATGTTCCGGTTAGTGATGTGCAAATTGCGGATGAAGATAAAAAAGATTCTTTTATCGTCAAGCAGGATTATTGCAAGGGAAAGACATTGAATGTAAATCAATCTTGCACGGTAGAAGTGGCTTATAATCCAAAAGACATACTTGATCACAAAGGTTCGCTAAAAGTAACTACTTCGGAAGGCGATTTTTCCGTGCCATTATCTAGTCATACCAAACGATGCGAACTCATTGCGGGAAAGGAGGGGGCAAAAAATATGATTGTATTGATGAGAAGTGAGATTGGAACGTATAATAATGATAAAATTGATATGACTGGTGAAAAGTGTCCTGACCTGAAAGAGTGGGATGCGGAGAGCATGACTGATCTGGATTTTTTTAAAAAATTGGCCGGAGAAATGGCAGGTGGGTTGAATAATATCTCACCTAGTGAAGATAAATTTTCCGTCTATAGGCTGGATTTGATTTTCGATGGTAGCTCTATAGATAGCATAATAGAAAAAGAGTGCCTTGATGGAAAAAAGAATGACGCCATATCTTCAAGTGTTGGATTTGTTTTTAATGGGGGGATTGATCATATAAAATCTAGCGCATACTCCATTAATAATAAAGCTGCTTTTTATTGTGAAAATGGGGATATATATAAAGATAGGGTTTTTGCACATGAACAACTTGGGCATATTTTCGGACAATTGGACGATGAATATAAAACAAAAACATGCTACCAGTCGCCATTTTATAACATTACTATGAAGGATAATAAATGTGAAAAATGGAAGGATTTAGTGAATATTGTAGGTACGGACGTTGGTGATAATCATTGTTTTCAAGGTTGTAATTGTGAGAGTCTCTATGCAGGATGTTATCGTTCAACGGAAGATAGTATTATGAATAATCATGCCAACGCAGACTTTAGTAGTCTGCAAAAATATATCTTATCTAAATGTATAAATGAGTATAATCTATGTCCACCGTCGCCACTTAAGGAATAAATAATCTTTAATTAACATTGTTTGCAAAAATTATTAAGCTAATTAGTATGGTAAGATATAAAAAAAGAAAGGACGTGATATTTGAAATAATTAGTATATTATTTTTATTTTTTTCACCAGGAGCTAGAGCTGAAACGTCTTGGAAAATAAATTCAAATTATTCAGAGGTGACTGCTGGGAATAAAACGGACAAAAGTATAAATCTAACAATACATAAGAGTGGTGCTGAATATACCCTGCGTAACATGAGTGAAATCATAGACTACAAATTTTTCTATGCAGACAATTACCAGGAATTTAAAGGGGGATATGATGGAGTTGCAATTTCTTTTAGTGGAAAAAAATTAGGCTATTTTTCAGCTGATATGCGCCTAACTGAGTGTGTAGATTATCATAATCCAGCTAAACAAATACTTGGTGGGTGTAGCGAAATTCAAGAAGGAGAGGCTATTATTGCAACCCCATATTTTTCTAATGGAAAATATGTGGATTTTTATAATCCTCAAGGAGAAAAAGTTTTAACAGTGGATCTTTCTTCTGTCGCTGTCTGCGATGAAAATAATATTTGCGATGCAACAAAAGAAAATGAAATAAATTGTCCTTCGGATTGCAACAAGCAGAGTGCTCCAGTAAGCGAGATTCAAAAAGAAATTCCAGTCCAACCAGAAGCACCTCCAGCAACTTCAAAGAGCAATATTTTGGTTATAATTTTAACCATCCTTTTTAGTGCAGTAATTATTGTAGGAGGTGTAATCTTCTGGCGTAGAAAGAAAGACAATTATGATAGCGGTCAATGGTAAATTGAATAAATTAGGGATTTTTTATGCTATTGACACCAACGTTCTTTTGTGATAAGATACAAAGTCATTATAAAACTATAGTGAATTATTTAACAATCAAAAAGCCGAAGGAGGCATAGCATGAAAACCATATGGATAATCGCGATAGTTTGGGCATTACTTTTTGGTGCTCGAAATAGTTTTGCTAACTACGAGAGTGTGGATGTGCAAAAATCTATCCGAGTGGATATTAAAAAAAGCTACGAAAATTTTTCCGTGAATAGAATTTCTCGTAGCAGAGAATATAGTTATTTATTGCATAATGATTATGGTGACAAATCGTATTATGGCAGAATCGTTGCTCATAATGGAGATGTGCTAGGTTATTTTTCAGCTGACATGCGCTTGGTCTTATGTGTGGATTATCATGATCCAGCTAAACGAAGCTTGAATGGATGCAGGGAGATTCCAGAAGGGGAGATTACTGTTGTGATTCCTCTTATCCCAAATGGGGAAAAAGCCGAATTTTTTAACCCGGAAGGAAAAATAATACTCATATTGGATATATCCAATTGGTAAAAAAAGAAAAGGAGGCAGAAAAATAAAAAGCCTGCGATGTAAATCACGCAGGCTTTTTTTTGTTTGGCGGAAAGACTATTTTTTTGGCGTTGTGGCCAAGGTTTTTACTTTCTTGTTCAGGCGAGATTTTTTGCGAGCCGCGGTGTTTTTGCTAATCACATTTTTCTTAGTCGCTTTGTCCAGGGATTGAAAAGCTTTTTTCGCCCACTCTTGAGCGGTCTTCACATCATCCTTGGCAATCGCTTCAGTGGCTTTCTTGATAGCGCTGCGGAAAACACCTTTGATTTTTTTGTTAACCTCGGTTTTTCCTTGCGTCACGCGCACATATTTCTTAGCGGATTCTTTAATTGGCATAATTGTTTCTTTATAACTTTTAATTACTCTAGTATTTTTATCATAGTATTTGCACTTTGGCAAGGGGATTGGGTCGGGCGGGCTTGCCAGCCCTTGACAAAAATCACTTTTAGCACTATTATCTCTAGTTCACTTGTATTAAGTATTAAGGTTAAAGAATATGGATATGGACATGGATAAAGGGGAAATATTGTTCCACATCTCGATTATGGCCATACTTTTGGTTCTGGTGGTGATTGTGGGTAATAAAATGGTTTTTATCGCCGACGCTTATCTGAAGATCGCCGGAATTTAGCTTGTTTTCAATTGAAATGAGGATCTGTTGAAAGAAAAGGATAAAAGGCTGCCTGCGTAAAGGTAGTCTTTTTTGTTAGACCTTTTGCGTAATAAGTTGCGTAACGAAATTTTCAGATTTTGAGATATAATTTTTCAAATAATTTTTGCGGTTTAGCCGTAGCTAAGCCAAGAAAATTTTTGGAAAATTTGACCAAAATATGGAAATTGCAGTAGTGAGTTATTATGCAAAAGGTCTATTGGGAAAAAAGCGGCAGAAGTGCTATAGTAGACTTATGATTGCTAAAATAAAGGGAAAAATTGAATATCGTAAAGACAAGTTTGTCGTGGTGGATGTGCATGACGTGGGTTATAAGGTCTTTTTGACGACTTATGCGATGGGAAAAATCGCCGGCGTGGAAGAGGTGGATTTTTTTATCCACACCGCCATTCGGGAAGATGCCATGGATTTGTATGGATTTTTGAATATGGAGGAATTGGACATGTTTGAACTGTTGATTTCCATTTCCGGCATCGGACCCAAAGCGGGTTTGGGCATTCTTTCCATTGCCACGCCCCAAACCATCAAAACAGCCATTCTGAACGAGGATTCCTCCATTTTGACCAAGGTATCGGGGATAGGCAAGAAAACGGCGGACAGGGTCATTTTGGAGCTCAGAAACAAGGTGGCTAGTATGACTGATGACGAAAAAGAGGGGGCAGTGTCCGATTCTGATGCCATCGAGGCTTTGATTTCTATGGGCTATTCCGTGGCGGAAGCGCGCGATGCCTTGAAGGCGGTTTCGCCGGACATCAAAGATATTGGCCAGCGCGTAGGTTTGGCGCTGAAAAGTTTGGGGAAGAAATGATTTCAAATTAATATAATTTTTAGAATTATAATTATAATGCAAACTAACGATGAAAATTTCAAGACAATAAATTCTCCGGATGGAGGATTTTTGCAATCAGACTGGTGGAGCAGATTTCAAGAAGCAACCGGTAAAAAAATCCTCAACATTAAAGGTGGGGCTTTTTGGGCAAACATTGTGGAGCATCGACTACCGATTGTGGGAAAATATTTTTATATCCCACGCGGAAATATATTGAAAATTAAAAACAAGAATATTAAAAATTATTTTGATAATTTAATTGGGCTGGCCAAGAGCAATGCGGCGGGCTGGATACGGATTGAGCCAGTTTCGGAAGATATTTTGAATTTAGCTAGAAAAAATATAACTTTGCCAATTATAAAAGCGCCTCACGACATGCAACCGCGGGAGTTGTTTATTATTGATATCACAAAAAGCGAAGATGAATTGCTCGCTGCGATGAAACCTAAGACGCGTTACAATATTCGGTTGGCCGAAAAAAAAGCTATCAAAATTATTATTTCAAGTGAAAAGAAGTGCATGAATCGCTTTTGTGATTTGGTGGAAATTACTTCAGCGCGTCAAAGTATCACACCGCATCCAAGAAACTATTACCAAAAAATGCTTGAAACTATCCCGAGTGAAAATATCAAATTGTATTGTGCTGAATTTGAGGGGGAGATCATTGCGGCCAATATTATGATATTTTTTGATAAAACCGCGACCTATCTACACGGCGCATCGGATGATCGTTTTCGTAATGTGATGGCGCCCTATTTATTGCAATGGCGGCAAATTCAAGATGCTAAAAAAGCCGGTGCCACTGAATATGATTTTGGCGGAGTGAAAACAAAAAGTGAAGAAAATAATTGGGCAGGCATCACGCGCTTCAAGCAAAGCTTTTCGCCCCAGACCCAGGCCGTTGAATTTCCGGGGGCATTCGATATTATAGTCAGTGCAAGGAAGTATTATGTATATCAACTCTTGCGTTTTTTTAAAAAACTTGCTAGGGTAATAAGTCCATAGGGTTCTTTAACTTTTTAATAACTTTTCAGTGAAAAAAAAGGGGGTGAATGCGGTGCCAATTTTAGTGGATATGGATTGGGTTGATATAGACGTGCGTCATATAGCTAAGTCATACAAGTTAAGATTTACATTGGAAGCTTTGAGGGAGGCCAAAAAGCTTCACAAAGGGATGTGGAGAGCGGATGGGAGAGAAGCCTTCACCCATCCATTCAAGGTGTGTCAAATCGTAATATTCTATATGTTGTTGTATGGAATATTGGGCAATGCAAAGTCATCCGCTGCTCTCTTGCACGATGTCGACGTCATCTTAGCCGCCGCTCTCCTGCATGATGTCTTGGAGGATGTGAAGAAGAATCCCATAATGATGAAATACATTCGTCTTCGGCTGAAATTTTCCAATAAGAAGGTGACAACAGCAGACGACGACGAGTCTATTATCATGAAGTACCTGGGTCTAAAATTTACTGAAGCAGTTGTTTCCTTGGTAGCCACTTTGACAAAAGATGAGAAAATAACTGTGATGGAATATTGCCAGCATATTGGCAATAGGATGGGGGCGGTGCTGATTAAGCTGGCTGATCGTTTGCACAATCTACGCAATATGATCAGGCGTCTGGGAAGCACAAAATTCTTCACTAAGGAGAGATTGGAAGAGCAAAAAGATGAAACCATTCAATGCATTTTGAAATTAGCCTATTGGGTGGAGTTGTATGCAGAAAAGTTTCCAACGGAGAATCAGGCTAAATATTTGGCGATTGCTGAAAAAATGACAGCCGAACTGAAAAAGACAGTACATTTGGCAGAAGTTGCTTTGGCTGACCTCAATGTTTAAAAGGACTTAATTGTGAATCTGCAATTAAGTCCTTTTTTCTATGCTATAATTGAAGTATGAACCCCGCACTAACTTTTAATAGGACAGAATATTAAAAGTTATTTAGGGGATGTGTGAATAATAATTAATTTAACTTTTGGTTTTATTGATGATGATAAAACATTAAAAGTTAGTGTCGGGGTGAAAAAACTGATTCCTCAATCGCTTAAAAA
>CAIMIV010000006.1 GCA_903841185.1 uncultured bacterium
ATATATATATGATCATATTTACTTCTGTTTGCGCAAACTATATTCCTAAGGCAAAGGTACTAGCAAGGTCGGTAAAGAGATATCATCCCGACGCAAAATTCATTGTCTGTTTGCTTGAGCGAGAAATACCACATTTTGCGGAAAATTTTGAATATTTCGATGAGGTTATTTTGGCAAAAGAAATTGGAATTAAAAATTTTGATAATTTTATTTTTCAACATTCAATAGTGGAGGCTTCCACTGCAGTTAAGGGAGAATTTTTTCGTTACTTGATGGATAGGTTTCCTGAGGAATCAAATTTGATTTATCTCGATCCTGATATTGAAGTTTATGGTTGTCTAGATGAATTAGTAAAATCACTTGAGAAAAATTCTATTGTTTTAGTTCCTCATCTTACCGATCCGGAAAAAAATATAGATGCCGTCATGGACAATGAGCTGAGTGCTCTTCAGCATGGCGTTTTTAATTTAGGATTTCTTGCAGTCAATAATGATAAGATTGGTAGAGAATTTATTGAATGGTGGGCAAATAGGTTGCGTATGTTTTGTTATGATGACATACCTAGGGGAATATTTACTGATCAGAAATGGATTGATTTGGCGCCCTGTTTTTTTGATGTATTTATTTTAAAACATCCTGGATATGACACTGCTCCATGGAATCTATCAACAAGAAAAATTACAAAAAATGAAAATATTTTTTTGGTTAACGGTGTGCCATTGAGATTTTTTCATTTTTCAGGATTTGATTCTGGGGCAAATGAAGGAATGATCAATAAATATGTTCCAAATAAGGATGATGTGGTTTATTCCATTAGGGATGGTTATGTTGGGGAATTAGACGAAATGGAGCAAGCACAACATGGTAATTATCCCTGGACATACGATAGTTATTTTAATGGGGTGGTTATTAAAAGACAAATAAGGTTAGCATTTAGAAATAATGAGCCTTTAAAATTGAGATTGAATAATCCATTTAGTAATTCAAATATAAAAATATTTATAATTGATAGGATATTGAGGCTTCAAAATAGAAATAGTTTATTTTTTAGATTAATTTTAAAAAAAATTAATAAGTGGATTTAAGTCCTGGAATTTCCACAAACAGGCCATTTAAGGATATAAGTTAATTTATTATCAATGCCATTTTAGATATTTCAAAGGAATGTTATGCAAAAAATATGAGATAATCATTGTGAATAATGAAACCAAGGAATATGGATGTAGACATCTTAAAATAGCGGATAATGTTTACATTATATCGTGCATAAAATCTCTTAATTTATCCACAATCAATAATTTTGTAACTAAATATGCAAAAAAAGTAATGATTACGAATGCATTAATTTGCAGTCTTAGGTGTTACTAACAATTTCCCTTGAAAAAAGGTTATTTTATAAAATTTTTAGAATAGACTTTTTATATAATCTCTCGATATGCTCCAATATTTTTTTCTATTTCCGATATCATCAACTAGAAAAATAAAAGGAAGTGCGAAATTAATCATATAGAGGTAGCGAAAATCTCTGGCGATTCCAAAAATAAATAACGCTGGTACATTGATTGTTATTATAATTATAAAACCGAGGAGTGCGTAGTTTTTTGTGTAGAATGATTTTATGAAAAAATAAATATAAATTAAGATATAAAAAAAATGAGACCATAATATAAATCTTTGAGGATATTTAGTTGACCACACTAAATAGGAATTTAATACATTGCGCAAGGAGTTATTTGAAGATTGCTTTATCCCAAATATGTTTTCATCTATATCATTGTGATATAAAAATTGCCAACGCGGGTTACTTAATCCCGTTAAGCTTGAAAAAAGACAAATGCGATCAGAAATTGCAAATTGCAAATTATTCATTATGATTGCATTTGATATCTTATCAAATTCAGAAATAAATTTTTTATCATAGAATAGCTTTTCATTCATTGGGCTGTTGTCAATTCTTAGATAATCAATTGCTGAGCAATTATACCTTTTACGAAATTCTTCCAGTGGCATTAATTTTTCTATAGTATCGCTTTCCTCTTTTGATGGGGCGTAGCCCATTCGTAATGCATTCCCTATGATCTGAAGTTTTACAAATTCTCTTGGCAGTGAGTCACTTGTGCTCGTGACATGAAGCACATTAAATACGATAACATTCAAAGTGATGTAAAAAATAATAATAGATATGGTCATTAGCGCTAATTTTTTTACATTAATTATCCTAAATGAGAAATAGATCAATGGTACGATTGGAAGATAGATTATGCCATTGTGGCGCATATTAGATATTAATAGTGTTAAAACTGCAACCAATATAATCTTAGTGTTAGTTATTTTTGTCTGATTTAAAAAATCTTTGATAAAAATTATAGATAAAGCTGTTATACATTGCGCGAAAAGAACATCTTTCCATAACGTAATGTTGTATATTCCAACAGATGGTAAAATTAATAATATAAAAAACACAATGAATATTTTTTTCTTTGAAGCTCCAAGTTTCAGAAAAAAGACAAGTGAATATGCGATAATAAGCGATGAAATAATGATTTGAAACAATGCTACGAATGCGGGGGTATCCCAAACCGATTTCAATAACGTTATTAACAGGGTATGTAAGAATGGATGTGCATTATTATATATTTTTGTGCTTGCTTGTTCCCATTGAGAAACTGAATCGAAGCTCATTATGCCTGGAAAAAATGCAAACAACCATAATGAATAAACTGAAAAGGATGAAAAAAATAAAAATAAGAATAGCTTATTATTTTTCATAGCTCTGAATAAATTTGTTGTTAAGGCTATGATTATTTTTTTCATATATGTTGCAAAAATATATTTTTTTATTTGTGTGATGTTAAAAACACACCTACGATTATTATGATAATTCCCATGGCATTGATAATAGACATTCTTTCGCCAAATATATAATAAGCTAAAAGTGCAACTAGTATATATGCAATGCTTTGCATTGGATAGACTGCGGAAAGTTTTGCCAGCGATAAGACTTTAATCCAGACTATGGTGGCTATTCCAAAGGCGAAAATCCCCCCATAAAACCAGGAATTATATAAATATTTCAGTAATATGGGCAGCTCTTGATGCGTTTCAATGAAAATGCTGCTTTTTTTGAATAAAATTTGCCCAGTGGCCATGAGCAAAATATTGACTGCTAAGAGTATATATAGCATATTATTAACTATTTTTCAGATTATTTAATTCACGGAGCGCTTCTTTTCTTACTATTTCTGAAATATTACGCTCTAGTTTCTCAATCTGATCTAAGAGCTTAAAAATGAGGAGGAACACAAAAACAAAACCTGAAAAAATAAGTGTATTGAGATTTTCTCCTAATCCTAGGTTTCGGGAGATCGTATGCGCTATGTTAGGAAAAAAAGAAAAAATAAATATACTACCCCAAATTATGATTGTTGCTAGTAGCTTAAATAGGGACTGACCCCTTTCTTTTCTTATAAATCGCAGACTCCTTTGCACTAGAAAGAATATAGATATTGTACCAAGAATAATTTGATAGATTGAGATATCTGAAATCATATAATTTAAGATGAAATTATCATTTTAATAAGTGTTTTAGCGCCGTTGGCAAGATTCATCTTGTGTTTTTTCCCCATAGAATATTGTGTGTATCTAACCTCAATGGGAATTTCAGTATAACGAAGCTTATTTCGTGAAATTTCTCTGATTACTTCACTATCATATTCGTAGCGGTCCGTCCGGGTATCAATAAGGTCAATGGCTTTTTTGGAGTAGGCGCGGAAGCCTGATTGGCTGTCAGTAACCCACAGGCCATAGATTATCCAAACAAAAAAATTACCAATTTGATTGTGTAAAATCTTATATTTTGGCATACCTACCGGATTTTTTAACCTTGAACCTAATACAACATCATTTCCTTCGTGGATAAGCTTAATCATTTGTGATATGTCTGAGGGATTATGTTGTCCGTCTCCATCGATTGTGATCACAATGTCGGCTCCGAACATCTTGGCGGCTTCAATCCCTGTCTTGACTGCAGCTCCCTTGCCTCGGTTTATAGAAAGTTTAAGCGCAATTACCCCAGTAGCTTGCTGAGCTACAGCTTGTGTATTGTCGGAACTGCCATCATCAACAACGATGATATCATTATATCCTGCTTGTTGAATTTCTTTCAGAACATCCTTAATAACGCTTTCTTCATTGAAGGCGGGAACAACTATATAAATTTTTTTCTTAGCTTGCATCGTAATCTTTATAAAAAAAGATAAATTGAATTACCAATTGGTATCTATTAATTGTATCAAATAAAGGAAAAAAAGCAAGTAAATGCACCGCATATCCTACGGATACCGTCAGGAGTTCTTGCTGATAGATTTTAATCATAGTATAATTTACATTAATTGACGAATGCGATTTTTAATTTATTTAAAAAAATAAAATGATTTCGATTATCATACCATTTAAAGATAATCATAAATTACTTAAACAATGTATTTTTGGTATTTTGGAAAAGACTATTTACCAGGATTATGAAATTATTTTAGTTGATAATCAAAGCAGGGAAGCTAGAACTAAGAAACTCTTAGAAGAGTTGGAAGAAGATGATAAGATTAGAATTTTAAATTATGACAAGCCCTTTAATTTCTCAGCCATAAATAACTTTGCGGTTAAACATGCAAAGGGAGATTTTATCCTGTTTCTTAACAATGACACGGAGGCCATTTCTCCTAATTGGCTAGATGAGATGTTGAGATGCTTTGAAGATGAAAAAGCTGGCGTAGTGGGGGCAAGGCTGCTCTATTCGGATGGAACGATTCAGCATTGTGGCGTGATGCTGGAAGAAAAAAGACTAGCCATTCACGCTTTCAGGATGTGGAAAGAGGCAGATGTGCGGGTTGGCGCCAGACAGGAATGGAAGGCTGTGACGGGAGCCTGCATGATGACCAGAAAGGCCTTATTTTTGAGGTTAGGCGGCTTTGATGAGGAAAATCTGCCAATTGCCTATAATGATGTGGATTATTGTCTGCGAGTGGGTGAATTAGGAATAAAAACAATTTGTGTTTCCAGTATCAAGCTCTATCATTATGAATCGGTGAGCAGGAAATCAGACGTGCTGGCAAGATTTTTTAATCGAAAGCGGTATCTGAAATTTATCAAGGAGCAGGAATATATGAGGAAGAGATGGTCAAGGGAAATATCTCAAGATGAGTTTTATGATAAAACATTTATTTAAGTTTTTTTATTTCTTGTTACATTGAATTTTAAATTTTCAAATGAACTCTCATGGGTCTCAATCCGCCGGCTGGCGGATCCATCTCAAATCGGGCTGGCGCTTCGTCAAGTCGAGGCGGGCAAATCTAAAATCTCAATGACAAAGGGTGAGAATTTTCAATGACCAATTTACTCCGCCAGCTGGCGGATACATTGAATTTTCAATTGCACTAATTTTTCTTTGCAGAAAAATCTAATTCGCCATTTTTCTTTTCCCCAAAAGAAAAGTGGCAAAAAAGAAAACTACCGCACGGCTACATACCAAGACAAATCCTCCCGCCTCGACTCGCGGAGACGACCGCTCGTCGATGCGAGGCGGGCAACTTGTTCGCTAAAATTCCCGGAAATGTTAAAAGGAAAACTAGTAGGTAATTTTTTAACGCGCACAAGTTTCAATTTGTATCTTGGTATTCCGCAAG
>CAIMIV010000007.1 GCA_903841185.1 uncultured bacterium
CGTGCTGGCTACGAAAGTTGGTTCGCTTAAAGTGCCGCTACTTATTATGGTGAGCATTCCTTTAGGGATGATCGGGGTCTTCCCGGGGTTTGCCGCGCTGTTTCTCATTAAGGGCACCTATTTTAATGCCACCAGCATGATTGGGGTGATTGCCTTGGCCGGACTGTCGGTGAAAAATTCGGTGATCTTTCTGGAATATTTGGAACCGTTGCGCGAAAAGGGCATGCCTTTAGCCAAGGCCTTAGTAGAAACCGGGCGCATCAGACTCTTGCCGATTGTCTTGACTTCGCTGACCGCCATTCTGGGTTCGCTCACCATCATCTCTGACCCGGTGTGGGAAGGTTTGGCTTGGGCACTGATCTTTGGCCTGACGATGTCCACCTTCCTGACGCTCATTGTTTTCCCGATTATCTATTATGCAGTGGAGAGGAATAAATGGTAGTTTAGAAAAAAGTCTTTTAAAAAAAATGGGAGCGAGTGTTATTACTCCGCTCCTATTTTATTTTTCCAATAAAAAACCGCTCGCGCACTGTGAAAAGTGCGGAGCGGGACGAACGGCATTTGCCTTATCCTATAGTGTCACAAGGATTAGCGAGGCCAGCATGGTTATGAGAGTAAGGATTGGAAATTTTTTACCTGGCGCTACGTAGGTGTCATTACTTAAAAATGCAAGCAGTAATATGGTAGGCATGAGACTAGGGATATTGATTATGCTTGCGGAGGCAAAAAATAAAAACCAAATACAGTAAAGTGTGCGGGTATTGATACTCCATTCTTGGGTGATTACTTTGGGCGCTCCAGGATTTAATTTATCCTTAGCAGAGAGGATGAGTACATAAAACAATGAAATCATCCACAAGATTAACGCCGGATTAAAATGGTGTTCGATGTAGGGTGTTACACCCTCTTGCAGTTCAATCAAATTTTTGGAGTCATTGTTTTTAAGCTCATTACTGCAAATAAGCCACTTTGTGGCAATGAAATCACTTTGGTAGTAAAAAATATTAACCCAGGTTGTTTTTTGGAGGATTTTTTCCACTGGCACAATACCCCCCTTATTTTTATAGGCCTCAAAGATTTTATCTTGACCATATAACTTGGCTTCGTCAGTGACGTCAATCACTACAGGTTTTCGCGCCAATGCAATGAAATCTCCTTTTACGGTAAGTTGCCAGTTAATTTTATTCGAAGCACTTTCTGAAGCACTGGCAGATGTTGTAATCAGAAGTAACACGCCAATAATTGCCAACATTAATTTCCTAGTCATTTTTCTCTCCCTGAGTGAATGTTGTGCCGAAGCAGTAATTAAGTTTTTAAAGAAAACAATACGTTTTGGATGCTTTTAGAGCACCAATAATTATTTATAAGGCAAAAACTAAAGAAAGTCAATTTTGTACGTCATTTTGTCATTAAATAAAAAAAATAGCTTGCCTTTTGGAATGATTATTGTTAGGCTGGAGGCAGCTCTTTAACTAGGTCAAGATAATTAATCTCAAAAAATCGGGAGGTGGCAACATGCTTCAACCAGGAGATAAGGTCAGTTTTAATAGCATACCTCCCGCAGTCGCAGATCAAATAGAGCGAGGTAAGATCTATACCATTGATTCTCTCGATTCCGAGGGAAAATTGGTTTGTCTGAAGGAGCTTGAGTTTGGCGAAAGAATCAATATCAATTGTCTTGCTCTTCTGTGTGAGACTTGCCAGCGTGTGCCGGTCTATCTGCACAGTAAGTATAGAAAGTGCCTTTTTTGCTTAGATAAAGAGGCAGTTCTTTTGGCCAAAGAATTCATAGGCACGTTAACAGAAAAGCAGAGACAATGTTTGGAGCGATACAGAGGGGTATCCAGGGAAACGGCGGCAACATTCCCATGTCTCGATCAAGGATAGCAAGTCAAGCATGGAATTCTTAAGATAAAATGGGGGTGATTATTTTGCCAAGAAAGAAATCTGAGCAAACAAAAAATCTAGAGTTGGATTTGGGCAATTTAAATGTGGATGCTATTATACTTAGTGCCAAAGAATGCATCCAAGATGAAATGCCTCACGAAGGGATAGAAGAAGATGAACAGCCTCAAAAACGTTGTTCTAGAAAAAAAGCGACCTTCATTAGTCGCTAAGATTGAAAAAGAGGGCACCGCATCGAATGATGAGGTGCCCTGATATTTTTTATTTAGAAAAGTATTTTAAAAAAGGACAGTGCACACGTGGTGTGACTGTCCTTTTTGCATCTAAGATTAAGATGCTTAGCTGGTGAGTAACCGCAGCGCCTCCTCGTAGCGTTGTCGAGTTTTTTCGATAATATCTTCAGGCAGTTTTGGCGCCGGAGCTTTCTTGTCCCACAGGCCTGCTTTGAATAATCCTTCCAGATAATCCCGTAAGAATTGTTTGTCATAGCTTTCCTGACTTCTGCCGGGTGCATATGTAGCCAACGGCCAGAAACGGGAGGAGTCAGGAGTAAAGGCTTCGTCAATAATGACCAGATTGCAACATTCATCGAGCGCGAGTTCAAGCTTGGTATCAGCAATGATGATGCCCTTTGTCAAGGCATAATCAGCGGCCCTTTGGTAGCATCTCAGGACAAACTTTTCTATACTGATAGAAAGTAGTGAGATGTCCGGACAGGGCTTAGCGCCTTTGCTTTTACTCTTGATCCAATCTTCAAGGAGTATCGCCATTTGTTTAAAAGAGATGTTTTCATCATGCATCCCTGGGGCAGCCTTGGTTGATGGAGTGAAGATCGGCGTGGGAAGCTTTTCTGATTCTTTCAGATCCGCTGGCAATCTATGCCCGAGAACCAATTTGTAGGACCCCTGAAAATCTTTCAGCAGAGGTGCTTTGCAATAAGCTTTCCAGAATGATCCAGAGATGTAGCCCCGAACAATGAATTCCACCGGCAAGGGCTGCAGCTTGCGCACCAACATGGAGCGACCGCGCAACTGCTCAGCATAGGGACGGCAAGCCTCTGGATACCGATCAACATCAGCAGTGACAAGATGATTCTTGACGTCGGCCAGCAATTCAAACCAGAATAACGAAAGTTTGGTTAAAATAGCGCCTTTGCCTGGGATAGGATCCTCCATACCCACATCAAAGGCAGAAATTCGATCACTGGCGACCATAAGCATCCGGCTATCGTCACCGGGAATGCCAAAATTAGCCCTGACTTTTCCTCGGCTGAGCAATGGCAGTCCTGGGCAATCGATTTCGATTAAGGGGGTTGAAACAGGTAGCATAGTAATCTCCTTGTAGTGGGTTGAAGGTTGGAGGATAAACAGAATTGTTAAACAACATGTGTAGTATACTAGTAAAAACCAATAAAAAGCAAGACCCTTGACAAAAAAGGGCAAATAAAATAGACTAATATATTAAAAAATTAATCATTTTTCATTGATGTTTGCCTTTGGCAGAGATGGATGAAATAACAATAAAATGACTGCAACAAGCCAATCTATGCTAAAGAGCCCTAAATTTAAACGAGCCCTTTTTGTCGTGGCCGTATTGTTGATTGCTGTACCAAGTTTCGTGCTTTCCAGTCACAAAACCAAGTTGTATGTGGATGAGCATGCCTCCGGAACGCAAGATGGTTCTGGTAGCCATCCCTACAAAACTATTGCGCAGGCTGTGAGAGCGGCTTCTAAAAATACAGAAATTCATATTGCTAAAGGGACGTATGAGGAAAATGTCGACCTCAAGGAAGGAATGGGGATTTTTGGCGAAGATAAGTCAGATGTGATTATCAAGGCCGGTGACAAGGGGGACGCTGTGGTGACCATGGCTGACAACACTACCTTGGACAAAGTGACAGTGGAGAATGGACGCTATGGCGTGAAGGTGGAGGATGGAGCCAAGGCTTCCATCATTCAGTGCATAGTGAAGAATAATCATCGCGATGGCATTTTTGTCGTAGGGGATGGAATCAAGAAATCCAGCATGGTTTCCATTTCTGAAAACGAAATCCGCGATAACGACGGCACCGGCCTGTATGCGCAAAAAAGAAAACTGTCCATCACGGACAATGAAATCCGCAATAATAATGGCGATGGCATCGACATTGAAAGCGGGAGCGCGGCTTGGATAGCGGATAATAAAATCAGCAGTAATGATAAAAGTGGCATGAAGCTTCGCGTTGACGGCTCGGAAATTTGGACCAAGAGCAATTCTATCCGCAACAATGATCGCGAAGGCATCGAAATTTCCTACAAGGGAAAAGCTGGCAGAATTGATATTGCCAAAACAAAAATCATGGGCAATAAAAAATATGGCGTGGCCAGAGTACAAAAATTCCTCGGCAATACGCCTGTCGCAGCCTGGAACAAGTACGTGACTTTTAATACCAAAAACACGATTACCGGCAATAAGGACGGCGATATATCCTCAGTGATTATCAGCAACTAGCAACTAAAATATTCTAGAAAGGTCTCGTGACAAACGAGGCCTTTTATTTTCACCGGGAAGATGCTATAATCAAGAAAGTAATAATAGACCTGTTGAAATACTATGATGGAATTAAAAAATTATAATGTCTATTTTTTCTTCGCTATTCTAGTCGGCATCAGTGGCTTGGTTTTTTTTCTGATTAAGCCGTTTGTCATTCCTTTTATGATGGCGGTTATTCTCGCCAGCTTATTCGGCCCGGTGTATCGTTGGCTTTTGCGCCTGACTAAAGGCAGTAGGATCATTAGTTCCTCGCTAACCTGTTTATTGATCGCCCTGATCATTTTGATTCCGCTGATGATGGTGTCTGTTTTGGTGGTGAATGAGGCGCAAAATACCCTGGCTTATTTTTCCAAAGACACTTCTCCCGGAAAAACATTAGTAGAGAGCATTAAAAACACGCTTTCATTGTTGCCTATTATTAATCACCTTGCCATTGATAAATTTGTGACGGAAGATTCCGTGGTTAATATAGCCAAAAATATTTCGCAAAATGCCATTATTATTTTTCAGGGGGCTTATCAAGGATTGGCGCATGTGATGTTTGTGATTTTCACTATGTTTTTTTCTTTGTTTTATTTATTCATGGAAGGGGATGAGCTAATAAAAAGAATTATAACGCTTACCCCATTGAGGGATAATTACGAAAAAATGTTGGTGGATAAATTTAACGCCATTTCTAAAGCTACGCTAAAAGGAACTTCTTTAATAGCTATCTTACAAGGAGTTCTGGGTGGAGTGCTTTTTTGGGCTACTGGCGTAGCTTCCCCGGTATTTTTTGGCATTTTGATGATGATTACCTCAATCATTCCTTCGGTCGGTTCCGCACTTATCTGGTTGCCGGTGGGACTAGGCATGATTATGCTAGGTAAGATCAATATGGGTATCATTATCCTGCTGGCGGGTGTGCTGGTGATTGGCAGTGTGGATAATTTTATCAAACCGAAATTGGTAGGCAAGGGGACGCAAATTCATCCCTTATTAGTACTATTTTCCACGCTCGGGGGAATCTCTCTTTTTGGTATCGTGGGTTTTATCGTGGGTCCCATTATCATTTCTTTGTTTATCGCTCTATGGGAGATATATGCCCTGGAATTTAAACAACAGCTCAAGGAATTCAATCAATGAGTCCAAATCTAGCCTACTATCAACACATCCCTTTGCACCTGGATCCGATCGCTTTTGCTGTCGGCTCTTTTTCTGTGGGTTGGTATTCACTGATGTATTTGACAGCTCTGACAGTGATTTATTGCTTGTTAAGGTATCGCCTTAAAAAAGATTTCACTCAAAAAGAACTCAATGGTTTTTATATAGTGGCCTCAGCTCGAACACCAATTTCTCGCACGGAATTTGGAAATAGATTAGAAGATTTTTTGTTGGTGGCTTTTATGGGGGCGCTTATTGGCGGGCGCATCGGCTATGTATTGCTATATAATCCGGGGTATTATTGGCACCATCTCTTAGAAATAGTTTCTCCTTATGATTTTTCTAGCGGACAGTTCATTGGCATCTATGGAATGAGTTATCACGGGGGACTGCTAGGTGTGGCTGTGGCTATGTGGCTGTTCACCAGAAAAAATAACTTGCACTTTTGGCGCTTTGCGGACTTTGTCGTGCCGGCCATCCCTGCGGGATATTTTTTCGGTCGCATCGGCAATTTTCTCAATGTTGAATTATACGGCCGGGTGACGGATAGCTGGGTGGGAATGTATTTTCCAGCGTCGCCAGCTCTATTACGTTTTCCTTCTCAACTAATTGAAGCTTTTTTGGAGGGCATCGTGCTTTTTGTTCTACTTTGGGCAATCCGTAACAGAAAAGGGTTCTCCGGACAATTTGTTTTTTGGTATCTAGTCAGCTATGGCCTAGCTCGATTTGTGGGAGAATTTTTCCGCCAACCGGATGAGCAGATTGGCTATGTGCTGGGCTATTTTACCCTCGGTCAAGTCTTCAGTTTGCTGATGATTTTGGGCGGACTGGGGCTGGGTTATTTTCAAAAATCAAAAAATATAGTATACTAAAAAAGAAGATAAATCTAAAAAATATTATATATGAAAAAGAACATTATTATCATGCTTGCCCTAGTAATCGCGTTGACCGCCGGACTGTGGTTTTGGGTTTCTTATCAAGAAAAAAATGTGCCGGCCACTCCCACTGCTAGTGACATTGTGCTTTTTTATGGCAAGGAATGTCCACATTGCCAAGACCTGGCGAAATTTATTGAAGAAAAGAAGATTGCCGAAAAAGTGGGTTTTGATTCTTTGGAAGTGTGGCACAACAAAGCGAACAGCGATGTCATGCTAGAGCGAGCTCAGGAGTGCGGTTTTGCAAAAGAGCAATTAGGCGTGCCTTTTCTATATGCGAAAGGAAAATGTTATATCGGTGGACCAGATGTGGAAAAATTTCTCACCCAAGAGGCGGGAATTTAGCAAGAAGATCTATTGGGCAAGAAGAAAAAAAGAGGTATAATAAAAACACAAAATACATAAATTTTTTTAGTACTTGTAAGCATGGGTGATAAAAGAACAAATAAAATTTCTTTAGATGGTCTTTGTCGTTACAGCAAGCCAGCTGCATTCTTTGACCTTTCTTTGGCTAGGTTTATTGCTAAGCAAAAAAATTCTTCCTTGCTGTTTTCCCGTAAAGGAGCTACGCGGTCTTTTTTTACTGAAGACTCTCGCTTATACATCACTCCTGCCGAATTTAGAAGCTTGGAAAAGGGAGAGAAGGTTGTCCGAGTGACCAATCGTTTGGATAGTGCGTTGTCTCGAAAAATGGAAAACAACAAAATCTATTCTATTGGACAGCGGGATTTGTTGTATCTCAATATCAAGCGGCGTTATGCCAGTTGGAAGAATTATGTCGCGGACTGGTTGCGCGGAAGTGTTCAGGGGGTTTCTCTGGCGAAGATGTGGAATCTATCCATTGTGGGAGCTGTTATTTTTGGCATGCTCACGATGACCATGGTCTATCGTTATTTGGGCCAAAATGTTTCCGCAGCGATCAAGGAAACTACTATGGAAAATCAAAGAATTATCACACCATCAGCCTATCCTGTTGATAATGGAAGCAATGTCGTTGATTATGGAAATTCAAAAAATAAAGGTGCGGAAGAAATAGATGCTTCTTTCGTGACCAAATTGTTGCAAGATTCCGTGGAAAAAAAGAGTACCGAGTTTGAAACGGAGCTGCGTGAGATGGTGAAAGGCTATCCTATCGAAGTGATGGTGCCGGAGATAGCCAAGCAAGATCGCATCGTGGCGACTTTTATTGTGGCTATTGCAAAGAAGGAAAGTAATTGGGGGAAGAGAGTGCCGGTATTGAACGGTCAGGATTGTTATAACTATTGGGGTTATCGAGGTGTGCGGGACAAGATGGGTACCGGCGGGCACACCTGTTTCAATAGTCCTGAGGATGCGGTCGCTACCGTCGCCAAGCGCATTGATTTTTTAGTGTCTAATAAAAAACTCGATACGCCGGACAAAATGGTTATTTGGAAGACTGGAGGCAACAGCGCAGCGACTGGCGGGCAGGCCGCCGCCAATAAATGGATTAAGGATATATCTTTATATTTTGATAAATTGAATAAGAAATAAATAACTATTTTTTATTGGACAGGGTGGTTGAAATATGCTATAATGGAAGCAGACAAATGAAGAAGCTTGCATAAAAAAACGGGTGAATATCCCGTTTTTTGCTTTAAATAAAAGAAAATGAAAACAAAAAGACTAAAAAACAATAAAAAACCCTATACTAAAGATAGCTTAGCCAGCTTAATTCTTTTGGTGGGTCTGGCGAGTTGTGGCGTTTTTTACCAGTATTGCAATTGGCATGCTTTAGCTAGGGGAGGGAGTCCGCTAGTAAGACAAATTCAACAAAAAAAATTATTACAAATTGCTCCTAAAAAAGAACTAATGGCCAACAATGCTTTGCGTTGTGAAACGGAGAGTGCTGGCCGAAAAAGTATGTTAACCGGGAAGTATAGCTTGGATCAATTTACCATTAAAAATAATATCGCGAAATTAGTAGGAGATAAGCCCATGCAAAATATGGTGGCGGAGATTGCCACGCGTAATGTCCAAACAGCCTCATATTTAGTGGCAATTGCCAAACATGAAAGTAATCTAGGCAAGTTTTCCCCGAAAAAAGATGGTAAGGATTGTTTTAATTATTGGGGCTTTCGCGGATCATACAACAAAACCAAATCAGGCTATAGTTGTTTTGATTCTCCGGCGCAAGCCGTGGCGGTGGTGGGAAACAGGATTCAAGGATTGAATGAAATCGAGGATGTGGATACGCCGGAAGGGATGCTTATTTGGAAATGTGGCGGAAGTTGTGCCGGACATGACCCAGCGGACGTGGCCAGATGGAAGCGAGACGTGGACTTTTATTATAAAAAAATAAATTCTTAGTTTTAAATTTGCAGGACGGAGAATTGGAATTAAATACCATTAAAAGCCTTATTTGAGCCATAATTCTATTTTATGGCTTAGATAAGGTGTTTTTTTCGATTGACAGCCTTGGATGTTTTTGATATGATGGATAGCGTCGTTCAAAAACTGCACATCCATATTGACAAGGGGGCTGTAATTCTAAAATCGACACATAAACATTATGATTGATCCTCTGATACATCTTTCAAGCTTGAAGCAGAGCTATGAAAAATTAGACCAGTTCAAAAAAAGGCACGTAAAACTATCATTCGTTATTTTTAGCGTCAGTGTGGGATTGATTTTTTATCTTTTCCCGCGGGGCGATGCTTATGCGCAAAAGCTTAGTACACAAAGCGTGTTAACGGCGGAGATGATTGACCCGTTGCATAAGATTGGCCAAGGCATCCAGACGGAGCAGCCAGCTAATTTTTCTCGGCAGGGCATCTTGGAGCAAAAAGAGATTTTAGCTAATCCCAAATTTGCGGAAATGCTCGCAGGTTTTCCTATGGAGAAAATGATTCCCGCCCTAAACGGGAGAAGTCCGGAGGTGGCGGCCTATTTGATTGCTATTGCCAAGAAGGAAAGTGATTGGGGAGCGCATTCGCCCAAGAAAGCAGGCAAGGAGTGTCATAACTATTGGGGATATAAAGGTGGCTATCATCAAACAGCTTCCGGTTACAGTTGTTTTGATTCGCCGGAGCAGGCGATTGCCGTGGTGGGAGACAGACTGGAAAGTCTTTTGGATAAGGGTATCAATACGCCGGAAAAAATGCTAGTGTGGAAATGCGGTGCGTCTTGCGCTGGACACGATCCCGATGGAGTGCGAAAATGGATTAGTGATGTGAAATCATATCATAATAAACTACAGACCTAGTTTTTTAATAAGTAATTAAATTAAAATAAATATTATGGCTATTCAAAATATCAATGGTACGCAGCTTAAAAAAATGTTGGAAGAGGATAAAGCCGGATTGGAAATTATTGATGTCCGGGAACAATATGAATATGACGAGGTTAGGATCAAAGGTTCAAAATTGATTCCGCTTTCAGAGATTGGCGCTAGGATTGAGGAAATAAATTGGAGCAAGAAAGTTATCCTGGTTTGCCATAGTGGATCTCGCAGCGGCTACGTGGCGCAAGCCTTGGCGGCTAACGGAAAAAATACCATCAACCTGGAAGGCGGCATCTATACGCTGGATTTGGAGCAATGTGATTGTTTAGAGAAAAACTAGGTTTATTGCGAGGGAATTTTTAAAACTTCAAAAAGCGGACACGAGAGTGCCTGCTTTTTTTTATAGCTAAAATGGTGTAAAATATAAAATATAAAGAATAGTCTAAAATAATGATAAATAAATTTCCAAAAGGATTCTTGTGGGGAGCGGCGACTTCAGCCCATCAAGTTGAGGGTGGGTTGAATAACGATTGGATCCAATGGGAAAAGGATAATGCTGAGAGAATAGCAAAAAGAGCTGATAAGAAGTGGGAGCAGTGGCAGCAGGATAAATTTCCCGAGATGTTTAATGTTGAAAATTACATTTCCGGCCGGGCTTGCGATCAGTATAATCGATATGAGGAGGATTTTGATTTGGCCAAAAGTGGTGGACATAATGCGCATAGATTTTCTATTGAATGGTCACGCATTGAGCCGAAGGAGGGGGAGTTTGATGAAGAAGAAATTGAGCATTATAGAAAAGTATTATTAGCTTTACGCGAGCGAGGCATAGAGCCATTTGTGACACTTTGGCATTGGCCTAATCCAGTATGGATCGGTGAAAAAGGCGCATGGGGAAATAAGGAAACGGTTAAATACTTTCACAGATATGCTGAGCGCGTTTTCAATGAATATAAAGATCTGGTTACATTCTGGATGCCTTTAAATGAACCGAATACGGAGGTGTCACTGGGCTATATGTTTGGTAACCAACCGCCCGGGATAAAAAGCAAAATCGCGGCCAACACCGCCTTTAAGAATTTGATGCAAGTGCAGAAGGATATTTATAAAATTGCAAAATCAGTTTCGCCTGATTTTCAGATTGGATGTTCCCATTTTATGTTTGACATAAAGGCTTATAAGAATCTCCCATGGAATATTGCGGCAGCTAAGGCGATGGATTATTTTGCCAATCGTCGTTTTTTTCAGGCCTTCAATGATTCCTGTGATTTTTTTGGAATCCAATATTATCAGCCTTTTCATGTCAATTTCAAATTCGGTGGGAATTTTTTCGGGCTTTTTGAAAATAAAAAAGTTATAGAAAAACAAAGCGATTTGGGCTGGCAGATTTTTCCCGAGGGAATATATCACGTGCTAAAAAAAGCTGCTAAGAATGGAAAGCCGATTTATATCACTGAAAACGGACTGGCCGATTCCACAGATAAATATCGATCAGAATTTATAAAAGAACACTTGAAGTATGTTCAAAAGGCGATTGCGGACGGCGTGGATATCCGGGGATATTTTCATTGGTCACTGATAGATAATTTCGAATTTGTGGAAATGCGGGGTTTCTGGCCGCGCTTTGGTTTGATTGAAATTGACTATAAAACGCTAGAACGCAAACCGCGTCCCAGTTTTTACGTGTATAAGGAGATAATTGAAAATTTACCCCGTTAGAGACAGGAATATGCATTACACTTATTTATTAAAAAGTGAAAAAGATGGGGAGTGGTACACAGGTTGCTGTTCTGATTTGCGAAAACGCTTTAAAGAACATCAAGATGGCAGGGTTCATTCCACAAAGAACAGACGGCCATTAGAATTGATATATTATGAAGCATGTTTGAATCAGCAAGATGCTTTTGCAAGAGAAAAATTTTTAAAATCAGGAATGGGCAAAAGATATTTAAAAAATCGTTTGAAACGTTTCCTGTCTCTAACGGGGTGAAAAGAAAAATAACAATCCACGGGAAGGAGATTGAATATACGCTCAAGAAAGTCAAAAACGCTAAAAGCGTGCGCTTAGCCATCTATGCAGACGGGCGTTTTGTCATTAGCGCTCCAAAATGGTATCCTATATATGTCATCAACAAGTTCATTGAAGAGAAGTCGCACTGGATTTGGGAGAAAGTAAAAGATGTGGATTTCGTGGCCTTGGCGCAAAAGAAAAAGTCCCAAGAAGAGCACTATCGGCGCTCCATTGAATTGGCTCGCACTGTGGTACACAGTCGATTGGAGTTTTTCAACTGTCATTATGACCTTTCCTATAACCGGGTATCCATCAAGAATCAGAAAACCTGTTGGGGGAGTTGCAGTCAGAAAGGGAATTTGAATTTCAACTACAATATCATCAGCTTGTCGGACCAGCAGCGCGATTATGTCATTGTCCACGAACTGTGCCATTTGCAGGAACTCAACCACGGTCAAAAATTCTGGCAGTTGGTGGCGGAGACTATCCCGAACTATCGACAGGTGCGACAATCGTTAAAAAGCATAAACCATTAAAAAACATTAAACAGCATTGTTCTCCGCGTGGTAAGAGGTCTAATTAAAAAAACAAAAATATGAGTTATATCGCTATTGCAGTCCTCGCCTACTTTTTGGTCGCCATCGAAGTTATTTTGGATAAGTTTTTAATCACCTCCAAACGGGTTTCCCATCCTTCCATATACACCTTTTATGTGGGCATGATGAGTCTGTTTGCTTTGATGTTTTTCCCTTTCGGTTTTCATATGCTGAGCTTCCCGCACGCCTTGTTCAGTATTGTTTCCGGGATAATTTTTGTCTATGGGTTGTTGGCGTTGTTTTTTGCTATTGATAAGAGTGAGGCTAGCCGGGTGATGCCGGTGGTGGGGGCGATTATTCCTATTGTGACCTTTCTGCTGTCCATTTTTGTCTTGACGGAGCGTTTGCGCATCGTCCAGTTGTGGGGGGTGGCCGCCTTGATTATCGGCGGATTGCTCATTTCTTTTGAATTTCCTTTGCGCAATAAGAATCGATTTTTCCATGGATTCTATCTTTCCATTGTGGCAGGCATCCTGCTCGCCATCGCGTTTACTTGGTTCAAGCATTTTTATGATCAGGATAATTTCGCCAATGTTTTTATTTGGACCCGGTTCGGTTTATTTTTAGGTTCCGCTAGCTTGTTTGCGCATCGCGATTGGAGAAAAAAGATTTGGGATTCTTTCGGAGGGTTTAAAAGTCCGCAAAAAGAGCATTATAAAACGGGCGCTTTGTTTGTGGTGAACAAAGCCTTGGGCGGCGTAGGCTCGATTATGACGCACTATGCCATTGCCTTGGGGAGCGTGACGATTGTGAACGCCTTGGTTTCGGTGGAATACGTCTTTATTCTCATCATTGGCTTTGTGATGTCCTTCCATTTCCCCCGGATTTTTCAGGAGAAAAGTGATGCCTTGAATATTACTCAAAAAGTAGTGTCTATTTTGATTATCGCAGTGGGATTAATTTTAATTTCAGTAAAATTTAAACAACTATGGGAATTATTGGGTCATTAGCAAAAATTTTAGCCGTCACTGTGGGAGCCATCCTCGGATTGGCTATTATCCTGCTGGGGTATTTCAATCTACCTATCCAAAACACTACTCAGGATGCGCAATTAGGCATGACCTTTTCCAATAAATATGCCGCCAGCATCGGAGTGGATTGGCGAGCCAACTACATCGCCATGCTGGATGATTTGAAAATCAGGAAAATCCGAATTCCGGTGTATTGGGATTTGGTAGAAGCTAAAAAGGGGGAATATGATTTTTCCGAAGTGGATTGGCAATTGCAGGAAGCGGGGAAGCGGGGGGCGGAAGTGATTTTGGCGATGGGGCAGAAGACCCCGCGCTGGCCGGAGTGCAATATTCCGGCGTGGGCCATGGAAAGTGACGCCGTGCGCAAAAGTAATTTATTGCAATATATTAACGCCACGACGGAGCACTATAAAAATAATCCAGTAGTTAAATATTGGCAAGTAGAAAATGAACCTTTTTTGCCTTTTGGCATTTGTCCGCCGCCTGATGGAACACTGTTGGACAGTGAGATAGCGGTAGTGAAAAGAGTCGACCGCACGCGAGAGATTATTGTCACGGATAGTGGAGAGTTGAGCTTGTGGATACAAGCTGCGCGTCGGGCGGATATTTTTGGTACGACTATGTATCGCACCATTTGGAAAAAAGGCATTGGTTATTTCGAATATCCCATCGGACCGAGATTTTTTCAATTCAAGCATCTGCTCATCCGGTTATTTGCCGGGCAAACCAAAGCCATCGTGATTGAGCTGCAAGCGGAGCCGTGGATTGGCGGATCCACCACCGATGGACTTTTGGCCGAGCAATTCAAGTCTATGAATCCGCAACAATTGCGGGATAATGTAATCTATGCGCAACAAGTGGGTTTCCCGGAGATATATTTATGGGGCGTGGAATGGTGGTATTGGCTGAAGACGACGCAAGGTCATCCGGAGCTTTGGGATACAGCACGGGAATTATATAATCCATCAGTCAAATAACCTCTTTCGGGGATAAAATAAAAAAATATGGCCAGTAGCATAAAAAAGACTTTTCAATGGATTATTTTTCTGCTTTTTTTTCTGGGTCTTTTGGGTGGTGTTTTCTATTTTTTGCAAGCTAAAACAAATGTTTTTCGAATCGCAACTTCAATCGAAAAAAATCAGGCAATCATTCCCAATGAATCTGTGGCGATTGATTTTTCTCAGGCAGTGGACACGTTGAGTTATGCCGGAAAAATCAGTATTGTGCCAAGTGCGGAGGTTAAATTCAGCTGGGAAAATAATAATAAAAGATTGGTGATCAATCCGCAAAAATATTGGCAGCCGGAAACTAAATATACAATTGAAATTGCAAAGGGGCGAAGCAAGTTTTTTACCGACATACAGTCGCAAAGATTTAGTTTTGCTACCATTGCCTATCCGGTGATTAAAAATTTAACCCCCAGTGATGGAGCAAGGGATGTGGTGATTGATATTGAAGATCCGATCGTGGTCAGCTTCAAAGAATCCTTCGCTAATTTTTATTTGCGCTTCAATGTTTATCCCGCCACTGAAATCACTTACCAAATTAATCCGGGAAAAACGGAGTTTCGCATTTTACCCAAAGAGCCTCTGAAGGCGGGGGAAAAATATAAGATTGATATTTTCGCTAAATATATCCAGGACACGGACGCAACCTATCATGCTATTTATTCCAGCACTTTTGAAACCCCTTTGCCAGTTCCTGTTACTTGGGAGAAAGATTTGGGCTTGCGCGTGGAGCAAGCCAAGAAATTTACGCAACCGCAAATC
>CAIMIV010000008.1 GCA_903841185.1 uncultured bacterium
AAATTGCGCTTTTGGCGCACCGGCCTCTTGCCCCGTGAAATTGGAGCTTTGCTCCACTATTTCACTGGGGGGCGATTTCACCGGGGTCTCATCCATCATAGCAAGCTCTATGCGCACCACCACTTCTCGGGCGGGTGACATAATCTCAATGACATCTCCGTTCACCCGAAACTTAGCCCGCCCCAGCATATCCGTGCGCAAATATTGCATCTCGATGAGGCGTGCCATGATCTCCTCTCTGGTTTTTTTCTCGCCCACCGCCAGTTCCATCGTAATGTCACGATAATATTCCGGTGAACCCAATCCATAGATGCAAGACACCGAAGCCACAATAATCACGTCGCGCCGCCCCAAAAGAGCCGCCGTGGAAGCATGGCGCAATCGGTCAATCTCCTCATTAATTTGCGATTCCTTTTCGATATAGGTGTCACTGGAAGAGATATAGGCTTCCGGCTGGTAATAATCATAGTAGGACACGAAATATTCCACCGCATTTTTGGGAAAAAACGTGCGGAATTCTTGCGCCAGTTGCGCCGCCAAAGTTTTGTTGGGAGCAATCACCAGCGTGGGTTTTTGCACCTGCTCAATCACATTGGCGATGGTGAAAGTCTTGCCGGACCCTGTCACGCCCAACAGCGTCTGGAATTTCTTTCCAGCTTCAAGTCCCGCCACCAGCTTTTCAATCGCCTGAGGCTGGTCCCCCGCCGGTTTATATTTAGAGCTTATTTCAAATTTCATAATCCTTAAGCTACTTCGCTATAGATTTTTTATAATCATCCACTGCTTTTACTGAAGAATACCAATTTCGACCTTTTTTAGCCGCCTCTAATTTATTAGTTAAAATCAATTTTTTCAAATATGCAGGAGAATAATTACATTTCCCAGCCAATTCTGCTAGCGTTAATAACTGCTCCTTCTTATTTTTTGTCGGACTCACTACACTTAAGTAATTATTTAAACTCCTTATCACACTCTGCGCTAAAAATTCACAAAGATTTTTATAATCACCTCTATCCGCTTCTGCCAAAACCCGATAATATCGCTGCCTGTCATTCTTCAAAATAATGCCCATAGGATATCCGGCATTCATAATCAGAATATTCATTATTAGTCGAGCCGTTCTGCCGTTGCCATCCCAAAAGGGATGGATAGCGACTAATTTGTGATGCATTATGGCAGCTAATTCAATGACATGATGTTTATTTTTTTCTTTTTTAAGCCAAGCTATTAACTCCTCCATTTTGACTGCGACCTCAAAGCCAGATGGCGGCTCATGATCGCTTCCGGAAATAAACACATTACCCGTTCGATATACACCCGCTATTTTACTATCCGATTCATTTACAACCAAAGAATGCATTTGTTTGATCAGATACTCTGAAATTGTATTTTTTTTATTTTTATCGATTAGCTCATATAAAAACTCCAAAGCTTCGTGATGATTTTTTGCCTCTAGATGTTCTTTCAGTGATTTACCTTTGATGGTCAGACCTTCGCTGATCACCCAAAATGTTTCTTTTTTCGTCAAAGTATTACCTTCGATAGCATTGGAATTATAAGTCATTTCAATTTGAAAATTCTTTTTAATCTTTTCCAAAAGAGCACTATCAATAGGCCTTACTTTATTCAAAGCATTTAATTTTTCTGCTAACATTTGAATGGTTTTTTTTGATAAATACATAAATATTGTGGGTACGATAATTATGTTTTCATTCTATCGTACCTATTGAATACTGTCAACAGAAAAACTCCGGAGGTTGAACCTTCGGAGTTAATTTACGCCCTTAAACCCAAAAATTACAAATAACCTTTATTATTCTCTCTCAATTTCTCAATAATCTTTTTCACCTCCCCGGCGCTGTTTTTGTCGGCTACTAGAATCGCATCTTCGCTTTCGATGATAATGATGTCTTTGAGTCCCACGGTGGCGATTAGTTTGCTTTCGCTATGAACGAAGCAATCCGCACTGCCGCTGTCGATGTGTTTGCCTCTCACCACCAGGGCTTTGGTGTCATGTTGGATAAAATCAAACAAACTCCCCCAATTGCCCACGTCGCTCCATTGCATTTCCGACGGCACCACCAGGCGGTCTTTCTTGTCCAGCTTCTCGGCAATGGCCGTATCAATCGGCTCATTCTCCAAGGAAAAATATAATTTTTCAATCCTCTTTTTATTTACAATTTTCTTATCCCATTCTTTTTCTATTTGCTCCAAAACTTCCGCTGTTTTTGGTGTCCATTTTTTCACCAGATGCAAAAAGTCGGTAGCGGAAAAAATAAAATAACCGGCATTCCACAAATATTCCCATTTCGCCAAATATTTTTCTGCGGTTTTCAAATCCGGCTTTTCCACAAAGGCATCCGCCAAAAAAACTTTCTTTCCGGCTACCACCTCCAGTTCATTGCCCATGCGAATATATCCCAAACCGGTGTCGGGACTGGTGGGATTAATGCCCACAATCACTAATTTTTTCACGTGCTTTTCCGCCACACATAAAGCCGCAAACAGCGAAGCGTGAAATTCCTCCACATTTCTAATGACGTGATCCGAGGCCACTGTCGCCACAATGGCGTGCGGATCGATGCGGGCAATATACTTCGCCACCAAGGCAATGGCCGGAGCGGTGCCTCTGGGCATGGGCTCCAAAATCAATTGCTCTTTTTTCAATTGGGGCAATTGCGCCAAAGTCAGATCTACATAAGCGTCCGTGGTGGAAACGAAAATATTTTCCTTAGGCACGACCTTCGCTACTCGTGCATACGTCTCTTGAATCATGGTCTTGTTGGAAGTGAACTTTTGGAATTGCTTGGGCTTTTGCTTGCGGCTCAAAGGCCATAACCGTGTGCCTGTTCCTCCCGCCATAATCACGGCATAAAAATTTTTCTTCTTTTTTATTTTCAACATTGGATTAAAAAAATAATTAATTATCTTTACAACTTGCGCGCTTGAATTCAATAACTCCTCTATTTATCCATACCATGCTATAATTAAAACATACTAAATTGGAAATTAAAAGCGTAGCCAAAAATCAGATTCTTCCTTTCCTGCCCATTGACTAACTAATCCTGCCATGCTAAGCTATTACAAGCTCTATGAAACTATTTCTAAGAATCCTAGCCAATTGCGTAGCTATTCTGCTGGCTACTAAATATTTACCCGGCTTTACTTTTAGCGGAACCCCAGCTGATCTTTTTATCGCCGGAGTAGTTATTGGCCTAATTAATGCTTTAGTTAAGCCAATAGTCACCCTGATTGCTTTTCCCATTGTTTTTCTGACCCTCGGACTGTTCAATGTCATTATTAATATCGGCCTACTCCTGTTGGCAGATAGATTCCTCACGCAACTAAGTATTCAAGGTTTTTGGACTGCTTTTTGGGCAGTCATCCTCTTTAGCCTCACCAACGCCATCATTTCTCATATAGGTACGTCTATCGGTAATAAAAAATAAGCTCCAAAAAAATGCTAAAAGTCATCAACATCGCTGAAATTGTCATTGCTATCAGCCTCATTGTCTCTATCCTTGTTCAAAATCGAGGAGCAGGACTATCCTCCACCTTTGGAGGAGATTTTGGCGGTTATCATAGCAAACGAGGTTTTGAAAAATTCATTGTGGTTTTTTCTTCCGTCCTCGCTGTTGTTTTCATCATCCTGGCTATTATTTCCTTGATTCTCAGCAGAGCCTAGATTTCTATAAAAAGTAATTACACTTCCGCGCTAATTTTACAAACTGACCATAATCGGTAATTAATACCCAAAAGTTAGTGCAGAAGTAAAAACATATTAGTAACTATCCCAAAACTCATCGGTCTATCCTCACGCAATGGCCTAAGATCATCAAAGTGCTGACCCTCAAGGAAAAAATTGTTTTTTATCTACTGCTTTTTATTTTCATCGGCTCTCTTTTCAGCTGGGGAACGATCTCTTATTATTCCAAAACAGAAGCTATCCCCGCTTATGGCGGAGAATATATCGAAGGCATCGTCGGTCAGCCGGCGCACGTCAATCCGGTGATTTCCGCTTCCAACAACGCCGACGATGACTTGGCGCAAATCATTTTCAGCAGACTCTTTAAATATGACGCGCAAGGCGCCATCACTAATGACATCGTGGCAGACTACGCGGTTTCCGAGGACAAGATGGAATATACTGTCCATCTGCGAAAAGATGTGACTTGGCACGACGGCGAAAAATTGACGGCGGCGGATGTCCTCTTTACCATCAATCTCATTGCTGATCCCGCCTACAAAAGTCCTTTACGCTCCAACTGGCAAGGTATTGAAACCACTAGCGCTGATGATTACACCTTGAACTTCAAAATCAAAACACCTTATGTGGGTTTTCTCAACAACCTCACTTTTGGTATCCTGCCTAAGCATCTCTGGGGCTCAGTTGGTCCGGAAAAATTCTCGCTAACCAGTCTCAACCTCGAACCCATCGGCAGCGGACCCTACAAATACAGCGCCATGCAAAAAGATTCTAATGGCAACATTCTTTCCTATAAAATAGTGGCCAACCCCAATTATTTCGGAGGCAAACCCTATATCTCCAAGATCACTTTTGATTTCTATTCTGATGATGATGCCATTATTGCTGCCTACAATAAAAAAGAGATTATGGGCATCAGCAACATTTCCCCCAATAAGATCGGGGCTATCAAATTGCAACAAAGCACCAATACGCACAAATTCAACATCCCTCGCTATTTTGCGGTTTTCTTCAATCAGACCAAGAGCATCCCTCTGGCGCATGATGAGGTGAGAAAAGCTCTAGCCTACGCCACTGATCGCCAAGAAATCATCCACACAGTCTTGGCTGACAACGGCCATGCTGTCTATTCTCCCATTCTTCCTAATATGACCGGCTACGACGAAAATATTGATAGAATGGATTTTGACCTAGCTAAGGCCAATAGCCTTCTGGATGAAGGGGGTTGGAAAAAGGCGGAGGATGGCTTTCGAAAAAAAGATGCTGTTAAATTGGAAATTAATCTAGTAACCACAGATTGGGCGGAGCTCTCCAAAACGGCCGAGATATTAAAAGCCCAATGGGAAAAGATTGGCGTGAAGGTGAACGTTAGTAATCTTTCTATTTCGGACATCCAACAAAACTATATCCGACCCCGAGAATATGACGCTCTACTCTTTGGACAAGTTCTGGGAGCTGATCCTGATCCCTACTCCTTCTGGCACTCCTCACAAAAAAGAGATCCGGGACTCAACTTGTCCCTCTTCGGTGATTCCACTACCGACAAGTTGATTGAAGATGGCCGAGTGGAATTTGATCTGACTAAGAGAACCCAGATCTACAAAGACTTTCAAGAAAAACTGTTGGCAGAACTTCCAGCCGTCTTCCTCTATAGTCCCGATTATGTCTACCCGGTCAACAAAAAAGTGCAAGGTTTGGCAATTACAAATCTTATTTTGCCCTCGGAAAGATTTTCCAACATTGAAAAATGGTATATCGAAACCAAGCGCATTTGGAAATAAAGAATTTTCGGTGTATACTTAGACTATTACTTCATCTCTTCTATCTTAATAGAGCTATAATCTAGCAGCGTTGCGCTAGAAAAAATTCTTTTTGTTATTTTTTAATTTTTATTTAATAGACTTGTTGCGTAATAGGTCTAATACAAAACTGTATGTCAAAAAAAACCAATATCCTCGACAAGGAAAACCTGCGCCAAGTGATCCTGGATTTCCCAGCTCAATTTGAAGAAGGACTGAAACTAGCTAAAGACATCCGCATTGAAGGTGATTTCAAATCCATCGAAATTTCCGGCATGGGTGGCTCTTCCTTGCCCGCTAACATCCTCCGCGTCTATCTTGGTTCCACCTACCCAAAAAACAAAGCTAACAGCAAGCGCCTAACTATTTTCCAAAACAGATTCTATTCTCTACCACATGAAGCGTATGACAACTCCCTTAATTTCTTTGCTTCCTACTCCGGCAACACCGAAGAAACCGTTTCCTCTCTCAAAGAAGCTATCAAACACAAACTGCCTAGTATCGGACTAGCCACAGGAGGAAAAGTTTTGGAACTATGCCAAAAAAATAACATCCCTTGTGTTATTCTACCGGCCGGCATTCAACCCCGCTACGCTACCGGCTATTTCTTTGCCGCCATGTTTCAAATCTTGGTTAATATGAACCTCATTGGAGACACGACTAAGGAAATCGTGAAATTAGCCTCCCAACTGGCCACTAATAGCCAGAAACTGGAAAGCGAAGGTAAAAAATTAGCCAAAAAATTAGTAGGCAAGACCCCGGTAATCTACGCTTCTCCCAAATACAAATCCATCGCGATGATTTGGAAAATAAAAATCAACGAAAATGCCAAAACACCGGCTTTCCACAATTTTTTTCCAGAACTAAATCACAACGAAATGGTCGGCTACACTCTGCCCCAAGGAAAATTCCATACCGTTATCCTGCTCGACAAAAAAGATCATCCGCAAAACATCAAAAGAATGCGCGTAACTGCTAATCTCCTCAAAAAGAAAGGTGTCAGCAGCAGTATCATTGAAATGCAAGATTCTAATACCTTCAATACGATTTTCACTACCCTCCTGCTCGGAGATTGGGCCTCCTATTACCTAGCACTAGAATATAAGCAAGACCCTACTCCGGTGGATATGGTCGAAGATCTCAAACAACAACTAGCCTAAATCAAGACTTATTATATCTTGGAAATAATGTTCCCCTTTATTTTGCCATTTGGTCTTAGACCTGTTGCGTAATAAGTTGCGCAACAGACATACTACCGTCGATTAATTTAGTCAATCAACTCTAATTCTTATAACTAAATAACTTTAAATTACGCTACTTATTTTAATAGTAGCGTAGCACACTAACAATAAATAAAATGATTACACAAAAAAATGGGTCTGAATTAAGACCGCACAAAACCAGTGCCACGCCTGTCAAAGGGATGGCACTACCTACAAACCCAAGCACACCCGCCGCTAAACACGCCGGGCCTAAGAAAAACTATTCTTCTCCTTCCCGAAGCTCTGCTCCAAGAAGAGAAGGATTGTCCGCGCCACAACATAAAAAAACTGCCCTGCCTGAGAACAAGGACGTTCTGCGCATCACCCCCCTGGGCGGCAACGAAGAAGTCGGTCGCAATATGACCATTTTTGAATATGATGGCGACATCGTCATTCTGGATATGGGCATGCAATTTCCGGAAGAAGATATGCCGGGCATTGACTATATCATCCCGAACATCAGTTGCCTAAAGGGCAAAGAAAAAAATATCCGCGGCGTCATCCTCAGCCATGGTCATTTGGACCATATCGGGGCCGCTCCGCTCCTGCTGAAACAATTGGGCTATCCGCCGATTATCGGCCGCGATATGACCATTGCGATGGTGAAAAAGAAGTTGGAAGACTTTGAAAAAGGTTCTGCAGAAAATCTAAAAACCATTCGCATCAATCAAGTCTCCGACAAAATCCGTCTCGGAAAATTTGCCGTTGAATTTTTTGATGTAGAACATTCCATCATGGATGCCGTAGGTGTCATTCTCAAAACGCCGCATGGCACAGTCATCCATCCCGGAGACTGGACCATGGAAAAAGATGCTTCCGGCAAGAGCTTGGTGACCTACACAGAACTGTCCAAGCTGCCCAGCCCTAAGATCATCATGCTGGAAAGTCTGGGAGCGATCGTCACCAATCCTAATCGCACTACTGAAGAAACCATGTACCGCAATCTGGATAAACTGGTCAGCGAAGCTGCCGGCAAAATCATCATCGGCACGTTTTCTTCTCAAATAAAACGCATCGGGCACATTCTGGAATATGCTGAAAGTATCGGCAAGAAAGTGGCGCTGGATGGCTACAGTATGAAAATGAATGTCGAAATCGCCAAAGAATTGGGTTACATCAAGATGCACAAAGAAACCTTGATTCCCGTGGCGGATATTCACAACTATCCTGACAACAAAATCGTCATCATTTGCACCGGTGCCCAAGGCGAAGGCAACGCCGTCTTGTCCCGCATTGTCAACGACGAACATCGTTTCATTCAAATTCAAAAAAAGGACACCATTATCTTCTCTTCTTCCGCTATTCCCGGCAATGAACGGACAGTGCAAAGACTCAAAGACAATCTGTACCGCAAATGTGACAATGTCATTCACAGTGATATTATGGACGTGCATGTCAGCGGTCACTGCAGCGCTCAAGATATTCAAGAAATGCTGCGCCAAGTACAACCGGATTTCTTCCTACCTGTTTATGGCAACCACTACATGTTGAAAGAAGCCGAGAAATTGGCGCAAAGAATCAATTTCAGAAAAGACCATATCTTTGTGCTCGACAATGGATCCCAATTGGAATTCAAAAACAATGAAGCTAAGCTGCTTCCGAAGAAAGTGGACACCAGCTATGTGATGGTGGACGGACTGGGCGTGGGCGACATCGGACAAGTGGTGCTGCGCGACAGACAACTGCTTTCCCAGGACGGCATGTTTGTCATCACGGTCATCATCGATAGCAAAACCAAAAAGATTATTGGCAAACCCCAAGTGACTTCCCGAGGATTTATTTTCGTCAAAGAAAATTTTGATCTGGTGAACGCCACTAAGAAAAAGGTGGAAGAAATCGTGGCCAAAAAAACCTCGATTGACACCGCTATTAACTGGGAATATGTGCGTAATAATATTCGCGAAACCGTAGGTTCCTTCCTCTATTCCAAAACTGAACGAAGGCCTATGATTCTTCCCGTAGTAATTGAAGTCTAAATAGCCCTATACAAAACCAACAAAAAAACTACTTTTCTAAAGTAGTTTTTTTTGTTGTCTAGTTGACTGGAATTTATTCCACTGCTGGTGCATCACTAGGAACACTTTCCTTGCTGGCGCTCTCTGCCGGAGAATTAGCAGTGGTCGATTGATTCAAGCCCCCGTCTTCATTGACTTTTATAATCTTCTTGGTGGATGGACGGAATAAGATGGCTTTCTTATTCAGAGTATAGATCAGCACGCGGTCTCCGTTGATAGCATTGACATAGAAGGATTGATTTTTCATTTTTGTCGCATCCGTCACAATAGCCAGAATGGGTTCCTCATCATCCGGCAGATCCATAATTTCACCAATGACTGCTTTAGTCTCATCTAAATCTTTCTTAGCTTGCGCCACACTACTCAAGGCCACACTCGGCACGATCCCGGGCTTTCTATATTGTTCATAAAAATAAAAGGAGGTTATGCCGAGCGTAGACATAATCACAAATACCAGAAAAGCCACAATCAAATTGCTCCTATTGGTTTTTTTTTCCTGCTCACTCAGACTAACCAAAGTACTATCCATTTCTTTTTCTGATGACTTTGCTTTTGCAACTTTTTTTTCTTTTTCGATTTCTATTTTCTCCATAATTACAATTTTTTTATTTAGCTTCAAACAGTACCTTCAGCTCATCCACGATTTGACTCAAAGTGACATCAGATTTTACAAAATATTTGGTCACACCCAGCTCGATATAGGATTGGATATTATCTGCTTCATCCATGTTAGAAACTATAAATATGGGCATCTTACCCCATAATTTTTCATTAGACTTCAGATCAATAAGCAAGTCAAATCCGCTTTTTTGACCCAATAGATAATGATCAAGCCACAACGCATCTATTTTTTTCTCATTCAAAATGTCCCAGGCTTCAGTAGCTGTATTTGTGGCCACAACGGAAAAGCCGCCTCCTCCCAGCTTTCTTATGATAAATTTTAGGGCATCCGCTTCATCTTCAACAACTAGGATTATTTTTTTCATAATTTTTATTATTAAAAAATATACCCCCTCTCTTTTACCCTGATTTTATCATATCATCCCATTTTACACAACAAGTAGGTCGTTATCCAGAGATCCCCTCTCTATTTCCCCCATTGCAGGCCTGAGGAATCACTGCTAACTTTTTGCGTTACCGGTGTTGTTTTCACAGTTTTTTGTCTGGATTTCTGCATATAATAGACGGCTGCCGCACCACTCGCAATCACCAGCAAAAACACCGCCAGCAGAATTTTTTCCCGTAAATTCGCCCTCTTCTGTTCGCGCCCATTCTTACTTTCTGCCTTGCCGGATTTACCCAAGAAGATATTCAGCACATCCTTGTCCCGACCGCTAATGTCTGTTTTACGGCAAATGCCCAGCATCGGACTAAGCTCCTCATCCCGCACTTCCAGTTTAAGGCTCTTGAAGATTTTCGCCAAATTTCCAGTTTCGTCCTGAACATAGGCGCGCTCAATAGAAATATTTTTCGGCTTGGTGACATAGCTAATGAATTCTTCCACATAGTCCTTTTCCGGCAACTTAAAAAAAATTTTGGTAGCCAGCACTTCCCCATCTTGGGCAATACCTAGAACAATTTTTCCATTATTTTTGGCAAAAATAAAAGCTTTTCCCTTGTCCTCGTGAATCATTCTGGTCATAGCAATAGATTCCGCCTCAATGGCCTCCACCTGTAGATCTCTCTCCAGTAGTGCTTTTTCCAGAATCGAGAATAGCCATTGCTGGACTGCCATCACCTGGATGTCACCTGAATTCTCCTCCCGGCTGTCCCAACCGTCTTGCAATTTTTCCGGAATCAATACCTGCGCTTCATCAATAATCAGGCTTTTTTTGTCCTGCTTTGAAAAGTGCGTTACATAGGAAAACTCTTCTCCCACCACAATCCGTAATTTTTTAGGGAAATTCTTTGCCACTTCATCCAGCGCAACAGCTAGGTTCTCTTCCGACCACGATAAAGACTGCACTTCGCCAAAAAGTTTTCCCCCGGGAATCCGCCCCGCCACCCACTGAATCTTTTCTTTATCAATAAAAAGAATTGTACGCTGATGTGAAAATATCATAATAGTATTCTAGCATATTTTACTCCTCTCTCCAATTTGCTATTTGTAATTTTTCCGCAATCAAGGATGCCTCAGCAACAACACTTTTTTCAAATTTAGTATTTTTCCCAGTCGCGTGGATAGTGTATATTCCATTGTTATTCTCAACTGTCACTTCACAAGTGCCTTGTGGCATGCTAAAAGTTTTTCCGCTATAAGTTGGATCCTTTGTGATCTGTAAAAGCCCCTCCTCCAGACAACCCTCTGAAAAAAGCAACGCCTGATCTCCCTGGCGAAATGCTTCTTGCGATTGCATAGCATCCGTCGAAGAAATCAGCAGGGCTGTGGCGATTCCGCCCGTCACTGCCAAAAGCACCAGCACCGCTAGAATAGTCACATATCCTCCTGCATTATATTTTATTTGCATTTTTTTCATAATAATTTATCTCATGACTTATACACTTGCTTTTGTTCCATAACTCCTCAAAGGTTGAGCCTTTGAAATGTTTAAAAGTTTTATCCTACTAGACACTGGGTGTCTCTCACCTTCATATCTCATTGGACACCCAGTGTCTAAAATACTGTAAAGGCGGAGCGTTGAGAACCCTCAAAAAAAGTGTCAAGCATGTGTTTAATGTGTAGTTCTGAGTGCGACACCAGAACTAAACGGCAGCGAGTATTGATATTCACTACGATTAGCTGATCCGGGATAATCCGCGACGGCCTCAAAAGAAAAGCCCACATATTGCACTTCACCGGTGTCAGAAACTTGCTGCGTCAGCACAAAATTTTTAATCTGCACATTTTGCGAGTTCAGCGAAACCGGGTCAGCTAAACCGCGCTTGAGTGTGATTTGATTGCCTGCGTCCTCGATGACAACAATTTCTCCGGCTGTCAGCAGTGTCAACTTTGCCGGAATTCCAAACGTTGAATTAGCGCTGTCCACACTATCCGCTCTGCGAATTTCGCTTGCCAGTCGCTCGCCAACTAGTTGCGCAGAGCGCTCCGTCTCTTGAACCACTTGTGACTTGATATTTATGCCGATAATATTCCAGCCATAGGAAAAAAGCACGCCCAAAACAATAACCGCCAAGCCCAAATAGAGAATGGTTTCAATCAGTGTTATGCCGGATAATTTTTTTCCTTCCATTTTAATTTATGGTGCAATTAAAACTACTTCCCGCCGAGATAAATAAGTGGAGAAATCTAGGGAGAAAGTATCCCTGGTTACCGTGGCCGTGATCCGTTTCAAATCAGCATCATCCGTTCCGTCATGATCGACAATATTTCCATCAGCATTACGCTGCGCTGATTGCACAGAAATTATCCGCACATAACCGTCTTTCTCATCCTGCATGCCGGAAAATTCCCACTTCCCGTCATTGAATTGCATGCCTGAACCGGGAGTATTTTGCAATTTGTCAAAGGATTGCGCTCGCACAGCTCGCGCCGCCTCAATGCCTTCCATGGCCCATTGTCGAGCCAACTCCGCCCGAATACCGGACTGGATAGCAGTACTGCCCTGCAAAACGGCCAGCGTAATGGAAATCGAAAAAATCGAAAAAATGGCTGCCGCCATCACCAATTCAATGACTGAAAATCCTTTTAATTTTTTCTTTAGCATATTTATTTTGCATTATTCCCTTATTCTACCACGCCTTCCGCATTGAGAGATACTACTTCGCTCAAACCATTTTGCGAAAGAGTTATTATTGGAATTGCCTCTTGCGGCTTGCCTCCGGGAGTCGTGAAAACAGCCTCTGTAAATCCGGCCACCACCACTTTTTCATCCAGCGCGGTTTTTTCATCCAAACTTTGATCACGATTATTATACACATCTCCCTTAAATAAGGTTAGTGCGGAATTACTATAATGCACGCCCCAAGCCGAATGTCCACGTCCCGCCAGCGCATAGGTTTGCGCCTTCCACAACACGCTCCTAATCTCATCTGCGGAATTACGCACTGCCATCTGAGACATTAAACGCAACGGATAGGCCGAGGATAAAAAACCCACTGTCAAAACGATAGCAATAACGAGCAATATTTCAATTAAGGTAAACCCCGCACTAACTTTGCACCGGCATCCTTGGCACCGAACAAGTTTTGAATGCAACCTAGAATCCATGATCAATTTTTATTGTGAGTTATTACGCAACAAGTCTGTTAGTCGCTTCCTGAAGCTTTGCCTTCAACTCCTCCACCTCTTTCTTCAACTCAATCATCTTCAATTCCCTCCCGGTCATCATCACATTCATCTCTTTCAGGGCAGTCTCTTCTGCTATTAATTCTTGCTCTGCCCCCTTGCGCTCAGTGATGTCATTGATAATAGCCAGGAATTGAGGCATATCGCCCTGCATCACCAGTTGCAGATGCACCTCCACCGGATACAGACTATCATCTGCTCTCTTGTGAATAGTCTCAAAAACAATTACCTCCTTTTCTCTTGCAACCAAAGGTGCAATAAGTTTTTTGAAAGAAGCTTCTGTAAGCTCTGGTTTAATATCTAATGGCGTAAAGGTGTACATTTTTTCCTGTGAGTATC
>CAIMIV010000009.1 GCA_903841185.1 uncultured bacterium
AGAAACACTTATTTTTTTGCAAGATGAGCTAAATCGATTGGAAATTAAGCAAGAAAAATAACAAACTTTTTGCTATTTTATCTTCACCTCCGGCAGGTTGTCCCAGAGCAGTTCGAAAATGGATTTTTGGGTACGGTGGATTTCGGCGCTTTCAATCAAGACGCCGATGGAATCTTTGGGGGAGATGATGGCGATTTTTTGGTGACCGTAGATCATGATTTCATTGGAAAAAGGATATTTTTGACTATCAATCACCTTGGAGGAACGCATTTGCGCTTGATCCTGGCTGACAAATTCTTTTTCAATGGCACTGGAAATGGATAGGATACCTTTATAATAAATTTTTTTCCGCACCCTTTGTTGGATATAGTTTTCTACCCAACCCTTGCCGAGGTTCAGCACATCAGCGGAAGCAAAGGCTAGAATTTCCCCAGAATGTTTCAATGTGTCTGCATAAATCTCCAACAAACCTTCACGGCCTTCATGGAAGCGGATCTTGGGCCGCACCTTGTCAACATTACTTATGGAACTCAAAGCGGGCATGATTTGACTGAGGAGCGCTTCGCGTTTCTGGATAATGAGTTGCAACTCAGCGGGGCTGGCGGCAATAAACTTCTTGCGCGTTTCCCGGATAGTTTGTTTCAAGAGTCCGCTAGTCAGCAGCTCATCCAATAGGTCATAGATAGTGGTGCGCTTGATTCCAGCCTTTTTAGCTATTTCTTTGACGGTGGTTTCGCCCAATTCCAAAGCAGCCAAATAGATTTTGGCTTGTTTTTCGTTGAGACCGATTTGTTGCAGAGTGGAAAGTAACATACCGATACGAAACTACGAATTAAATGCGAATCTACGAAAAAAGTAGATTGTCGACTATTTCGACTACATTGCTAGTATAACAGATAGGCTAGATTTGTCAACTATTTGCTTAGATAAAGGGATTTGTCGAATTGTGCCAAAAAGACTCTCGACATAGATAGTCGATAATATTGACCATTTGTCTTTTTTGCGCTATACTGCGTAGTCATGATAAAGACAGGAAAACAATCCATGACAATCAGTTCTTTAAAACTACATATCACCCTAGCCCACTCTCGGGCACAAAAATTGAAAAGGAGATACCATTATGACCACTACAGTCCCTGCAGTACAGCTTTCAGAGATTTTCAGTATTACCGTTGACTACGATAAGTCGTGCTATCAGATGGTTGCAGTCGGTCAATACGATGGACGTGAAAACCTCTCCGTATATAGTTACTCAATCAAAGGGAAGGGCATAGTTTCATATGAAGCCTGTTATGTCTACTTTGATCACGTCATCTCTCGGGAGAACGCGATAAGGGAAATCGAGCAAGCTGGATGGTTACCAGCCAAGGTTGAGCACTTGCTCTCATTTGGGGCTACGTACCCGGAAGAGCAGCGCCGGTTCACAATTGTTGCTCTAGGCACCGTTGGAGACGGCGGCGTGGCGACTCTTTATGCGTATGCCGAGTCGTTTCTCTTTTTTACGGCCCATCCGAGTCAACGGCGCAGGCGAGCTATTGGCTATCTCAATGTTAGCTCCGACTTGATTCCATATCCGGACCACCGCTTTCTCGTTGTTCGGCCGGTTGTCGGTTAGGGTGTAGTTTGTGGGCAAGGAGATGATTCAATCTTCTTGCCCCTTCAATCAAAATTGCAAATCGTTTGTGATTTTGTAGAAGAAAGTTCTTTACAAAAAATTATTCAATCCAAGTAGTCGGTTGGTCATATTGGCCTTCAAGATTTTTCCAAGTCATCTCTAGAATTTCTTTGATGGCGAGGGCGAATTTAGGAGATTCAATGATGAGCGTTTCAACGCTTTCAATCAGGCAGATACGGACAAATTGATTGTCGCAAGATTCAATGGACACTTTGGCGCTATAAATTTCCGGTGGCAAGAATTTGGCTTGGATGGAATTCATTTCCTCTCCGATGAACTTGGCAAAGGGTTTCAATTGCGGCGTGTCGACGGTGATGCCTCGTACGCGGGTGTGGTGGGATTCCTTATATTCGTTCCATTCCATGAAGACTTGGGTGACAGCGGGGGAAGCATCTTCATTGGAGGTGAAAAAGCCCACAATTTCTTTGCCGTGCAATTCCTTTTGCTTATAGCGATAGGCTTGGCGCAAACCTTCCACGCCTTCGAAATACATGATACTGGGTTTTTCCGTGGTGTTTTTTTGAAAGGAGCGCAGCTCGGGTAGGATTTTTTTGGCAGCTGACAGGCGATCTTCTTGTTCTTCGATGAAAGCATCTGGGGTTTTGGCAATATAGAGTTTTTTGTCTTCTCCGGGAATATGCACAATCAAACCTTTTTTGACGAGCTCCTCGGCGATGATATAGGCCGTAGGACGCTTGATGCCTGCCTTGTTGGCAATTTGGTAGGGAGTGGCAGAGCCAAGCTGTAGTAGAGCCAAATAAACCAACACTTCTTTTTCGGATAGACCTAGATTTTTTAGGGGATCAATAAGATGGTTCATAAGAGATAAAAAAGATTATAAGGCAAGTATAGCAAGAATAGTCTAAATAGTCAATAAAGTTGACGAATAAATAAGGCCATAATACGCTTATGGCTATTAATAGGCAATAATAAGTAAATAAGTAGATAATTTTGATGAATAAAATAGACACCTAAATTGACAATTTGCCCAAAACGCGCTATACTGCGTAGTCATGATGAAAACAGAAAAAGACAAATGACAACCGTTCTTCCATTAAAGTTATGAAATTTTCGTAGCTTTATAGAAGAAAAGTTCTTTAAAACCATATATCACCTCCGCCCACTTTCGGGCATAAACCTTTCAAAAGGAGAGTCATCATGAATATATTTGTAATTTTTGCAATTACCGATATGGTAGGTTATGGCATGGAATGGGAGCCCGAAGGTTGGTATTGTCGGGGATCAAGATGTTGGAGTGATAGAAAATTTGAGATTCACTCGATGTACACTAGCCCTGGAAAAATGGAGGACGTCTTATGCAAGCTTTCCACAATAACAAAGGTAGAGTTTGCTGATCCGGATAAACCATTGGATAGCCCAATTGATTATCGGGAAACTACGAGATTTAGATCCCGAATGATTTGTCAGGGTGATAATCTAATGGAGATTATCGAGGGATTGGTGCATAGTATCCACATAGAAACAAAGGCTATGTGCTAGAAAAGTATAAGGTTTCAGGGTAAGGTGATGGAAATAACCTGTGACTTCGCAAGAAATTGCGACGGTAAGGTCAACGCCGATAATGACTACCATCCGACTAATCCTCGACACGGATTTATCAAAAATAGGAGAAGTGTTGCAATGCACCATTTCTCCTCTCTGTTAAGATTTTGAAAT
>CAIMIV010000010.1 GCA_903841185.1 uncultured bacterium
AGTGGAAATAATAAAAAAATTGCATGTATCTCAAAAAACTAGAAATTTCAGGATTTAAGTCTTTTGCCAACAAAACCACGTTGGATTTTTCGACGACTCACGATGGCATCCGTGGCATCACCGCAGTGGTGGGTCCCAACGGTTCCGGCAAGTCTAATATTGCCGATTCTTTGCGTTGGGTGATGGGAGAGCAATCCATGAAGAACTTGCGGGGAAAAAAAGCGGAGGACATCATCTTCGCCGGTTCGGGCAAAAAAGCGCGATTAGGCAGCGCCCAAGTGACGCTGTATTTTGACAACACAGACAAAAAAATTCCTTTAGAATTTGAAGAGGTTTCTATTGCCCGCAAAATTTATCGCAGCGGGGAGAGTGAATATTTAGTGAATGGTTCGCGCGCCAGGTTGCAGGATGTGGTAGATATTTTGGCCAAGGCTGGTATTGGCAAAGAGAGTTATTCTATTATCAATCAGGGGATGGCGGACGCCGTTTTGAATGCTGCACCGATTGATCGCCGTTCCATCATTGAGGAAGCGGCCGGAGTGAAACAATATCAAATCAAAAAAGACCGGTCACTGCGCAAATTGGAATCCACGCGGGACAATCTGGACAAAGCTAAGAGTCTGGCGGAAGAAATCAAGCCTCATCTCAGGATGCTGAAAAGGCAAGCGGAAAAAGCTTCGCAGAGCGAGACGGTGAGTAGCTCTTTGCGAGAAAAACAGATTACCCTCTATTCTTATTTATGGAATAATTTTCAAACAGAAAAAAATAAATTTACCCAAGCTAAAGATGCGATGGGGACGGTGCTGCTGACTTTGCAACGCGAGGTGGATCAGTTGGGTGATGAGCTGAATAAGGAATCCAAGGTGGACACGGTTAATCTGCAATTGGCGGAACTGGAAAAACAGCGTAACGACAAACGGCAACGCCGTAATCAGTTGGACCGGGATTTGATTATGACCGAAGGGCGCATTGAAATTGAGCAGGAAAAGCAGAAAAGCATAGAGATTATCGAAGAAATCAAGGTGCAGAGCATCCCGGTGGATTTGCATTATGTGCGGCAAGGCATCGAGGATATCCGGGCGCAACAAGAGAAATTGATTACGCAAATTGAGCAGGCGGAAAGTTTGGAGGAATTGCAAGACATCAAAGAGTTTGCGCGGTCTATCCAGCAACGCTTGTTTGAACTGAAGATGGATATTGAAAACGGGAAAAAAGAACCCGCTGTCACTAAGATTGTGGAAAAGCCCCAACCTGTGGTTAAGATGGATTCGACGGTCATTTTGGAATATAAAGAAAAAATAATAACCTTGCGCACCGATATCCAAAAGGTGGCTGCGGAGATTGTGGCCTTGGAGCAAAGAATTAACGCAGAAATCCAAGCGGACAAGCAAAAAAGGCAGAAATTTTTTGAAATTGAAGCGCTTTTCCGCGGCAAACAAGGAGAATTGAATAAATTGAAAGATCAATTTAATGAATCTAAGATTGCCTTGGCGCGCGTGGAAGTGCATGAAGAGGATTTGCGAGCAGATGTACTACGTGATCTGCACATTGATATTGACAATCTGAGATTGTATATTGGCGAGCATAAAATTGAAATTCAAACAGAAGGAATTAATCGCTCTCAATTGGAACAGGAGATTGCTCGGCTGAAAATTCAGATGGAGCAAATCGGAGGGATTGATCCGTTGGTAGTGGAGGAATATACGGAAACCAATAAGCGCTTTGAATTTTTGACTACGGAGTCGCAAGACTTGGAAGATGCAATTGTTAGTTTGAAAGAAATTGTCAAAGAAATGGATCAGCAGATTCACGGCAAGTTCGCGGCTACTTTTGAAGAAATCAACAAGGAGTTTACTAAATATTTTCGCATTATTTTTGGCGGGGGTAATGCTACGCTGAAAAAAGTGGAAGTGCGCAAAAGATCTTACAAGAATAAAGACGACACCACTTCGGAAGGGGAGGATAGTGCAGCAGATGAGCTACTGGAGGGTGATTTAAGCGAAAGACAAGAGAAGTCTGAGATTGGCATTGATATTTCCGCTTCTCCTCCGGGAAAGAAAATTAGTAACTTGTCGATGTTGTCCGGCGGGGAGCGCTCCCTCACTTCCTTGGCACTGCTATTTGCTATCATTTCGCATAACCCACCGCCTTTCGCCGTGCTCGATGAAGTGGAAGCTGCTTTGGACGAGGCCAATTCCAAGCGCTTTGGACGCATTATTCAGGAGCTCTCCGACAGTACGCAGTTTGTTATCATCACGCACAACCGAGAAACGATGCGCCAAGCTTCGATGCTCTATGGCGTTACGATGGGCGACGAGGGCATTTCCAAGTTGCTTTCTGTGCGCATTGACCAAATCGGCCAAGGGGGGAAGATTTTGGAATAAATATTATTTCTTGCCTCACTCCGGCGCTGAATATCCCGGAAGTTGTTCAGGATGAAATTTTTAAACGTCAAAAATTTGGAATTTTAGGGAAAAATATGGTATGATTAGCCTAGATAATTTTTTAATGAGTACAATATGAAAGAAATGGAAAATAGTGTTTATTTATCAGTTATAATCCCGGCTTACAGAGAAGCTGATCGTATAGAAAAAAATTTATTTGAAATTCAGAATTATTTATCGACTAAGGATTATTCTTATGAAATTTTAGTAGTGACTGACGGCTCGCCTGACAATACTCCAGAGGTGGCGCGGTCTTTTGTGGACAAAATAAAAAATTTGAGAGTAATTGAAAACAAAGAAAATCATGGCAAGGGATTTGTTGTAAGACAAGGCTTGCTGGAGGCTAAGGGGGAATATCGATTGTTTTTGGATGCCGATGGTTCAACTTCTATCACTCATCTGGATACTTTTTTGCCTGAATTTGAAAAAGGCTTTGATGTGGTCATCGGGTCGCGTGATGCCGAAGGATCATCTGTGCAAGTGCATCAGCCAAAGTGGAGAGAGGTTTTCGGTGATGGTGGTAATTGGTTGATTAGGATTGTTTTGGGTTTGTGGGATTATCCGGATACTCAATGTGGTTTCAAGATGCTAAATGCCAAGGCAGCTGAGGAAGTCGCTACCCGCATGGTGGTGGATCGGTTCGGCTTTGATTTTGAATGGATTATTCTGGCCAAGAAGATGGGCTTCAAAATAAAGCAAATGCCCGTGCGTTGGCTCAATGAGGAAGGTTCCTCTGTGGGGTTGACCGGGCCAAATGGATTTATTCAAGTGCTGATTGATTTGTTCAAAACTCGACTAAGGCTGTGGGCCGGAAAATACAAGATCAAAAAAGAAAAATAATATTTACTTAATAATAGATCTCACAGGTCTAATAAGTAGCAATGGAAAAAAATATCAAAAATAAAAAACAACTCACTGAGTTGCGGCAAGATCTGGTGACGGGGGATTGGGTGGTGATCGCCACTGGCCGAGCTAAGAAGCCGGAAGAATTTGCGGCCAATAAAAGAGTGGTCATAGAAGAAGATTCTACGAAGCCTTGTTTTTTTTGTCATCCGGAAGAAACCGGTCAAGAAGAGGATGTGTTGATGTATCAGACCGCGGAGGGCGAATGGAGTTTACGAGTTTTCCCTAACAAATACCCGGCCTTTTCCCGAGGAAGAATTCCCAAACACAAAGAAGAGGGTCCTTATTTTGCTATGGATGGCACCGGCTATCATGAACTGATTATCACGCGCGATCATCACCGGCAAATTGCTCATCTGGATACTTTGGCGGTAGCGGAAATCATTGATGCCTGCCAAGATCGCTATATTAACCTCATGAATAAAAAGAGTGTTAATTATATTGAAATTTTTCATAATCACGGCAAGGAAGCCGGTGCCTCCATTGTCCATCCTCACACGCAACTAGTGGCTATCCCGGTGATTTCCCCCTATATTCAAGGGGAGCTGGATGGAGCGGAGGATTATTACCGAGCTAGTAAAAAATGCGTCTATTGCACCATGGTGGAATGGGAGAGTGAACACAGAAAAAGAATAGTGTTTGAAAATGCTGACTTTCTAGCCTATTGTCCTTTTTCTTCCCGCTCGGCGTTTGAGGTTTGGGTATTGCCGAAAAAGCACAAACCCTATTTTGAAAGGATTAATGATAAGGAAAAAATGGCGTTGGCGGAAGTGTTACAAACAACGATTAATAGAATCTATACTGCCCTAGAAGATCCGGCGTATAATTTCTATATCCACACTTCTCCTTGTGATGGGAGGGATTATCCACATTACCACTGGCATATCGAAATTTTGCCACGCACTTCCACTTGGGCCGGATTTGAACTTTCCACCGGCATTGAAATTTCCACTATCCAACCGGAAGTGGCGGCGGAATATCTGAGGAATATCTAGTTCGGAAGGAGTGTGTAAAAAAAAGAGTTCCCTTAAGAAGCGCCCAATCTGGACGCTCTTTTGTTTTTAATTGCAAAAATGGTATAATGATAGCAGATAAAAAAATGTTAAAAAAATCCATGAAAAAATTAGTAATTGCTAATCTTAAGATGAATCTGCTATCACCTGCTGAACGAGATCTATATCTCAAAGGGATAGATCGTGTGACCGCTGGAAAAAAATTTGAGAACACGGAAATTATTTTATGTCCTCCCTTTGTGCATCTGGAAGGATTTAAGAAATGGAAAAATCGGAAAGTTGCACGTGGCGCACAAAATGTCTTTTGGGAGGATAAAGGGTCTTTTACGGGGGAGATTTCTCCAAAGATGCTTAAAAATTTTGGCTGTGATTATGTGATTGTTGGTCACAGTGAGAGAAGAAAAAATATTAGAGAAAATGATCAGGATGTAAATCTTAAAATAATGGCTGCTCTAAAAAATGGAATCAAACCAATATTATGCATTAGTGAAGACGACAATCAAAAAGAAACTGAATCCAATGCTATGATGGAGCAGTTGCAAAATTGTTTGAATGGTATTAGCGATGGAAAAATCGAAAATATCATAATTTGTTATGAGCCTGCTTGGGCGATTAGTTCTAATAACCCAGATCATTTGCCAACTACTAACGATGTAATGAGTGCTAGACTAGTTATAAAGAAATTTTTGGTTGCTAATTATGGTGCCAAAATTGCTGAAAAAGTAAGAATTATTTATGGAGGATCAGTTGCGCTTGGTAATGTAACAAATATTTGCATTAATTCTGGCATGGATGGAGCTTTGATTGGTAAGGAAAGCTTGACGCCGGGTAATTTTATGAAAATAGTGGAAATGATAGAAAATAATTGCTAAATGAAAGAGCTGTAATATTCCCGACAAAAGACTATTTTAAAAAAATAATCATGCCTCAATCAACCTGCCTCCAACTGAAAATCCAACTAGCCGAAATCCAAGACTTGTTCCGTGAGTTTGTTTTGGAATTGGGGAAAGTGAGAGAGACAAAAAAGACAGGTCATTTGTTGGAGTTGCAAAAGGAGAT
>CAIMIV010000011.1 GCA_903841185.1 uncultured bacterium
AAATAAACTTTAATTTTTAATTTCCAAACCAGCGCTAATGCGTCTGAGATTATTTGCTAGTAGTTGGGTAGCGTAAAAATTAAAAATTACAAAATTAAAAAAATTGTTGACTATTGTATTTCCAAATCATTGATGTTGCCGATCTCTTCATTCGTAAACAGATTGGGATTGTAGGAATTATAGAGAAGTTCGATAATTTCTTGCGTTTTGAGCGGGGTAAGGCGTAGTCCGATGCCGGTAAGTGAGGCGGAAATGTGGTCAATTCTTTGAAAAAGCTGATTTTTGTAGGTTTCAAAATTTTCTCGTTTTTTCTGGATGCTTTTTTTGGGATTGAGGTTGTCCAGCACGTTGGCGAAGAAGCTTTTATCTTTATTTTCAACCGAGGAAAAAGGAATGATAATATAGAAATTTTTATCCATGATGTTGGAAACCGACACCAGTTGCGTAATGAAATTTTTATATTCGGAAATTTGCAACTTTAAGAGTTCATTGTTTTGCTGGCGGGATTTTTTATCAATAAATTCCAAGTAGTGGGCAATGTTGAGTTTTCTGGAACTAATGACGATTTGCATGGGAAAATCCAATGAGTTGAGAAAGTTTTGGTATTGGATGATGATGGCGTCTTGTTCTTCGGTGGATTTGAGGTCGAAGTTGATGGCTGAAACAGCCACAATAGCACGAAAAGAGCTGTCTTTGAGGATGATGACATCTTCTTTGACTTCCGCCACATCCAAAAATATTTGGGCAGCGGAGGCGCTATTTTGACCGGATAATTTTTTAGAATGCAGAGTTTCCATTATTTTTTCTTTATTTCTAATAATTGAGAGACTTTTTCAATTTCTTCCAGCGTCACTTCTTTGTGTGTGCGCAATGAGGCGTTGTCGTTGATGATTTTTTCCGGTTTGGCCAGGCTCTTTTTGTCAGGCACTCTTTTCCACATATATATTTTGGGTTTCAGGAAAAAAATGAAAATGAAACCCACAATGGAAATGAGTGATTGTCCGTTGGGCCGGAAGAAAGCCAATCCGCCAAAAACGATGCCGATGAAAATGGTGGTTCCGATAAAAGTGGGAAAATCCAGCGTGTTCCACGCCAAAAGCGCCAGCACTCCACCGGCCGCCAGCCAGCCCAACTGCTTGGCTGTGAACGGTCCGACAATCTTGTCTTCGATGTCGATAAATTGAGGGATGTTGAAAATCATAGTATAAATTTTTGAATTTTGTAATTTTTAATTTTTGAAATAATGCTTTAATTTTTAATTTCTAATTCAGCGCAGCTTCTAGAAATTTTAGCAAATATCAGTGTTAGCTCATGGGCTTCTCTCCATAAATCTCTACATAGCTCTTTTTGACCTTCATCTACTGTAGAAATCATGCGTGCCCAATGTTTGGATTCATTAGCTTCTTTTTGGCAAATGCGTATTTTATGGGCAAAATCTTTTTTCGAGCTAGCTTGATTGGCTTCCATATAATTTGCACCAACACTCGTGGCTGATCGAATGAATTGGTTTATGAGTGGCTTAGTGAATTCATTATTTGGAATTGACTTGCAAAATAGAAGCACCTTTTCTCCGAATTTTGCGCATCTTTCCTCTAAATCATAGTTCATTTTTTATAAAACATGGTTTAAAAATTAATAAATTTGAAAATTATTTATAAAATTCAAAAATTAAAAATTACAAAATTTTTACTCCTGTCTTAAGTCTACCACATTTTGACTAATTGGTCTTGAGGGGAGAGGTTTTTTTTGCAGGACGATGGTGTTGGGGCGCGGCGCGGCAGGTGAATCGGGTCTGATGGGTAAATTATTGGGAGTGGTTGGCGCAGAGAAAGAAATTTTTCCACGCGTCTGATCGGCGTCTTCGAAGGAAAGCTTTTGCGGAGAAGAAAAACTAATCTTGTTGGTCAGTGGTGCTGGCGCGGGTGTTGGCAAGTTGTTTTTTTGTGGCACAGGAGCTTGCAAAATTGGATTTGCAATGCGGTTAGCGCTGAATGTTTGTTTTGCCAACGGGCGGATAGGATTGAGAGTCGTCGGAGCCACAGCAGGAAACACGATTTGCTTGGTGGCAGGATTAAGATCCAGCGGAGTTTTGGTGTTAAAAGCTTTCAAAACATAGCCCAATTTTTGGCGCTCCTGCGCGCTGAGGGTCTGGGTGTTTTCACTATGCAGCAGATACATTCCGAGCTCCAGTGGCGCATTGTTTTCCGGGTTGTTATAGGAAACATAATCGGCTAGCCAATTTTTGAGTGAGGGTTGCACGGGAGTGGGAAAACTGAGAATTTGGATAGGCTGCGCGGTCAAGAGTTGCTCTCCGGTCTCTGGCATTTCTTGTAACATCTGATTGATGGGGAGATTGGCTAGTTTTGGAGAAGAGAAATTTTTTTCCGCAATTTTATTAGGCATCGGAGAAAAAGGTCTGGCTGGCGGGACGGGAATAGAAGGCTTAGGAGCCGGCAAAATAGTTTTTTCCGGCAAGGGTGATTTGACAATCGGTGGTATGGAAGGCAGTTTGAAATTCGGATTGGTAATCGGTCGGGTTACCATTGCTTGTTGTTGCATTGATTGTTGTGAGTACGCTGGCTTGGAATTTGAAATTTGGTTATTGTTTGGTGTTTGTATCTTGGTGTTTGAAATTTGCCCGTCTCGCGGGATAGCATTCACAAATTGGGGTTTGATTCGGTTGAGGGAGGCCAGCACAGTCGCCGGGAACACAATTTGTTTCATGTTTTTGTTGACACTGACCGGTGTGTTGGCGTTGAAAGCGGTGAAAAGATAGGTCAATTTTTGTCGGTCGGAATCAGAAAGTTTTCGGGTGTTTTCACCGTGAAACAAATAGTTGCCGATTTCAATGGCGGTGTGTTTGTCATAGCCGAAAAAAGAGGTGTAGTCCGCCAGCCAATTTTTGAGCGACGGCCGCACGGGATCCGGAAAACTCAAAATCTGAATGCGCTCGGCGGTCAGCAGTTGTTCGCCAATCTCCGGAATCTCTTTGAGGGCTTGCGGGATGGGCAGCGACACTATGTTTTGCGCTTCTTTTCGCAATAACTCTTCCCGACTCTTTTTTTCTAGGGCTTTTTCCTTTTCGTCTTCCAAAATCCAGGGCTCCAGTTCCAACACTTTTTTCCAAGCCTCCTCTGCTGAGATAATTGGTTCGGACTTTAGAGATTCCCATTTTTCTAATAAATCAAAGGAATCCGTGAAATAGTCCGGGAAGCGATTGAAAATTCTTTGGTTTATTTCATAGGCAATGCCATAAATAACTTTTTCTGGTTGGTTTAGTTCCTTGATAATTAGGGCAGGATAATCTTTTAAATTTAGTTCACCAATAAAAATAAGTGCAATTGGGGCTGATAAAATATGGATTTTATCTTCTTGTAATCCATACATAAAACAAACCCTTTCAATTTCATATCCTATGGTGTTAGATATTAGAAATTCTTTTAGTGGTACTGGTAGCTTATTTCTTTTTTCTAAATAAGTATTCATAAATAAGTTCGGTGTAATTAAACATACATCAAATCCGGATCATTATTTGCTTTTCGCTTATTGCTTTCAAATGCTGCTCGTTGCGCTGGACTGGTAAAAGTATTAATCCCAGTCTTTGCTTGGTTATTGATTTTTTGTGCCGCCCCCGCATGCTCCATTCCTGTAATTATAGCCTTGTATTTATTTGAATTTATATTGCCAGCAAATTCTTTAGCAAACACGTTTGCTGTGTCTGCATTCACTCTTTTAGCAGTATCTGCATTTAAGCGAGTAATGATTTGGGCTCTAGCATTTTCAGCATCACCAGTGCCAAGAACGCCCGCGTGGAAGGTTCCTGTTTGAGCCACATGTGCGATTTGAATATTTCTCGCGACTCGCTGTTGGGTCTCCAAATCTCTCGTTGCTTGGCTATTCGGATCTGCTAGTTTAGCAGCCGCTAAACGAGTTTCTATTCCAGCAAGATCGGTGTGTGCAGCTTCTCCAGCGATTGCTCCTAAGCTACTTGCTATTGCAGCCTGATGTCCATGGCCTTTCTTGCGTAGTTCCTCAAGATCGCTGGCAGAAACAACTTCATTTTGGAAAGCGCTTCGCATGAAGTCTCCATTTTGAAGAGAATTGACTCCCAGCTTTTTGGCATCAAATTTATTGCTCTTGAGGTGTTCATTTATTCTGGTTTGTCTTTGCGCCACTGGAATATGAGCAAAGGCAGAAACTGGATCAAAGGCCTTGAGTTTATTATTGATTTGATTAAATGCTTGACTGGTTATGCCAAGAGTATCACGCATTGTTTGATAGGCTGCTGCATTGGCTGGATCGGTCATGTCAAAAGTATTATTATCA
>CAIMIV010000012.1 GCA_903841185.1 uncultured bacterium
GGAAATTAAAAATTAAAAATTCCCACTTATGTATCCCAAACCCCTCAAAAAATTAATCGAGCACTTTTCTTCCCTGCCTTCGGTCGGTCCGAAAATGGCGGAGAGATTGGTGATTTATCTTTTCAAGCAAAGTCCGGAAAAAATCAATGATTTTGCCAAGGCGCTGGCCGAACTGAAAACCAGTCTGCGCTATTGCGAAAAATGCTTCAATATCAGCGAACAAAATATTTGCTCGATTTGCGCTGATGCCAAGCGCGATCAAACCATTATTTGCGTGGTGGAAGAGCCCCTGGACATTTTTGCCATTGAAAAAACCCGGCAATTTTCCGGTCTCTATCATGTGTTGGGAGGCGTTCTGGAAAACCTCTCTCCGGGCACCACGCTGAAAATTTCAGAACTGCAAAATCGTGTGCAAGCTGGCGGCGTCACGGAAGTCATCATTGCCATGAATCCCACCACCGAAGGCGATGCGACGGCACTCTATATCATGCGCACCCTCAAGGAATCAGGTATAAAAACCACCCGCCTAGCTCGCGGACTTTCCACCGGCGGCGACATCGAATACGCCGATGAAATTACCCTTTCTTCCGCCATTACAAATCGCCGATAAATTTTTCTTACTGCATTACCTACAAAAAATAGCACAAAACCCCATAAAATTGGTCTTTTTATGGGGTTTTGTGTATAAGTCCATTTATCTCCGCAAAAAGAGGAATAATTTTTGCGAATAACAGTAGTAACCTATATGAGAAACTATCTAAAAAACTACAAATCAGCCCTCAAATTCTTCTTCAAGGAAGTCGTGCTAATCTCCCTGTATATTTGCGTTATGCTCGCCGTCCTGGGTGCGGGCGCTTTTGTCTATTTAATAATGACTACTTCCTTAGGAGCCACGCTCTATACGCGGCACATCTCCCAGACGAGCATTTTGTATGACCGCACCGGAACACATGTCCTCTATGAGGTGCACGGGGAAGAAAACCGCAAGACCATCCCACACGAAGAAATTCCCGCTGTGGTGCGGGTGGCCACGGTCGCCACGGAAGACGGCTCCTTCTACCAACACCATGGCATTGACCTCAGTGCTATTTTGCGAGCCATCAAGGTAAATTTCGAACAAGGCAGCATTGCCCAAGGAGGTTCCACCATCACCCAACAGCTAGCCAGAAACGCTTTTTTGAGCCGCGAGAAAACCATCAAAAGAAAAGTGATGGAAGCGGTTTATGCTATTAAGATTGAAAATAAATATACCAAAGACGAGATCCTGGACGCCTATTTAAATGAGGTCCCTTATGGTTCCAACGCCTATGGCATTGAAGCGGCCGCCGAAACCTATTTCGGTAAAAAGGCCTCCCAACTCACCCTGGACGAAGCGGCTATGTTGGCTTCCATGACCAAAGCACCCACCTACTATTCCCCCTATGGCAACCACACAATTGAACTCGTCCGAAGACAAAAAGAAGTGCTGCAAAAATTAGCCGACAAACAACTGGAAGATAGTCCAACGGTCATGGCAGCTCTGCAAGAAGACACCTTACAAAAAGTCATTCCCCTTGGACAGGCTATCGAAGCGCCTCACTTTGTGTTCTATGCTCTCTCTCAGCTTGAAAAAAAATATAGCCGCCAGGTGATTGAGGAGGGTGGACTCAAAATCTATACTTCCCTCGATTATGATAAGCAAAAATTAGCCGAACAAATTGTCGCAGACAGCGCTGATTATAATCTCAATCGCTATGGTGCCACCAATGCAGCGCTCGTAGCTCTTGATCCGCAAAATGGCCAAATTCTTGCCATGGTAGGAAGCAAAAATTATTTCGACAAAACCATTGACGGCCAAGTGAATGTCACCACCAGCCCGCGCCAACCAGGCTCCTCCTTCAAACCCTTTGTCTATGCCAGAGCTTTCGAAGAAGGTTTTCAGCCGGAAACCCTGGTGCTCGATGCCAAGACCAATTTTGGACCGGACGGCGGAGGAAGAAATTATGTGCCGCGCAATTATGACGGAAAGTTTCATGGAGTAATTTCCATGCGCCAAGCTCTCTCCATGTCACTCAATGTCCCTGCCATCAAAACCCTCCGTGAAGTCGGCATTGATGACGCGCTGGAAATCGCTCATCGCCTCGGCATCACCACCCTCAATGATCGCAACCGCTATGGTTTGTCGTTGGTGATTGGCGGAGGCGAGGTCACCCTACTTGATGAAACTTCCGGCTTTTCCGTCTTTGCCAACGACGGTAAAAGAAATCCCATTGATCCCATTCTAAAAATTGTCGATATCCAGCAAAAAGTCATCCAGGAAAATAAAGCTCCCAATCTACCTGTGCTTGATCCGCAAGTAGCTCGCAAAATAAATTCCATTCTTTCCGACAATAAATCCCGCACGCCTATCTTCGGACCCCATAACAAATTATTCATTCCCGGCCGGACAGTGGCCGCCAAGACCGGAACCACGCAGGAATTTCGCGATGCTTGGACGGTCGGCTTCACCCCTGACATTGCTGTGGGAGTGTGGGCCGGCAACAATGACAGCCGTCCCATGCGAGCCGGCGCTGATGGCTCTTTTGTGGCTGCGCCGATCTGGAACAAATTCATGTCCCAAGTCCTGCCTAGCTACCCTAATGAAACTTTCTTGGCCTATGAAAAAACCGACAATCAACCCACACCTGAAGTCGCTGTCGAGCCGCAATACAAAATCACCTATTACCGCAAAAGCAGCCATAAAAAAATTTCCGAAGAAAAAGCCAAATCCCTGAAAGCCGACAAGGTCATTACTAAAATTGAAACTGTCTCTACTGATGGCACCAACGGCGGTGATGTCATTGCTACCAATGCAAAAAAACCGGTCTTCTAAATAAAAATGTCACGTCGCTCGCAAGCAACGTGACATTTTTTTTCATACAATCTATCCGATTAACTGACCATAGTTATTTGCCCAATATTGAATCTGCGATGCATACCAATCATAACTAACGGAAGTTGTTCCGGACAGATAGAGCTTGGAGGCTGCTCTCTCGGCCCACACATTGTGTTCGGTCACTCCCGGCACATCAGACACCTTGAGGGCCATGGCCAGCACGCCATCGCGCACATTCCAAGGATCGGGATTGTTTGTTCCGACAATGGAGGCGATCCGATCTTTATATTCCATCCAGGTGTCCGGCATAAACTGCGGAATTCCCATGGCGCCACCCGTGCCGGCATAGGCCGGGTTGCAGGAAACTTTCAATTGCTCCGCGTCATACTCCAAGCTATCAGCGACATCGTTGATAATTTTCTTGCGCTCTTGAAAAGTTTGCCACGCCTGTTTGCTCAGCAGTCCTTGCTCGTGCGCTTTCTCCGCTCCATCCTTGACCTCTTGATAGGTACATTTTCCGGTATTTTTTCCCAGATTAGACTCCACTACCAGCATGCCCATCAAAAATTCTTTGCGCACTCCCGTAACCTGGCTGGCAAACTCCGCTTGCTTTTCCACTTCTTTCATATCAGTGATTTCTTTAGGAGCTTTTTTTGGTTTTTTTTCTACGAGCGGTTGTTTTTTTACTTGATTATTTTGATTAATTGGATTATTTTCCGCTGGAGCAGAAATAACCACCGGCGCGCTATTTTCCAAAAAAAATGCGTCACTGTTATTCACTTTTTCTGTTACGTTTTCTAATATTTGTCCTAGTTTGTTTTTTACCTGATCAATTTGATTAACTTCTGGTCGTGCTTGATTATCGCTAGGAGCACTGGCGTATGCCAAGAAACTTGGAGTCAGAGCTGCAAAGACAATCAAAGAAATTAGTTGGGCTAATCGGGTGTTTTTTTTGTGTGTACTAATATGTTTACTTTAAAAAATTAAAGGTGTCCTCTCGCGGCATTCTATCTCAAAGAAAGATAAAATATTTAGGACTATTTGATTGTACTTTTTCTGTGAAAAATTATTATTTTTTAAAAAAATTTTGCACAGTGCTATCCAGTGTACTAGATTTTGCCAAGTCAGTCAAGCCCAGACTTTAAGCCAAAATTCAACCCTCTCCCATTTTTTGCTTCAGATAAGGTATTTTCTCAAAGGGCGTGGCTCAACTAAAACAAAAACGGCCGTCTCACACGAACGTGAAACTGCTGAATCCAAGTTATTTACATTATTTGATAATATTATTTTCTAAAATAATATTTAAATAATTTTAATACAACCCATCTCTTTTTTCACCTAGTAACTTTTTTCAATCCTTCCTTATATGGTCGTATGGAAGGATTTTAATTTGGATTATTTTTTTCATATAAAAAATGCGCATCGCCGACGGTTGTCAACGATGCGCATTGCCTCACTCTTACAGATCAAACCACTCAATAAGTAGTGGTTGTATAATTGCATGCAGAGCATTATGCTTTTCCAAAAAGGCAACGGTTTTTTCAGCGCCGATTTCTTGGAAATATACATTCAACAACGGCCGCGCAATCTGGCAAAGATCCCAATCAAATTTATTTTCCTCCAGAATGGCAAGGGTTTTTTCAGCGCCGATTTCCTGAAAATAAGTCTTCAGAAACGGCTGGGCAACCCGGAAAAGTTTTCTATCAAACATCTTTTTTTTCAAAACAATTATGATCTGACTGCCATCAAGCGCTCCGGAGGATATTGCAAAATCACAAAAATTACTGTTAAATCCTCTTTCTTCCAAGATGGCAAAAGTTTCCTCCCCGCCAATCTCCTGAAAATAGCTGCTCAACAGCGGTTGCACAATATCACTGAAAACACTGTCAAATCCACTTTCTTTCCAAGCAGCAAGAACTTGGCTGCTGTTAAAAACCCCCATTGACATCACAAGCTCACCAAGATCACTATCAGATCCGCTTCCTTTCCAAGAAGTAAAGACTTGACTGCTATCAAGAACGCCGGAAGATATTACAATTCGACAAAGGTTACAGTCAAAAGCACTCTCTTCCAAAACAGTAAACGCTTGTTCTCCGCCAATCTCCTGAAAATAGGTGCTCAGCAGTGGCTGTGCAATCTCGCAAAGGTCACTATCAAACCTGCCCTCTTCCAAAATGGCAAAAGTTTTCTCCCCGCCAATCTCCTGAAAATGTGCTCTCAACAACGGTTGTGCAATCTGGCAAAGACCATCATGGAATTTCCTTTCTTTCAAAAGAACCAGTGTTTTTTCGGCCCCAATTTCCTGAAAAAAAACATTGATTTCATCAGCATGTTCACCAAGCTTATTAGTAAATATCATCGCTAAAAGTCTGTTCTGATCCATTTTTTCCTCCATACCGGTTTAAGGTTTGCTTGAGCCTAATTTGTTAAGTAACAGCTATATTTATTCACTAATCACATATTATTACATATGAACTAACCAGCATAGCATAGTTCTCACTTGGCGTCAATGCAACTTTTCATCTGTGGATACGGCAAGCTCTCGACATTTTTTTAGTTTTGTTATAAGATTAAGCATCCTGTTATTTAAAAAAATAGAAAGAGGTTTTTATCCGCTAGGGCGCTGTTTCAATTTTGTATAAACTCAAAAAAAGGAATCTAGCATTATGAAAATAACTATTGTCTTGTTGGTAGTAGTATCCTTATCACTTGGGCTTTATATAATTACCAATGGAGAAAAGGAGGCAAATCTAGAGGCGGTTATCACAGAAAATGAAACAGCACTTACAGAAACAACCGACTTTGCTGCAACTTTAAATGAGGTCCTCATCAAAACTCAGGCTGGCCATTTGATTTCTAGCGCGAATGCTTTGACATTGGCCTTCAAGCTAAATAGCTTAGCGCACAATAAAGATAAGGAGGGTGTTTCAGTTGTCAGGGGTTATGAAAGTAAGGAGGTGCTGCTAACCTTGCAAAAAATGCGACCACCGCTCTCCGCCTACAATAATTTTCCTATAGATGATTTTGACAAAAATGTCGAGATCATAACGCAAAGCATTCAAGGGAATGCTAGCGAGGTGGCTATTCGTAAATTATACGAAGTGGCCTCTGGTGTGAACACATTTATCCAAGAAAATGAAATGGATAAAAAAGCCAAAAAGCCTCGCCCCATCAAAAAACCTCCTTCCTCGCCTGCCTTCACACTTGTGGCAAGCAATGGAAGATGATTTATAGGTCCTGTTTATGATCTCTCTTTCGTCGCGAAAGATTGAAATTTCGAGCGAAAATTGTGAAAAATGAGGAGGAATATCTGGATATTTCGACGAGTTTTGAACAATTTGCAGCCGGAATTTCAATTTTGTAGCAGAATACGGAGATTATGAACAGACCTTAATCCGAATCTCGCAGAAAATATTCTGCGGATTCGGTTTTTTTATACAAAAAAACACTCCCACATGGAGTGCTTCATTTTAACTCATAAAAAATGCGCATCGCCGACGGTTGTCAACGATGCGCATCACTTCACTCGCTAGAGATAGAACCATCGAATAAGCAATGGCCGCGCTATTTCACACAAAACACCATGCTCATCATGTTCTTTCAAGAAGGCAAGGGTTTTATCTTTGCCAATCCCCTGAAAATATAGATTCAGTAGTGGCCGTGCAATTTGGCAAAGACAATAATTAAATTCATGCTCTTTCAAGATGGTAAATGTTTTTTTCCATCCGATTTCCTGGAAATAGGTACTCAGCAGCGGTTGTGCAATCTCACAGAGATTATTGTCAAATTCTTTCTGTATCAAAATAACCATAACCTGACTGCCATCGAGAGCTCCGGAAGATATTGCAAGAGCACAAAGATTACAATCAAATCCGCTTTTTTTCAAGATAGCAAAGGTTTTTTTCTCACCCGCCACCTGGAAATATTCCATTAATGGTAGTTGCGCAATCTGGCAAAGATCGAAATTAAAATTATTTTCTTTCAGTATGGTGCGCGTTTTTTCATCGCCAATTTCCTGAAAATATACCCTTAATAGCGGTTGTGCGATCTTGCAGAGATCATGATGGAATTTCTTTTCTTTCAAAACAGCCATGGTTTTTTCGGCGCCGATTTCTTGAAAAAAAACTTTGATTTCATGAGCATGCTCACCAATCATATCCGTAACTATCATCGCAAAAAATCTGTTCTGATCCATTTTTTCCTCCACACTGGTTTAAGGTTTAGTTGAACCTAATTTGTTAAGAAACAGCCATGTTTTATTTTATAACCATACATATCAAATCATATGATTAATCAGCATAACATGGCCTTTATCGCACGTCAACAAAAAAACACTCCAGCAAGGAGTGCTTTTCTACATATAGTTATTCACCCTTTCCACATTCACTATTCCAAGTCCTTCTTCATCCTATCAAAATCTTCTTTGGATATTTCTCCCTTAGCATAACGTTCCTTGAGGATGTCCAGGGGTGTTTTTTCTCCGCGCCCCTGCGTACCGTGACCATGACCACAACAGCCATGTCCGGTGGCGCCGCGCACCAAAGCGAAAACCGCCCAGATAACCAGCCCCCAAAACAGAAGCATGAATATCCAGCCCAGACCAAATCCGCTACCCATATGACCATAATAACCCCATCCCATATATTTATATCTTAATAGTTACATAAAGTAATACGCAAAACTGCGAAAAAAATTTCATCGCCATGAAAATAACTATTTTTCAGCACAAAATAAAAAAGGCGCTGGCAATCATTAATTAGATTGTCAGTGCCCGGCGTGTCAGATAACACCTATATTGTCATAGCCTTAAAGAAATAAGGCCTCCCATTACTTTTGTCCCAACATTTTTTTCCGGATCGTCGATGCCTCTTGCAAAAATATCCGGGGTTCGGTATCCGTCATCCAGCACGGATGCCACAGCCGCTTCAATAGCAACGGCGGCTTCCTCCAGACCGAAACTATAGCGCAGCATCAAGGCCGCTGACAAAATCTGGGCGATGGGATTAGCAATTCCCTTGCCGGCAATGTCTGGGGCTGAACCGCCCGCCGGTTCATACATCCCAAAATTGTCCGCATTGAGACTGGCTGAGGCCAGCATACCCAGGGATCCCGTGAGCATGGCCGCTTCGTCGGAAATGATATCCCCGAACATATTGCCACACAACATCACATCAAACTGATGCGGGTCACGCACCAGTTGCATGGTCGCATTGTCCACATAGATGTGCTTCAATGTCACATCCGGATAGCGCTTGGCAACTTCTATGACCACTTCTCGCCAGAGTACCATCGTAGTCAAAACATTCGCCTTGTCCACAGAGGTCACAAGGTTTCGACGCAAGCGTGCGGCTTGGAAGGCCTTATGGGCAATTCTTTCAATTTCAGCCCGCGTATATGACATGGTGTCAAACGCTCTTTCATCAGGTCCAGAACCTTCGCGTCCCTTCGGTTGTCCGAAATAGATGTCCGATGTTAATTCCCTGAAAACGAGGATATCAAATCCACCTTTCACAATATCTGTTCGCAAAGGACACGCACCCACAAGCGCTGGGAAAATTTTGGCCGGACGAATGTTGCAAAACAGATCGAAATATTTGCGCAGTGGCAGAAGTGCCGCTCGTTCCGGCTGTTCTGCCGGAGGCAAATGCTCCCACTTGGGTCCACCTACGGAACCAAACAGAATAGCATCACTCCTTTCACAAATACTCAGTGTCGGTTTAGGCAAGGCTTCACCAAAATTATCAATGGCAATCCCGCCCACATTAGCTCCCGTAAAGCTGAAAGAAAGCTCGAACTTTTTCTCAACTGCCTCAAGAACTCTCAAGGCTTCGGCCATTACCTCCGGTCCAATCCCATCACCAGACAGAACTGCAATATCATACGTTTTCTTTTTCATTAACTCTCTCCTCCTAATAGGTCAATTTAACAAATATTAAGCCGGCATTCCTCATTAAATCCCGCCTTATTTGTTAAGATACATAATAAAAACAAGCCCTAGGCTTGTCAAACAAGCATAGCGCGCCACATCTAAAATGTCAACAAATTAAATACTAGAGAAAATAGGTATACACAGCTTCAACAAAGCGATCTGGGGCTCCAAGACAACGCTAAAATACCTAACTACTACTCACTTATACCAGCGCTTATTATTTTAGAATAGCAGCGTTAGTCAGGGCGGAAGAAACGTGTTTGGCGAAAATATCCAAAAATTCAAATTCTTGCGTATCCATGCTTTTGCGGTCGGTGAAGCCCAGAAACAAAAATCCTTTGCACACATTGCCTGACAGAATAGGTAGCGCCACAAAATAGCTAAACGCAAAATTGGTTTTAAAACAACCGGCGTCCACTAGCTCGCATGAGCCATTTACGCGCTTGCCCGTTTCCATTAGTTGGCCTATGAAGTCAGCTTTTTTTTCACTGACAACTTGCAGATTAGCCAACTTTTCTTTTTCCAGTCCGGCACTGGAAATTAAGTTAAAATGATTCTTACCAACTGCCAAATATAGCAATCCTGCTTTAGCATAGGAAAGACTAGGCGATGAGCTTAGAATATATTCAACAATCTCCTGTTTATTTTTTTTGCTTTGCGAATGATTTTCCAATTCCAAGAGCAAGGATATTTTGCGATTTACCAAACCCAGATACTTATATGACTCCATTAATTGTTCCTCGGTTTTCTCCCTTAATCGCACTTGCGCCTTAACTAACTCCTCCTCCACCGCCTTGCGCTCGGTGATATCCAGCCCATACAAATTTACATAGTCGTCCGTTAAACTCGGAGCAAATAAAATGGAAAATATCCGACCACACGTGCAAGTGATTTCCGCCTCTTGCTTAATCCCTTTTTTCAAAGCTTGTTCAAAAGTCACTTGAAAAGCTTCCGGCAGAGGCTCACCCACACTCCAGTCAAAATGAGCAAGCATCTTGCGTCCCGGTCGATTGGCATATTGCACTTGACCATCTCCCAATGCCCGAATTACCGGACTAGGACTTTCCTCAGTAAATTTCGCTAAGCTCTGAATCTTTTCTTCCGCTGTCTTACGCTCTGAAACATCCCGGATAATTGACTCAATCACTTCTCTCCCTGCATAAATAATTTTCATACCTTTCACTTCCACTGGAATCGTCTGTCCATTTGCATGCAAAACCGCCATCTCCATCGTCGGCGCCTGTTGCCATTTGCCGCTAAAGATATTTTTTATTCGCAAGCGGATCCGGTCACGATATTCAGGGCCAAAAAATTCTATTAGATTCGCACCGATAATGCTTTCATCCTCTTCAATCCCAAAGAGTTTTTTCGCCGGTTCATTGGCGTATAAAATATTGCCCTCGCTGTGCACTACGATGGCATCGGGAGAAAACTCCACCAGCGCGCGATAACTTTCCTCACTTTTTTTCAAATCCAAAAACAAAAATCTATACGGTCTCATCAACCCGCCTTCAATCACGGCTTTATACAAAAGCAAAAAGGAAGTGAATTGGAATATGTGTCCCAGTATATTAGAGAAATCATATGCGCTGACATACCAAGAAAAGGAGAGCTCGGAAATAATTTTCAAGATCAAAGACAAAGAGAGTAGATTGACCATCTCTCGGTCAAATATTTTTCTTTTTTTAAAAAGCAACGCTAACGATCCTAGGAAAATAAATGCAATGATGTATTCGCTGGATATATAAAACTGCGTCATGCCGCCCCCTGCCAGGTATGCCCCGGGAAAGATGTCCCACACCAGGATTGAGGAAATCATGATTAAAAATATCACGGCGTAAACAAAAAATATCCAACGGGATCTCACCAGGGGCAGCTCCCTGCTTACGCCCTGACTCAGCAATAGAAAAGCCGCAATAAATGATGCGGCTTCCAAATATCGGGCAGCGATCCACAATTGGGCAGGCAGATTGGCGCCATAACCGGCGATTATGTTCATACCCTGATAAGTGAGCATGTGCAGCAAATCTATCGACCCGATAAACAAATAGCTAACGCCCATCACGAGCAAAAATATATTATTAACATACTTTCGTGACGACCAGGCGATAGCGAATATGCCAAAAGCAATCACCACCGTAAATAATTCGACTAGGGTATGAAAAAACAAAAAGCTATATAAGTTGGCAGCAAACAGAAAAGACGAACTGACCACTATGCCAACCGGGAACATCCAGGCTCGATAATTTATTCTTGATCGCTCCATATCTTCACACTTAATTGACAAACCTGTTGCATAACAGGCCTAGTACAAGGGAAATTATGGATTATGTTCCTATAATCTAGCAGTTAAGCTCAATTTGTCAACTGTTTCAAATCCAAGCCTCAGTCTTCGGTTATCAATTTTACTATAAAATAAATTGCAATCAAAACGAATAGTGCCCACCACAACCACAGCAAGTCAAGCAAATATGGCGCAAAATACAACCCCAAGAGAATACCCAGTGAAATCAGGCATAATTTGAGCAGACTGACCTCCCACCACTCAAATGTCCAGGTTCTAAAAATACGCATAAATTTACAACTAATAGATTATCATTACTTAATACACCCCATCTCCCCCAAATATTCCCCCGCCTAACAAAAAACGAGGATTTCCCCCGTTTTAGATTCTTTATACTAAATTTATACCCAGGTCTAATTTCTACCTGATAACATTAATTCCCTAAGTTTTTCATTACACCCCGGTCGGTATCACACTAGCCTCGATTCTCTTTTTTTAGCTTATCCATCAAAGCCTGCCATTTTTCATCTGCCGGAGTATCCTTCCATGCACCCTTTAAAAATTTCTTAATATGGGTTCCATGGATATAATCTCCGTCTGCATCAAAATAGATCACATTAATGGCGGTTTCTGGAACAGAACCACCTGCCAGCCCTCTCGCTTTGTAATCACCTTTTCGTACATATGAATACTCTGTATTTCCTCCGTCTGATTGAGGAATTTTAATTTCCCACAAATAAAGACCCTGTTCATCTTCCAGCACTCTGATGTCCTCAAATTTATCTTCTCCGATTATTTCTTCAAACAAAGCAAGAACCTCCTCTTTGGTATGAATATGTTCAGGCACTTCTTTTTCAACAATCTCTTTTTCTACTTCTGATTTTTTTTCTGACTGTTCAGCAACTTCTCCCACCTTGCTGACTGGTGATATTTCCCATATAGACATAATTTTTATAATTTCTAATACTTAACCTTGATCCAAGTTTAGCACAAACGTTCCAGATATAAAAACAAAAAAATAGGGATTTGGTTGCAATTGCAACCAAACCCCTCGGAAAACTGTTTAGATCTGGCGTATTCTGTTTCTACAATGATGACAGATAGGGTGAGACCCTTTTGCCTCAAAGATCTTCATTGCAAACGAACAAATGTCTGTGAAAAACAGACCGGTATTTGAGAGATCGCTTAAATCCAATTCTCCGCCATCACCCAAGCCAATCCAGACGACCCTAACGCAATTCTCTGTAACTGGCCCAATCCCCCTTCTTTCTGCAACCATCATTATTTCACTGATAATTACATCCATCTGCTCCCTCCCCAGCGCCTCGATCTGGCTTTTTGAGTTATTATTTACACCATCACCTTATAATAATAAGAACTATTCCATATTAGAAGATTACCAAAATTGACACAGCTAGTCAATCAAAAACACAAAAACTTAAATAGACTCGCAGGAATAAAAAAAGAGGGTTGATGGACAATCCCACGCAGCCCCCTTCGTATGCATCAAAGCATCTTATTTTGTCTAAAGACTATTTCCGCCACAGATACATTTTTTGTGATCAGCACCCGCCAACATTAAAGTCTCGCAGATTTGATCAACTCTTTCTCCGCAACCAACACAAATGACATCTACGCTCGTGCTCTCTGGATCTGAATACGTTGGTCTATATTCATATCCCACAAGTTCTTTTCTAAAAACAAGACTGGCACGCCGCACAAACAAGATGTTATTGTTTTGAAATTCATTTTTTACGGAAAATCTATGCGACCCGCTTTTCAAACACACAGATCTCAGCATGAATTTTTTTATCCCCGCCGCCTTCTTCTCCCTGCTGACAAAGGCCTTGATTCTCTCCAGGCCAACTTTTATGGCATGGCTAGGACCGAATGCCTGGAAAGAAATCTTGAATGGATAAGAAGATTCATCTTTCCATTTATTTCTTCTCAGGCATATCTCACCTGACAATATCCATTTTTCTTTGGGTACTGAAGCATTAAACTTTTTCCGTCTTCGCATAACCGCCAAGCCTCCCTCATCTAATTTGGAATATTTTGCCTCTATCTTAATGCCCAGGAATGTGACCCCTCTCCTCTAGATAGTGCCTTTTTACTTTCTCCGTTTTTTCCTCACCGAGGAAAATAAACTTATTTTCAATTGCCTGACACTGGTAATCCAGCCGTCATACAAGCACCCTTGCCCGGTCCGGCAGGAAACAACTCATAAATCCTCCCGAGTGGAGTATTAGTCGAATGAGATATCTGTCTGGCCATAGGCGCAAAACCATTTTTTCTATGATATTCTTGCAAAAAATTAATGATTTTATAGTGCTCATCAGTCAAACTACCATCCGCATTCAGGCAAGCAATAACTGGATATGGACATGGTGATCCATCTGGATATCTCACCTTTACCGTTTTGCAATGTTCAATCCAGCTCGGATCCCACTGCGATCCGTCAACCAAAAAACCTTTTTCGTCTACCTCGTAGAATCTTCCTCCGTGCTCAATTGTGGGCATAACCAATATTCTCCTTCGATAAAAGATTTCTTATAACCCAAAGATGCATAAATTTATGCTATTTCTGAGATCTTTTGGAAAAAACTACTTTAAATCAGTTTACAGAAAAAAATGCGTAAGTCAAGCTAAAATGCGGAATAGGTGGACAACTCGAAATAAACTCACTGTGAAATATAAATTAATATTTGTGAAAATTACAACTGTTACCTATTTGTTGTATAAAAAAATCCTTGCTACCGAGTAGATCGGCAACAAGGATAAACCCCTACAAGCTCATTGCATTAATGTATGAATAAAGTCTTTTTCACTCAGCAGGCCTCTTCCATTCAATCTGAAGCCTCTCGTCCGCTGCATGGATTTCTTTTATGGCCTCTACTCTGGCTAGAAGCAGTTTTTTTGCCAAAGCTGGGTCACTGAGCGCCAAAATCTGAGCAGCCAACCAAGCTGCATTTTTGGCTCCATCAATAGCCACCGTGGCGACAGGCATGCTCGGTGGCATCTGAACCGTGGCAAGCAGCGCGTCAACACCGGCCAATGGTGATGCCTTTGAAGTCAGTGGCACGCCGATAACAGGCAAGGTTGTTTCGGCAGCCACAGCTCCGGCCAGATGAGCAGCCATACCGGCGCCACACATAATCACTTGACAGCCTGCCGCTCTCGCATCTTTAACAAGCTTTCGAGTGCGCTCAGGACTGCGATGCGCGCTCGTTATGTGCATTTCATATGCGATGCCCAATTCATCCAGCACTTCTTTTGCCTTGGACATACAAGGCGCATCCGACCCACTACCTATAAGAATTAATACCTTTATTATCATCAATCATTCCTCCTTTTGTCATTAGATCACTAGATTTTTAAAAATTATTCCGAAAGAAACAATCCTTGCTATTACGCTCAGCTATTAACTTTTGCCATAGGCAACGTCTCCCATAAGTGATTGATCTTAGGCCTCAACTATCATCAAAATCCGACGATTTCGATCTTGTCGAGATCTCCTTTATTCAATTTACAAGGTTCTATGTCATATTGACTCATATTAATCAATAACTCACTCTAAGGTAAATTACCAGCCAAGTCAAGGCAAGATACAAAAACAGGGCTGTCTCTATTCTGTTTTTTCCTGCATGTACGTTCAGTCAATCCTTATTCGCCATAGGCGGATTGATGTTTGTGGCTAAATTATAAATTTAGATGATCATCAAAATCTCTTGTGCAGTATAAATATAATCAGCAAAGTTATGGCTCCAAGTAACCACCCACCCAAGACATCACTCATCCAATGCACTCCCAGATAGATCCGCGACAAGCCCACCAGCAAAATCAGCATCGCCGCCAGAAAGGCTACTCCATTCTTCTGCCAGCGTTTTTGGCACCACGACCAAAGGATAAAAAGCAACGCTCCATAGAAGACCATGGCCGTCGTAGCGTGTCCGCTGGGAAAAGCGTAGCCGTCACTGGATATCAGGGAAAAACTCGCGTCCGGACGCGTTCGCCCAATTGTGATTTTCAATATTCGTTCCAGCAATTCACCCACAACTACGGAAGCGATTAGAAATTGCATCGAACGCCATCGCTTGAACAATAGCAAAGCCAGCAGCACAGCTGCTCCAAAATATATGATTACGCGCATACTACCTAGAACCGTAAAAAATAAAAAAACATCGGTCAGCAAAGGACTGCGCACGCCCATCACCCACTGCATTATTTGTTCGTCCATGGCAGTTAACGGACCGGCCAGCCAAACACTCCAGACCAAGACAAAAAACAAAACTGAAAGCCCCATCATCAACCCCAACAATTTTCGCTTATCTTTTTCCATAGCATTAAGTCTTCTAAAAAAATCTTTTTTGCCTTTGCTAAAATCCCACCACCGTTATCCGAGGATGGCTTTTGAATTGTTCTTTTTTGGCGCTCACGCGGTTTTCCAGCGTCAAAATATATACCTCGTCGAAACCGGTCGCTAACAAAGCGAAGTCATCGCCGTTGACGTGATTCAGCACGGAAGCAATTTCAATAACCGGAATGATGACCGTGGCCGCTATCCCCCACTCCGCCAAAAGATCTTGCACTTGCATCTGATTCTTCTCCAGCACATCCCTGGCCAGCTTGCGCTCTTCGAAAGAGTTTGTGATTCGCCCTTGCGGACCGAACTCGATAGGAAATCCTTTTTCCTTGAAAGCCTCGTTGATCTGGGTGCCGCCTCCGACGCAGACGACTGTAAAAAAAGTTTGCGCAGTTGCCTTCAGCCACTGCAAAACATTTTCTTTGTCAATCAAATCCCCGGACACTTTTATAAACGCTGTTTTTCTTTGCATGAGGGTTATTTTTTATGGGATATTTTTTAATGTTATATTTTTCATATTACTCAACCACCCTTCTTAGATGTTGCGGAATATGCACTAAAATTTCATAGGGAATCGTGTTTGCCATTTTCGCCATATTTTCAACTGAGTTTTCTTTTTCAGGCTCATTGCCCAGAACAACAACCAAGTCTCCCAATTTGACTTCAGGCACTCCAGTCACATCTATTGAGGTAATATTCATACTGACCCTTCCGACAATCGGACAGGCCTTGTCCCCGACTGTAAAAAATCCCACATTGGACAATCGCCTATCCACACCCTCAAAATATCCAACCGGCACCGTGGCAATTTTTCTTTCGGTTTCAGTTTTGTAGGTGTTGTTATAGCCTACATATTCCCCCGCCGGAATGGTTTTGACTGAGCTGATGACAGACCGCATCTGCAAAACCGGCTTCAAATCCAGCTTTGCCAGCGGTGCAGTATTTATTCCATACAATCCCAAGCCCAGCCGGCCGACATTACAAAAGGCTTGCTGAGCATACTGAGTCCCCGCCGTAGCCGACAAATGAAAAAATTTGATGTTTTCAAAATTGCGCTTGAAAGATTCCACCACGTTTTGCCATTGCTTGATTTGGAGCTTGGTAAAACTCTCATCTTCATCATCCGCATCAGCCAGATGGGAACAGACGCCCTCCAAATTTATGAACTTGTTGGAGGCAATGATTTCCATAGCGCTTTCAATTTCCCGAGGCAAAATGCCTTGGCGATGCATGCCGGTGTCAATTTTGATATGAAAAGTCTTTCTTTTTTTCAGCCCTTCCGCTATTTCCCTCAATTGCTCCAAGCTGGTAATCGTAAATGCCACATTTGATAGCCGGCTCCCGAAGATGTTTTCCGGGCTGACGTACCCGATCACCAGAACGGGAGTCTGGATGCCATCTTGTCGCAAAGCATTGGCTTCAAACAAGGAATCCAGGACAAAAAATGCAACCCGCTCTTTTTCCAAAATTCGGCCAACCTCGATAAGGCCGTGCCCATAGGCATTACTCTTCAAAACTGGAGCAAAAGAAATTTCCGGATATTTTTCCTGATATGCATTCAGATTATGCAACAAATTTTTTCTGGAAATCAAAACTTCTACAGAAGGTCTGTAATTGGAAAAATTCTTTTTTATTGTCCGCAATATATTTATTAGTTTCATTGGTTTTTTTATTACCCATAAAGCATCTTGATTATAGCTTATCTTGAAACAAAAAAACAGGGGGTGGCACTTCTCTAAGTGCTCACCCCCTCCGTGCCTACAATAATCAGAGCTTGCCCCGAATCTCCATAAGTTCTTCTACGGACATATTTGCAACATCCGTTAGATCCACCCCCATTGCTTGCAGTTTTTTGTATTTCTCAGTCATGTCAGCCACAATCTCATCCACTTCAGAAGCAAGGCAGAGCAACTGGAATGCACCCGTGTCAATGACGGCCAGCAATTCTGGATGATCAAAGTCACTCAGAGCCTCATCCAATCGACCGGGCTGCACCATCATAACATTATTTTTCCTGGAAAAAATTTGTTCTACCATCATTTTTCCAGATGTAGCTGGTCTTCCCATATCAATGCGCATTCCGTCTTTCATCAAGTCCGCAGCCATAGCGAATTCGTCAATCTCCACAATAGAAGCGTTTACGCTCTCGACAGAAAGACCTTTGTCCCAAATCACCTTTACTCCATTCTCGAGCTCAAAAATGAAAACACCTTCATCCATGATGCCAGTGTCTCTTGCCTTTGCAACAGTCAGACCGGCACTGCCTCCCATTCCATTATTGCGAAAATCATTGAGCTCCAAAACAAGTGGCGTTGATTTGAAACCAAGCCCCTTGCCAGACCCCTGTCCAAATTTGGAGCCAATGTCCCAGAGGTTCCACAACATCTCCCCACTTACACCATCGGGCAACCCCATAATGGCGCTCTCCGGAATTATTTTGAAACCATCCCTATTTTTGCCGAACTCAAAATACCTTTCCTTATCCATGCCACTCCTCCTTACAAGTTTTCTGGTTGACTAGCGCCTAGATGACAAAACTCGTCCTATTGATTTTTAAAAGAAATCTTCATCAAAATTGATATTTCCTGATGAATAAATAATCATAGCACAATTGCAGAATTTGTAAATGCCTCACATCAACTCTAAAAACAGGCCTTTCCCCCGCTCTGTTTCTTTTCTTCGTGTATAAGTCAGCCATCAAAATCTTTTGTGATTAGTCCATTCATCCATCACTACTCTCCAAAAAGGAAACGATTCTTGGGAAAAATTAAATATTGAATTTTTTATTTCCAAAAATAATTATACATCAATAGCGAAATCAGTATTGAAAAGTAAGCTACTGTAAATACAAAGTATATAAAATTACTAAATTTTAAGCTTTTTAAGGTCTTCATCATTTTTGCATCACTATATATTTTTTCAAATGATTTATTTATATTTAATGAAAAAACATCCAAATATTTTAGCGTTATGTTTCGTTGGAAGATTCTATTAAACACAAACATCACTGCATATGCTACGGGTAAGCCAGCAACAAATCCAGATATACTCATAAATACCAGCATTATAAAAATCAACCCTGGTTCTTTACTGGTATTGGTCGCAATATCTGCTTGTTTAGATGCAAGCAAGAATAACCCCATTCCAAACACAAACATTCCAAAGAAATAAAAAAAGAAGAGATAATTTCGATAAGACTTCTTAATCTCTTCATTTTTTTTCAAATACTCAACTTGCCTATTAAACTCATCTAATTCTTCTCGGCTTGGCTTAGAATAAAGTCTCGCCCCCTTCATAATAATTTTTATGATAATTGGTATCAAAAGTAATGAGAATATGCTGATAAAAATATACATGAAGGTTTTTTATTATTTAGAATAAATTTTATTTACTAAGACAACGATATATCTATTCGCCACCAGTTCATTATATTTTTATTATATCACAAATTTTTATAAAACAAAAAACACCCATCCATTGAGTGCTTGATTTTTTTACATATATTTCAGTATTAAAATCTTCCCATAGGTTCAAGAAAGCCGCATAAAAAAAGTGGCCATATCTGTATAGATACCAGCCACTCATGCGTTCTATAAAAACGCTAATTTGTTGGGTGTAATTACCCTTAAATATCAATGGGCTCATCAGGGGTTTTCTCCGGATAGAAGCTGCTAAAAAACATTGAGTCTGTTGTGGCTCTTTTGATACCGTTAGGATCGATAAATCGCGGATGGTCAAGCTCCGTAATTATCTTTCTATTCAGACTTGTCCGCGGCCATTCCTTCAATGCCAGATAAGGCAACCCAAGGGATCTCTGATGTCGCTTCCATTCCTCCCTCTGCAGATTTTCCGCATGGATACAAAAATCAATTGGTTTGACCTCTTCGAGGACTGAATTTTTGACACCGGGAAGATTAATCTGATTCTCTATAGGAAAACGATATACCAAAAAACTTTCTATGCCATCAAATCCATAGTTATCAAATGGCGCATTTAGTGAAAGTTCATCCTCAGGAAAATAAAGCAACTTATTCATTTCCTTCGTCAAAGAACTTGGCCACGCATGATATGAACAAAATCCCGTCAGGTCCAATGAATGACAGATAAATCTTTCAATATTATAATCATACCTGATGCCATTATGTTCCAATCCCATTCGACCCCATGCCTCAAGGCTAGTAGAAAAATCCGGATTCTTCACTCCTGTTACCGGCTCTAAAATCATCGGTTCGCCATTCTCATCCTCCTTGGTAATCAGAAATAACCGTGGTTCCACAAGAACCTCTTCCTGAATCAAAGTTTCTGGATCCATTAGAAATATTTTGTCATAAGACACCACCGCTCTGAAATCAAGTCCAACGATAACAATATCCACATCATTGAAACCCCCCGTAAGTGAACTTCCGACAACATACAGCCCGCAGCCTTGAAAAAAGTCCTTATTTTTTTCGGAAAATTCAAGAACTTTAGCGATGCAGCTTAATATATGCCTTGCTTGGCCACAGCTAAGTTTTTCCAGCCAGGACATCACCTCTCCACCAAAACCAAATCTTGTCAGATAAGTATTCATTGAAATCCCCCTCAAACCAAAGTTTTATCCGTTAACTCCGTTAATTTCTAGACCACATTCCCTTGATAATAAAAAGAACTTGATTAATAATACTACGTTAAACAAGCATAACTGTCAAATAAAAAACAGGGCTTTCCCCCGTTCTGTTTCTTTTCTTCGTGTATAAGTCAGCAATCAAAATCTTTTGTGATTAGTCCTGTTCGAGCCTAGCTTTTACCAACCGAAGTTGATAAACGACCATTAGATGATTGTAGTTCCGAAGAACTACTGTTCACCACTACTCCCTAGAAAGGAGGTGATCCATCCACAGCTTCCGCTACGGATGCCTTGTTACGACTTCACCCTTATTATCGATCCCACCGTGGCCCCTGCTTTGAAACAGGGTCTTTGGGTGTTACCGACTCTCTTGGTGTGACGGGCGGTGAGTACAAGATCCGAGAACGTATTCACCGTGACGTTCTGATTCACGATTACTAGTGATTCCGGCTTCATGGAGTCGAGTTGCAGACTCCAATCCGAACTGAGACCAACTTTTTGGGATTAGCTCCGTCTCGCGACTTGGCAACCCTTTGTATTGGCCATTGTAGCACGTGTGTTGCCCATGGTGTCAAAGGGCCACGCTGATTTGACGTCATCCCCACCTTCCTCCCAGAACTTTGCTCGCAAGCTCGCAAAGTAATCACCAAATCACAAGATACATTTTCCAAACTTTTTGGTTATTGTTTCTTGATTATTGATTTTTACTTTGAACTTGTGTTCAAAGTTCTGGGCAGTCTCGTGTGACAATATAACACACGATAGGGGTTGCGCTCGTTTCCTGACTTAACAGAACATCTTACGACACGAGCTGACGACAACCGTGCAGCACCTGCTATGCACCCTCGAAGGCTTATATATTTCTATATAATGCAGCATAGTTTCAAACCATGGTGAGGTTTCCCGCTTATCGTCGAATTAAACCACATGCTCCACCACTTGTGCGGATCCCCGTCTATTCCTTTGAGTTTTAGTCTTGCGACCGTACTTCCCAGGCGGCATACTTAACGCGTTAGCTACGACACTAAGAGGGTCGATTCTCTTAATACCTAGTATGCATCGTTTACGGCGTGGACTACTGGGGTATCTAATCCCATTCGCTACCCACGCTTTCGCATCTCAGCGTCAGAACAGCCCCAACCAAATGCCTTCGCCTTTGGTGTTCCGTATGATCTCAACGCATTTCACTGCTACACCATACGTTCCATTGATCTCTGACTGTCTCTAGATATACCGTTTCGAATGCAGTTTTCGAGTTGAGCTCGAAGATTTGACATCCGACTAATATATCCGCCTACATGCTCTTTACGCCCAATAAATCCGGATAACGCTTGAGGCCTCTGTATTACCGCTACTGCTGGCACAGAGTTAGTAGCCTCTTATTCCTTAGGTACCGTCATTGCATTCTTCCCTAAGAAAAGCGGTTTACGACCCAAGGGCCTTCATCCCGCACGCGGCGTCGCTCGTTCACCCTTTCGGGCATTGACGAATATTCTCGACTGCAGCCTCCCGTAGGAGTTTGGGCAGTGTCTCAGTCCCAATGTTGGGGGCCGTGCTCTCACACCCCCTACCCGTCATAGCCTTGGTAGTCCATTACACTACCAACAAGCTGATAGGACACAGGCTCCTCCTGAAGCGATAAATCTTTACTCCGTAGAGACTATCGTGTATTATCACGGATTTCTCCGAGTTATTCACGACTTCAGGGCAGATTCCTATGTATTACTAACCCGTTTGCCGTGGGCCTAAACCCACTCGACTTGCATGCCTTATCCACGCCGCCAGCGTTCATCCTGAGCTAGGATCAAACTCTCATAATAAAATTGCAAACTTCCGAAGAAATTTACAACTACCTGGTATCTAATGAATCCAGGAATTTGTTTTGCAGTCTTGCGACCACAAAGTTTTTTAGCTCTTATCAAACCACCCGAAGGTGATAAGAAAGGACTAATCACAAAAAATTGCGATTTTGTCTAAATCTTTGATTTAGCTACAAAATCGTATCCCGAGAACTCGGGAAAGACTCCATAAACTAAAATCAAATTTGATTTATACATTACATTCTGATAGAGCTACTAATTCTATCAAATGTAGATTCTGAACATATACATGTATATTCAATTGTTAAGGAAGCTATCTTTTGAGCTCACCCGAGGAGTGCGAACAAAAAACACAGCGGTAAAAATATTTCAGTCAATATTTTCATTGCTGTATCTTCTCTTGTCACGTCGCTTGGGAGCGACTGTGAATTGTTCGAATACTAATTTTAACTATTATTCGTTTTTTGCTTTTTTGTTGTTAATCTTTAAGTGACTCTTATTTGAGTACTTGTGTATTTTAGCAAGCTCTGAAAAACTTGTCAACCCCGTTAGAAATATACCCTGTGGATATCTTTTAACGGGCAGTTTCTAACGGGGTCAACCCCCAGCGATTTCTCCCTGTTGATAACTCATCTTGCCTCCTTTTTTTAACCTAGTTTCTTTAGTATAAAGCAAAGTTTGCAGATGGTCAAGGGCCAGGGCAAGCCAACAAAAAAACCTTGATTTTCACCAAGGTTTTTCCTGTATTTTTCAATATTATTGCACTCCCAAGTCCTTGTCTGATAGCCCCTGCGTGAGACTGGAATCATCCATCGCTTTCAAATCATTGTCAATATTTTTCACTTCCGCATCTACCGTGGCGCCGGGTTGTGTGCTGACAGTGGCCGGCAAAGCAATTTCTTTTGACGGAAGATTGCTATCCGTCACACTTGCTGGAGGGGTAGTAGTAGATTTTTGAGGCGTCGAGGATATTGCCGGTGCATTTGTCCCCGGTATAGCTTGTTGCGTGCCGCACCCGCCCAAAACCACGACTGCCAAAAACAATCCTCCGACTAAAAATAATTTTTGTTGCTTCATCTTTTCTGGTCCGCCACTTTTCCCATCGGGGAGCATCGCGGAAATTTTAAAATTTTAATTATTCCAATTCCGGTGCACTTGTCTTAGTTGCATCGGTAGTTTTTTTGGCTTCCACTTTTTGAGTGCGCAGAGCTTGGATGTCTGGGCGCACCGTAGTCAGCATATATTTGCGAATGTCCATGGCGTCCGCGTGCACCAGTTGCAAAGAAGTTCTCGCCTCGGCCAATTTTCCCTTGAATTCACCGTCCGTTTTTCCGCAAGCATAATTTTTTGTCTCACCTAGTGTGGTCATTTGAGCCGCTCTATCGGTAGAAAATTTTTGAATTTTTGTTTTTAGTATTTCCAAATCTGCTTTCACCTTAGCCGTGTCATAACCTTCTCCCGAAAGTCTTTCAATAAATTTGGAAACTCTCGTTGCCATATTCTGATACACCTCCATGTGATTTTCTTTTCCCGCTTCCATATTTCCCATGCGATTTTGAATTCTTTCTTGGATTTTGGCACATCGCTGAGTCAGCATCTCTTCTTTTTTCTGCTGTATATCAACTCGCCCGGATTCTTTTTGTCTCAGTTTGTCTTGCATCGAACCATAGGCCGCTTTTTTTGTGGCATCCGTGCCAGCCACTGTGTTAGTGGTGGTCAGCGCAGTGGAATCATTGTTTGCCCAGGCGATGCCAGAAACAGAGAGGGATGCCAGCACTGCCATGATTAGTAGATTTTTTTTCATAGTTTTTTTATTAAAAAAATTAATTAATTATCCGGCCCATTCCTTACTTTTTAATGTGGATGGTGCCGACACTTATATTCTTATGGATATCTTCACTATGAATAGATTTGCTACCGCCATAAACTGTCTCCTGTTTATTATCTTCCAGTACTCGAGCGGTTTCGCCATTGACCATAAAACTGGAATGAGCCGCCCCATCCTGTTGTTCATGAGCCTGATTGACACCCGTGGTTTCTGGCGTCGCCAACCCTCCACCCAGTTCATATCCCACCCCTTCCCGTACATGCACCACATCCAAACCTTTTAGACCATCTTGTTCCTCATTATTGGCATCCAAGACGCTCACCGATTCCGTATCCGGATTCTCCTCCGACATGTGCGTGATTGCAACAGGTACGCCTTTGTCCGCACGCGCCTCCTGTGCAACTGCACCCCCCAACACAATCAGCACGGAAGCAGCAATCATAGCGGCTTCCAGGGGCGATTTTATGGAGGCCCATAACATAATTTGTCCGCCGAATTGCTTAAGTTTGCCCGTTGTCCACAAATCCCCCTTCATAAAACCCATGGGAATTTTTTCGATGGTTTTGGTCACGATATCCTCGGCGTCCTCCGGGGTGATGGTTTCATAAAATGACAACATCTCTTCCGCGCTGATACCCATCATGCTTTCTATCTTGGCCAGCTCCGCTTCTACCTGCTCAGCTTTCTGAAACAGCGCCTCTTTTTCTTCCGGATTGGCTGTGCCTTCTATTTGATTATTAATAACCTCAAGGTCTCGCGTATTATTTTTCAAATCTTCTGATGAAACTACCCCTCTCATTTCCTCAAACATAAAATTTATTTTTTCTTTTTATTATTTATTGTTTATTACTTGTATTATACCACAAAAATTCTGTTTGCAAAAAAAGAAAAAAGCCCTTATTTATCGGGCTTTTTTGCAAATTACTTTTTCCTAATTTCATCCATCGCCAGCGGCATGAATTTTTTCAAGACTTTCATAATTTCAAGAGGTAAAGTCTTTCATTTACAATTTGTTGTTCTGGATATAATTCAGCTCTAGCATGCCTATATAATAAATATTTTGTCAATAATTTTCCGATGCTGTCTACTTGATTAAAATATTCTTCAGAGAAAAATTTAATACTTTGCCCTGCTGCACCTTCAAAACCTCCAAGCTTTTCTAAATTAGATACTAGTGCGCTAACAACCACATTCACAATTGCATTAACAGAAGATATGCCAAAATTCATAATCAATATTTTCTTATATGATTCACCTTTGCTGATTGCATTCAATTTGAACATTTCATCCTTAATCTTACTATAAGAGAAACTGGAAGTTCCATACTGATCCAAATAGATAAACCAAAAATATCTTAACTTTATATCCAGATAATAAAAATATACATACAAAGCAATTGGACCGACAACGACAAGGTCTGCGATGGAAACTATGACTAAAAATTCAATGTTTTGTTTTATCCCCACAAGAAAACAAATAACGATAACCCCAAAATAGAAAACAAATCCCATAAAATAATAATTAAAAAATAATTTTATTTTAATTTTCATTACTGGAATAAAAATATTTTTTGCTATTGTAAAACTTTCTTTGTCAGATATATTTTCTTTGTCGAAAAAAGAATCAATCCATATTACCTTTTCAATAAAAAACAACATCCTCATAAAATATATATACATCAGACAAAATGCTCCCCAAATAAGAATCCACGCAATAACTATGAATATAGTCATGCCAGAACTTGTAGAATCAATATTCTCATTTCCATTAATAATCTTTAAAATTGGAAAAGAAAAAAATAAGATTAAAAATGGCCAAGTTAGTAAAATCACTCTCTTGAAAAGGGAGCTCTTTCTTTTATATATAAACTGTGCTATCTCCTTTGTTATGGATAAATAACTCGGGGAAGCGTTGATTACCTTCTTCATTATATCAAGGTAGGTTTTTAATAGTTACAATCCCAGTTCAACATCTGAAAGACTAGCCTTATCAAGATCAATATCGGGTATAGAATTTAAATCACTCTCAATCGCATCAATATCAGCATCATTTGATGATGGCGATATTACTACTTGATTATTTATATTTGTCGCAGGCTGAACAATACTCGTTGAATTTTCTGCTTTCATTATTTGTTTATTACCTTTCAGAACAACCGCAACCACGAGGATAATTGCAATTATAGCTATACCAACGAGCGCTGTGATGATTTTTTTATTTTTCATTTTTTTTAATTACCATAAATTTAGAAGGTTAATTTTTATTCAATAACCACCGCGTCATTTGTGTTATTAATTGTGCTTCCTTCTTTTGATGTTTGTGCTTTTAAATCTTTAATATCCACAAAGATTGTTTCATGCACATAAGTTCTAATGTCAGCAGAATCATCATGAACAATTTTCAAAAATTCCTTAGCCTCTGCTAAAGATTCCCTAAATTCACCCTCTGAATGTCCACAAGTAATTGTTTTGGTTTCTTTCAACTTTATTGTATACGCAATGTAATCATCGCTAAATTTATCAATTTTTGTCTGCAGCTCAACTGCATGATTTTTTATTACAATAGTATCTAGCTTCATCTCATCAAAGCGAGCAATAAATTTATTGATCCTGCCAACTAGATTTGCGTAAACTTGTGTATACTTGGTGCTTATATTATCAAAATTATTAGTTTTTTCCTGCACTTTTTCTTGAATTTTAGCACATTTTTCTTCGGTAAATTTTTCTTTAAATTTACCGGTAAAATCATCTTTCACTTGTTTTAATTTTGCCAATGATTCCTGCCTGCTCATCTTCCATTGCGCCCTCTCTTTGGCTATAATACCAAGCTTTGGATCCCCTATAGCAACTACTTTCTTTGGAGCAACAGCTGCCTCGCATAAGTTATTTGATCCATCGTAACTTTTAAGACTTTTGCAATATTTATCACATTTAGTCTTTTCATATCCCTGTGAAGAACAAAAAGTATTAACTTTTCCATTATAATATTTAATCTGTATTTTATTAATCTCATTGTCATTTGAGTGTATATGTATTCTAGCCTGATAAACCGGGCTATTTGGATTGGTTGGATCAGTTCTTGGATTAATAGTATGATTATATACAGAATCAGAAATTGAGCTATAGCCACCTTGTGAATCATACCAGCCTCTTGACTCAAATGGAGACAAAAAAATTAACATAAACAGCATACCCCATATTTTCTTCATTTTTCTCATTTTAATTAATTATTTTAATTACTTCCTACGAATTTCATCCATCGCCAGCGGCATGAATTTTTTCAACACTTCCGGAATTTTGACGCTGCCATCGGCTTGTTGATGATTTTCCAGAATGGCAATGAAAATGCGCGGACTAGGTAGAGCAGTGTTGTTGAGCATATAGACATATTGTTTATGGCCTTCCTTGTCGGCATATTTCACGTTCAATCGGCGCGCTTGCCAATCGGTGAAGATGCTGGCGGATCCGGTTTCCCCATAGCGCTGCATGCCCGGCATCCACGCTTCCAAATCATATTGGCGATATTTGCCGGCTCCCAGATCGCCGGTGCAAATTGCCAGCTGCCGGTAAGGTAATCCCAACTCTTCGTGCATCTCGCGCGAAATGGCCACCATTTCGTCTTGCAGTCTTTCCGCCTCTTTGTTGTCCGCTCCACATAAAATCACTTGTTCCACTTTCATAAATTCGTGCACCCGATACATGCCTTTGGTATCCCTGCCATAACTGCCAATTTCACTGCGATAGCATTGGGAATAGCCGCACATGCGCAAGGGCAATTGTTCTTCGCGCAAAACTTCATCAGAATAATAAGCCAACAGAGACGGCTCGGCTGTGCCAACTAAAAATTTCTTATCCTTGCTCACTTCACCGGTCGCCTCTTTTTCAGAAGTAGCCACTTGATAGATTTCATCTATTTCCGGATTATATTCCAAGCCTTTGAAATAGCCACTGCCAAACAAAGAAAATTCTTTCACCAGAGTTGGCACAATCATCGGCGCATAGCCGCGCGTCATCATTTTGTTAATGGCATACATCATAAACCCCATCATCAAAGACACGCCTTCGTTTTTCACATAGTAGCCACGATAGCCGGCCACTTTAGCACCCTTCTCCAAATCCAAAATATCCAAATCTCGGCCCAACTGAATATGATCCTTAGGCACGAAATCGAACGTAGGAATATTATTGCTATTATAGACTTCCACATTCTCCTCCTCGCCCTTGCCAAGTGGGGTGTCCGGTGAACAGGGCGCCGGCACTTTCACCATCAAGCTTTCAAAGGCATACTTGACTTTTCGGTATTCCGGTTCCAAATTCGCCATCTTTTCTTTCACTTCTTTTCCGCGCGCAATCACCTGAGCCTTATCCGTGGCCGTCTTCATTTCCTCATTCAGTTTGTTTTTCTCCGCACTCAAGATTTCCATTTCCTGCAGCAAAGCCACCCGCTTTTCATCCGCGGCCAAAAGAGCGTCCAAATCCAAATCAATTTTTTTGTCTTGAATAGTTTTTTTAATTAACTCCGCATTTTCCCGAATAAATTTGATATCTAACATAGTTTTTCATCTGTCATTCCGACCTTGAGCCGGAATCCACACCAACTAGATCCTGAATTAAATTCAGGATGACATTCTTTTTTAATTACATACTTAGTCTATAGCATTTTGCCTAAAAAATAAAGCTTAGCTCTATTGTGTAATAAGTTTTATGGCTTACGTGTTCGAATTTTTAGTTTCATCAATGAGGGCTCGCACACCGGCCAAATCCACGTTCGGTTTGGTTTTTTGCGGTTTGAATTTTTTCGGAGCGATGTGTGTCATTTGCGATAAACTCATTGATTTTCCCGGAATGGCATGACTGACTAGTTGTGGTTCGTTGGGAATCACTTTCTCCGCTACCGGTGCGACTTGGATTGGATTCCTGGGAACATAGCTAGGGGGCGCCACTTGCTTTTCCGCCTCCACTTTTTTTCTGGCGACCATTCGTTGATGCTCTTTCAAACATTCTCGACAGAAGGCCGGACGAGCCGGGTCGGGTTTGAAAGGCACCGTGATGCTTTCTTCACACACCGAACAAACAGCGGAAAACATTTCTTTTGGAGCTTCACTCTTTTTTTCTACCACGACTTCACTCCTAGTTTCTGACTGAGATACTATTTTTTTTGTCTCAAGAATAGTCGTCTCCCGAGGCAAGGTTCTCGTCACGCTTGGAACAACTGCTTTATTAAAAACATCCTGCTCTCGGATAATCTTATGTTCCACCGGCGCCGGCGCATCTTCCTGCAATTCCACATCATCCATATCATCCGTCTCTTCCCTTCCGCCGGCCGGAGCTTCCTTGAACACTTCCATTCCGCTCCACCGCGCAATACGATCCTCCACTTCTGCTTTTGGCCTACCATATCTTTCTCGCGTGACTCGAATGATTGTTTCTTCGTTCCCGATAGTCTCTGTTAAATCCAGTGGCGGCAAAGTAGTGGCAGAAAAAGCATCCCCTGCCACGCCATCAATCATTAGTTTCAAATAAATATTATATTTCGTCAGATTTACAATGTCATTCATCATAAAGACCGGTTCAAATTCCTTCTCCAAATGCTCGGCATCCTCCGCCCCCACGCGAAAAGACACAATGGTGCCCACATTGCCGAAAACCGCGTCCCGCACCGTAGCATTGCCGTCAAAAATTAATTGGTTGATATATTGATGCGCCAGAATCAAATTGAGGCGATATTTTCTGGCTTCCGAAAGAATATTGGCAAAAGATTCTGTGGCAAAATTTTGGAATTCATCTACGTATAAATAGAAATCTTTTCTCTGCGCTTCCGGCATCGTCACCCGACCCATGGCCGCTAATTGAATTTTGGTGATAATCATGCCTCCCAACAGCCGCATAGAATCTTCTCCGATCCTTCCTTTGCTCAAATTGATAATCAATATTTTTTGGTTGTCCATAATCTCAGTCATATCAATCGTTGATTTGGCTTGTCCGACAATGTGGCGAATGACAGAAGAAGAGAGAAATTGCCCAACCTTGTTCTGAATAGCCGCCACCGCCTCTTTCCGAAACTTATCCTCCCACTTATCAAACTCATTCAACCAAAAAGCTTTCACCACCGGATCTTTGATTTTTGGATACACCCGCTTGCGATAGTCCTTGTCATTCATCATGCGGTTCACGCCCAGCATGGTGGATCCGGGATAATCCAAAAGAGCCAGAATAGTATTATTCAAAATATATTCCATCCTGGCACTCCACACATCCGGCCAGATTTTTTTGAACACCCCCATCATGCCTGACGCCACTAGATTTTTTTTGTCATCCGCCACTGACTCCAAAATATTGAAAGCCAAAGGAAATTCCGCATCCGACGGATTGAAATAGACTACGTCATTTACCCGATTGGCCGGAACCGCTTGCAACATTTTTTCCGCAAACTCACCATGAGGATCCACCACACACACGCCTTCACCATTGCGAATATCCTGGATGGCCATGTTTTCCAACAGATTAGATTTTCCCATACCGGTTTTTCCGATGACATACATATGTCTGGTGCGGTCATCCCTCTTGATTCCAAAAACTCTTTCCTGATTTCTAAAATTAGTTTTGGCAAAAAAATTTATCTCTGGCATACTGTTATTTTTTTAAATACTTACTCTTTTTTTAAATTATAAAATATAAACTCTATTCAATAGGCAAATTGAATGGCGGCGTGCCTTTTTTCGATTCTACTCTCGGCACGGCTGGCGTGATAACCCCCATATCCGGAAAATGATAGATGGTAGCAAATTCCGTAGTAGAAAGAGCCACAGTATTTCCATCCGTGTTACGCTTACGATAGCGGTTAAACAATCTTCTTTTCATCGTTTGCGCTCTGGCATCCGTCGCAATGAAATGAGCGGTGGTCTTTGTATTATCAGGGCGAAGATTGTTGGAGTTCAAATCATTGAATTGGCGCAATACTCCGAAAAAAATAGTTGGCAAAGCTCCATCAAAATTTTCTCGCTTTCCCACACTTAAAAATCTCATCTTGACCTTATAGAAATTCTTGCTTAGATTCGTCTCCAAACCTTTCAACGTTTCACTCTCCATGGGAGTAAGACGAAAAGCCAAAGGTTGATCACTTTTTTTGGCCGTAGTGGCAAATTCCACCGGTCCCCACAAGCCTGCAAAAATATTACTGAGCACATCCAGAAAATCATCCAATATAGTTCTTTTATCCCCAGTGTCCCGCCCCGCCAACTTCTGCACCTGTTTCATCTGTTCCTTTCGCCAGGTCTCAGGCAAAGGAGAGACAACCATCTGCCACAGCAAATTTTGTCCCGGAGAAATAGACGCAAAGAGTTCCAGAAAACCGGCCATCGGGTCAACCATGGTACCGGTGATGTCTTCCTCAAACTTATCATAGGTGCGGATGGGGAAAGGGTCAGGCTGTGACAAGATAATATCCGATCCCCAAGCATCCCAATCTTTATTAGGTATCACCAGAGGAAACTTCTTGATATAATCATCCACCTCAAAAACTTCCGCCCCCGGATATTGGGCATACACCTGACTCTCCACTAATGTCTTCAGTTTTTTCTGCACTCGGATGTAATAATGAATTTCTCCACCCAGACTCACCAGTTCAAAGCTAAACTTGTCTGTATATTTCCCTTGTAACCATTCCTCGAAACAATTGAAAGTCACCACCACACCGCTCAGGGCCATAAAAATCACTTCCATAGGCTTAGGACCACGCTCCAGTTCGTTTGGTGGGATAACCTCCAACATAGTCCATTCCAAGCTGTTTGCCCAAGTATCCTTTATAAAGTCCGCCCAGGCTACTTTGAAAAGATAATAAAAAGCCACCGGCAAGATAATCCACCACAATTGGGAGAAAGGTTGCCAGAGGCTTTTTAATATTTCGATATAAGTATTCATTTTATTTTAAATATTTGTCGTTGCAAATTTACTCTTTTTGTTTGGATGGGATGGTGCTAAATTTATTTCTTAAGCCCATATCTATTATCCTGTTTCACGAATTCTTTTTTATTATTCAAATTTATCATCACCGTGGTTTTTTTTACTTGTCTGGATTTAGCAATTTCTTCCAGCAACTCTTCTTTTGTCATCGCGTGGCCGCTCTTTTCCAATATTCTCTTGATCACCTCTTTGATTGTTCCCGGCACATAACCCCATTCCCGCAACGCATACGTTCCTCTGCCGATAAGCACAAAACGATCATCTTTTATCAGCTCGTTATGCACTGTTTGGATATGTGATTTTCTTTTGCCGATTCCAAAGGCATCAATGGATTTGGTAATTTCCGTAAAATGCAAGGGCTTCTTTTCTTCCTTCAAAATAAGGTAGATTCTTTCTCTGGTTCCTTTGGGATTTATTTCCATCCAATGAGAAAACCCCCATTTGCCAAATTTATTTTCGGATATTTCATTCAGAACATCCAAGAAACTGAGAATCTTATTTTTTGTCATTTCCGGATGAGCCTTGGTTATCTTCTCTACAACCTCAGTGTCACTAAGTGGCACTTTGCTGAGAGAAAAAACATCTTTGGCTATCTTGGAAAAATTTTCTACTTCTCCTAGAATATCTCTTGAGACTGCCCATGATTTTCTCAATAATTCCTTATTTTTAATTTCCATTATTCTATTCGAACAAAGAGCAAAAAAAGCAATAGCTCTTTCCTCCTTCAGATTTCCTGCAGCCAATTTTTCCAATAAATACTCTTCACTTATTATACCATCTCTTTTGGATATTTCCAAAATAATTTTTTCTTCCGCCAATTTGAAAACCTCCGCATCAGCCATCTTGGAAACCTTTTTGATGGAATCGGAAATTATTTGCCGGACGCGTTCGCGCGTTATCTGATAGTCGCTGCCTATTTTTTCCAGTGTTTCTAGCTCTCCACTGGCCAAGCCATATCTTTTTTTCAAGATTTCTTGTGAACGCTGCGGCAAATGAGTCAAGATCGCATTCGCCAACCCTAAGAAAGTCTGTTTGACCTGCTTAGAGATTTTTTTAGTTGTCATGTTTGCTTTTTCCATATGTAAATACTTAATTTTTTACTTCAAGCCATATTATCACATAATGGATATATTTGTCAAGGGCTTGTGGATTCTTGTCAAAATTATTCTTAAACTGCCTACTTTTTCGTCCTAATTGACTAACTAAAAAATCCCCTTTCGGGGATTTCACTTGTGCGCCCACCAGGACATCTCACTCGCTTCGCTCTCAATAGGGCTTCCCTGCCTACCGGCAGGCAGGCGCCCTCTTGCCCTCCTCATTCTTCGTCGGTCACCCCCAACGGGCACCTCCCGGTTCCCGACCCCTCCCCTGTCCTCGTCCTGGCGGGCCAAGCAAAAAATCCCTCGCGGGATTTATATAATGTGCGCCCACCAGGACTCGAACCTGGGACCGTTTGCTTAAAAGGCAACTGCTCTACCAACTGAGCTATGAGCGCATTAATTCAATTTTTAATAAAACTTTTTATAAATTCCCTGCCTCTAAAACTCTTTAATTCCTTCTCTCTTTTCACAACGTCTGCTCTTGTTGCAAATTCTTCTTTATAAATCAGCTCCCAATTTCCATAATTCTTACTCGTAAACGAAGTGCTTTTATTTTTAAGCAATCCATTATGCCTTTGTAATCTTACTTCTAAATCAGCAGTTTGTCCAATATATATTTTATTCGATTGATTCCTAATTGCGTATACGTAAAACATATTATTATACCTGGGACCGTTTGCTTAAAAGTCCGCCAGCTGGCGGATCTACCAACTGAGCTATGAGCGCATTAATTCAATTTTTTGCAAAAAACAAAATCAGTTATAAGTTAATAACTTTTATTAGTATATCACTTCTACAATTTCCGTCAATGTTTTTAGCGATTAAGTTTTTTATGGATGAAAACCAGAAAAGCCAAAGGGATGACCATCCAAAAAAATCGGGCATTTTCTGAGGTCAAATACTCCATAGCGGTGGGAGAAATGAACCCTAGGGCAATCTTTTTTGGAACAATCACTAAAACTATACTGAGCAGGAGAATAACTTCCATAAAACTCATCACGAAAACTCGCCACAAGAAACCGGAGCCCGCACCGGAGATATAAACCTCAAAAAGCTTTTTATCAATCAAGGTCAGAACGACCACGAGCGCTAAGAAAAAAACTAATTTATATAGATACTCCGTGAAGAATTGCGCCGGCACCACCGTCGTCACAGCAAAGGCCACATACATATTGATGAGAATGGTCACCAATTTATAGCGCCCGATAAACATGCCAAAGATGAAACTAAACACCGTGATCACAAGCAAGAGCGAAATGTCTTGTGTCAAAGCCGGTGAAACTCCTAATTTTGACAATAAAAATCCGATGTCCATAGAAACAACTTTTTAGCTTATTTAGATTTTTTCCTTAGTAAGAAAAGCTTGGATATCATTGACCGTGCCCATAAATTGCGCCGGGAAAATTATGGTGGAATTTTTTTCCACACTGATCTCCGCCATAGTCTGCAAATTACGCAATTGCAAGGCAATGGGATGCGCCGCCATGATATCCGCAGTTTCTGCCAATTTCTGACTAGCCAAAAATTCTCCTTCGGCCGCAATCACTTTGGCTCGTTTCTCTCTTTCTGCTTCAGCTTGTTTCGCCATAGCGCGCTGCATATTCTCCGGCAATTCGATGTCCTTGATTTCCACCACTGAAACAATCACGCCCCATGGTTCAGTGCGCTCATCCAACACCGCCCGAATTTCTTTGTTGATTTCATCTCTTTCTGAAAGCACCTCATCCAATTGAAAGCGTCCGACAATGTTACGCACTGTGGTTTGGGCAATTTGATTGATGGCGCTCATCACATTTTCAATGGCGACGATACTCTTTTGGGCATCTACTATTTGATAATACGCCACCGCGGAAATGTCCACCGACACATTATCCTTAGTAATAATTTTTTGCGCCGGAATCGGCAAAGTGATGGTGCGAAAATCAACGTTGCGCATGCGGTCGATATACGGAACAATCCAATTCAATCCCGGTTCGCGACTGGAAATTATTTTTCCAAAACGAAACACCACTCCCACTTCATACTGTTGAACAATCCGAAAGCCGGGCAAAATAAAAAACATAAAGACGATCACTAGCAACGGGAATAGGCCTGCGATAAGTTCCATAATTTTTTTCTTTAAACTATTATTAGACCTGTTGCTTAATAGGTTGCGTAACGAAATTTTCAGATTTTGCGGCATAATTTTTCAAATAATTTTTGCGGTTTAGCCGTAGCTAAGCCAAGAAAATTTTTGGAAAATTTGACCAAAATATGGAAATTGCAGTAGTGAGTTATTATGCAATAGGTCTATTATTTTCAATTATAAGACTATTACCAAAAATAAACAAGCCCGCTTCACATTTATTTTTTTGTATTGGATGCCATTCGTCTTTTTTAATTGCTAAATCAATTCATGAATTTCCACCAAACCCATCCCTCTTGATAGCACAACATTCTGGTATTCTGTTTACCCTGTTGCGTTATGCTATCAGGGCAGAATGTAAGAGTATCAATTAGGAGTTAGTTTGTTATGATTACTTTTATTTTTTAAGCGAAGTCTTTAATTTTTTCCTTCTTTACATCTCAAACCAAAAACATCAGAGTTGCAAGAAAATGTATGATGTTTATCTCTAGCAGTAGCATCGCCCACTACTTCAAAAGTTGAGCTATCTGCATTATCTATAATTACATCCTCATAAAAGACATGTCCTTTGTCTTTTGAAAAATTATTTCCCAACACTATGAATGTTTTTGGGTCGGCATCTTTGATTATTTTTTCATCACTATTTCCGCCATAAGAATTAAAGACAAAATTTTTATCTCTTAGAAAGTCATCAGTTAAGTATTCCAAAGTTGCTGGGTCTGCCATTGTGTTTCTTTCATATAGACAATCCTGTCCACAAAAAGGGCGAAAGAAAACAACATTCTTATCTTTAACAAAACATGTGTTTACTACTTCAAATGTTTGAGGATCTAATTTATCCAGAGCCTCTTTAGGTAAACATTTATAGGCATCATAAACATGTGATTGATCTTTTGAAAATTCCTCGTTAATTTGTATTTTTTCAGATAGTTCTTGATTATTTACCGTATCCATTTTTATTGGCGCAGTATTTGAATTCATTTTTCTATTTTGCAACCAAAAGGATCCACCTAGCAGTAAGGAAATGACTAAAATGATACCAACTGCGATTTCTATTTTTATGTTTTTATTCATTTTTATTTACTATATTTTTTATACCTTTATTATACCACAAAAAATTTTGAATTAATAAAATTATTATCACCTTTCCCAGATTAAATTTGCGGAGATAAAAAAACAGGGTGAAGGAAATTCTTCCTCACACCCTGCCCCATCAAACTGAAAAACTTATAGACTCATAAGTTTCTCTAACGCCTTGTCCCAATCCTTGCCCATATAGTTAATGAACAATACTGGCTGACCATTGATGATTTGCGGATCACGCAAGTCATCAAAGATGGCCGATACCCAATCTTGATGGTGATTAGCATCGGTGACAATGGCAAACCGCGCACCGCTCTTGGTGGCTGGAAACATAAGAAACGGACCATTGTGGACGACTTCACCCAAGGATAGCGTGATGGCTTCCATGGAAAGAGCGGAGCCCTTAGTTTGGACTGGCATCTGACAATCAGAGAGAACGACATCATATTTATTCGCTCTTATCAATTGCTTACCCTCACCATAGCCACTTGCCAAAGTAAGGAAATGCTTTTCGCCCAACAGCTCCAATGCGGATAACAAGTTCTCTTGTTTGTCATCCACAACCAGGATGTGCAACGCATCATCCGCGTTCTCCGGAACATATTCCACGCCCATCTCAATAGCCCTGACTTGGTCAACCTCATCGTTATCAGGAGATGCCCCATTAATTTCTTGGGCAATTTCCGAAACATAAGCGGTTAAATCCGTTATATATTCAAACACGGAAATCCACCTGACGTTTGCCGCTGAGAACTTGATCTCTTTAACCGAAAAAACTGCAAACTTTTTTTCCGTTGAATAGACCTCGTGCAGCTTTGATTCATCAAAAACAATGATGAGATCAGCTTCGGCAGCAGACTTTGCTTGACCACAAACAGCTGGATCAATAAGAAGCGGCAACACTGCGCCTAAAGCACCCCCAATCGGTCCACCAACAGCGATAAAATATTGCATAACATACTCCCTTTTCTCGTATAGGTTTATTTACAGCCATCTCTGAATAGACTTCCGCCAAATTTTCAAAAAACTACGACATTAAATACTAGCAAATTTTTCGTCTTTTGTCAACAACGCTTGACAGAAAGTAAAAAACGCTATAACAAGCGTTTTTTATGATGTATTATATATATTTAGCCGATGAGCTCATAGTAGACGCCAGTGCCGGTTTGGCGGACCTTGAGTTCTTTTTCCAGTTCGTCCAGATAGTTGGTGACGTTGGAATCAGACACGCCCAAGAGTTTTTCGATTTCGTTGTTGTATGTTCTTTTAGTCTTGCAATGTTCTGACATAGTTATTTATTCAAAAAAAATGTACCTGACCCCATTCTTGCTTTTGCCTATCCCATCACTTAGCAGTTTTACATCTCAAGCAAAATGTTCATCGACATAATTGCTAATTACATTTTTCCGAAAAAACACATCCATCTTTTGTACATTTTACATTCCCAGTCCCATTGCATTCAGGATAATTTTTACAATATAATGTATATTCCCAATCTTTATTTTTATAAGCAATAATCCATTGCGTATCGTTTACGTCACCGCACACGCTCATTATTGGCCACTTATCAGTATTGTCGTCACATACAAACCTTGGGGGCGCCCCTAATCCACTATTTTTTATAATTTTACCATTTTCATCACATTTTTTTGCAGATGACACCATGGACATAGCAACGCTGGTGATTTGATCAAAATCCAGCTCTCTCTGTGTGGGGATTTTTTGCTCAGTGTTGCCTGTACTTGTATTATTTGTTTGCATATCTTGTTGCTTAGCTCCTGTCTCTTGATTAAGCTTCAACTCATTTAATATTTTTTCGCATGCAGATTTTTTTGATGGAGCAGCTATTTTATCACATATTATCCGCTGTGTTTCAATCATGCATTTTTTTGATAATTTTATATCTCCAATCTTCTGACAAACTGTAGCATTTTGAGTTGCTTTAGCAGTAAAATCATAACAATAACTCTTACCAACTTCATTGGGAATGGCATTGCACTGGTCAGGAGAATGCACATTTTTATAATCAAAATCAAACAAATAGCCAATATAACAATCACTTTGCTCATTCACGCTACTCGATTTCTCACAAACACTCATATCTTTATTTCTGATAGATTTTTCAATGAGACATGCGTCCATTTCTTCAATATCAGCAATCCCATCACAATTATTAGCTCTATTAATTGTGATGTTCATTGCAAGAATGTTTGTCGAAACAGATAAAATAATTATAATGCCAAATATTTTTAGCGAACTGATTTTTATATATTTTGACATTGCGACACCAATACATAGGCCAAATAATCCCATGAGAGAAGTAATAATCAAGGGAAAAAACATTCCTGTGAAAAATATAAAATATGGTACTAGGAGTATGGAAATATATGCCATCACAGAAGCGATAACAGAAACTTTCAAAATAGTTTTTAATGATGATGGATTAATCAATACTCCTATGAGCAAACCTAATTCAGTAGGAATAAGATATAAGAAAATTTTAAAGAAGAATGTGCTCGCATTATATTCATATCCACCAAGCGAAAAAAAAGTGCGAAATGCAAACAAGCTATTTGCAATAAGTAGAGCTGTTAAAATTCCAATGACGATTACTTTTAACTTACTATATTTAGGTTGACTTTGATCGTTATTTAGCTCTATTGGTGTTGTTTCCATTTTTTTAATATTATTTATAATTGAAATTGTGGGGGTTTTTGGTATTTCAGTCCGACATTTTGACATTCTGGCATTCTATTTACCCTGTAGCGTTATGCTTCTGGGGCAGAATGTCGGAGTGTCATCAGAATGATTTCAAAAATTTCAGGAATCGCCGGCCATAGGGTGAGAGCGAATGAGCCACTCCCCGGCCTATATGGATTTTATTAATAAGTCCGGCTTGGGTCAATTTCTTGGTGTGCTCAGATAAGGTTTTGGCGTTGCCGCCCGTTGCCTGGCAAATTCCGTCTAGCGTAATGCCATTCCTCTCAGCCACAAGAAAAAGAATCTCAATCCGACGATGATTGGCCACGCCTTTCAAATGACGCTCCATCTGTCTGGAGGTCATCGGTCTCGGTTCAATTGTCACCCGCTTTTTCGCCAGCATTTTTTTGATGATAGATTACTAAGATTAATCATCTTATCCTCAGTATATCACAACTATCGGCAAACATAATATTTGATAAATAACATTCTGGTATTCTGCAGAATGTCGGAGTGTTAGTTTGGAGTTGGTGCTTTTATTCTACCATGTTGCACGCTCTTACAGAAACGACCAGAGCGGCGAATAACCGTGAGAAGATATGCGGATTCGATCGGAAAGAGAGTTTTTCTTCAACATGCGCGTTAAAATTTCAATTGATTCTTTGTCTTCCATAAATATTTCCTACTAGCATTACCCTACATTTGCTACTCCTCTATTTCCAAAATCAATGGCAGATGATCAGAAACTTCATTATTCACCACTGAAAAGTTTTTCATCCTAATCTCCGGACTCAAAAATATATAATCAGCGTGATATTGTGGATTATTGGGATACATTTCCCAAGCCACGCGATTACGAGTGGTTTTCACATCAAACTCCCTGATTAAATCACGGTAGCCATTGTTCGCGAACATCCGTATGCTTTCCGTATCAGGAAGCATATTGAAATCTCCGCCGATAATCTTCAAACCTTTCTTATCCTTGAAATATTCAATTAGCCCAATTGACTGCCTAAGGCGCGCTGGCGTGTCGAGCTTGTCTCCAGGCTGGCAACAACCATGAAAATTACATATCTGAATTATTTTATTGCCAAATGTAATTTTTATATTCACACCAAGGCCGCAATCCGTCTGCGCATCCAAGACTTCGCCAGTCTCGATCACTTTAATTTTTTTATTCACATAGGTCGCCTGCGTAAAATCATCGCCTGAAATCTCTTTATATGCATAGAATTCTTCATAATCAGAAAGGATGCTTCGAGCTAATTGCCTCATTTCCGGATAAACTTCCTGGAAACAAAAAATGTCCGTGTCGAGCGCCTGATTTCGAATAAATTCTGTAATGCCATCTTTAATTTCTCCATTCCAAGTGTTTAGAAATACTATTTTCATATATTTTTTGAAAATTATTAATCTCTTTATTTTAGACTGACATTCTGGTATTCTGCAGAATGTCGGAGTGTCAGTTAAGGGTTAGTTGGAACGGCCAGATTGTGATTTAGCTGATTAGTTCGTAGTAGACGCCGGTACCGGTTTGGCGTACCTTGGTTTCGTTTTCCAGTTCGTCCATAACTATTTTCCAATAATCCTATATCTCGTGGTTCTCCCCATGCCAATTCGTTGGATTTTTTTCATATCCAAAAGACGATCCAAGGACTGATTGACGGTCGGTCTAAGTACTCCTGTTTTTTTGACAATTTCACCTGCGGTTACCTCTTCCACCGTTAGCAAGAAATTCCAAATCAAAAGCTGTTTTGGAGAAAGAATCATTTCCATTCTTTCTGTTGAAAGCAAGTCAATCGCCCGCATAGCCTGCATTTCCAGAATTTTTAGAAAATATTCCAGCCAGACAATAATCTCCTCTTTTTTTCCGTCAAATGTTTTCTGACTTTTTCGCAATGCCAAATAATATTCCGTTTTATTGTCTTCAATTATTTTTTCATGTGAAATATATGGCACGAATCCATAGCCTACTTTTAGTAGTAATAGATTTGTCAGAATTCGCGAAAGCCGTCCATTACCATCTTGAAAAGGATGGATTTTCAAAAATTCCACCACGAAATTACCCACAATCAAAAGTGGATGATATTTTTTTTCTGCCAAAACTTCCTGTGTCCAAAGCACCAGTTCTTGTGTTTGCTTCGGGGCCAGATAGGCCCGTGTCGTTTCAAAAACCACACCGATCGGTTTGCCCTCCGCGTCAAACATAGAAACATCATTTTCAGTTTTCTTATAATCCCCTCGGTGACGAACATCTTTCTCGGCATATTTCAAAAGTTCATTGTGCAAATGTTTTATGGAACTCTCTGAAAAAGAAATTGTTTTCCACGCGTTGAATACGTTTTCCAGAAGTTCATAATATCCCTGCACCTCCTGCCTATCTCGATCGCGAAATTTACTGATATTCAGGCCCTTGATAAATCTTTCCACGTCCGTATCAGACAATCTTGAACCTTCGATTCTAGTGGAAGAGCCTGAGGACGTGACCAATACTGATTTTTTGAGACGGCCTAAAAGCTGAGGTGAAAGGTTTACTCCCTCAGTCCAACGACCCTTTATTTCATCAATTCTACCAATTTTTGATAGGATTTCAGGTGTTATATTCCCCAGTCTTTGGCTAAAATCAGTCATTTTTTATCTTATATTATAACTACATAAGATTATATTAGATTATATTAGATTTGTCAATTTTCACTGTTGCGTTATGCTATCAGAATTTACCCAATAGCGCTATGCTTCTGGGGCAGGATGTCAGAATGTTAATTAAGAGTTAATTAGCTCATTTTAACCTACTAGTGTAAACTGATACATCATTTTTGTTTATGCTAGTCAAATAGCATTAACTTCTGAAAATATTCTTGATGATATTATATCACTATAACAAAACCCTGTCCACTTTGACCCTGTGGATAACTTAAACAATACAGATTATTTCCAATTTAAATAAGTTATTGTCAGTTGCAAGATTGTGGCGAAAGAAACCCACAACAGATATGGGGTTTGAATATAGGTAATCCAGCGTGCATGTGGGAAGATTCCAATCATCCCCCAGATAAGTGTGCCCAGCACTAACAAAATATCAATAGCCGCTAGATAATTATTTTTGAGCCCAAATTGAATGGGTGTGAAAGAGAAATTGAAAATTAAATTCAAAATAAAAGGCAGTGCAACCAAGAATGGAATTTGCTTCTTGATTAACATCCAAAAAACCCTGCCAAAAGAAATAGCAATCAAGACATATAAAAATGTCCACACCGGACCAAAAACCCAGCTCGGTGGCGACCAAGTTGGTTTAAAAAGTTGCGCATACCAATTAGTTGTATTATTCATAGTTTTTATATTAAAAACTTATTTTTTAATTACTGAATTTTTATTATATCACAACTATTTCTAGAAATAACATTCTGGCTTTCTGCAGAATGTCGGAGTATCGTTTTGGATGGACATTCTGGTGCAAGCGATGATAGTGAGGATGCCAAATTATAAATAATCATCAATTTGGGATAACTTAAAAAAACTCTATTATCTTATTTATGCATGACAATCTAATATTAAACTACAGCTAGTATGGGCATGCTCCTGTAATATTTTTTTAACCTGCTCTTTCCATGCAATAAATTCTTTATAATCAGGGCTTTCTGCATCTATATACATAAACGCTTGCGAGGCTCTTATGAATTGGTTATCGGGAGTAATGATAACATCCGGAAATCTATCATAAGAATCAATTACCTTTAAAAAATCATCTGTTAATAGAAAATCAAAAACTTCATAGGCATCATAAAAATTATGTTTTTCCAAATCTTTTTCAATTTTGGCAACACCTTTTTCCATTAATTCTTGCTTAAAAACAGACGATATCTGATAAATGCCGTTTTCATCAACGCCTGTTTCTGTTCCATAAATCTCAGAAATAGCAAAGGCCAGTTCTTGATTGCTGGGATTTGGAAATTCCTCCCCCATTAATGCACTGGTCAGTGTTATCATATCATCCGACACATACGCTTTTGATTGCTTTGAAAAATCCGCTCTTATAGCAGTGACCGCATCAGGAGCAATTCCTATGAGAGCAATGGTTGTAAATTTCATATGATTTTATTGTTAAATTTATGTAAGTAACTGATTACGTAATTAACATTCTGGTATTCTGCAGAATGTCGGAGTGTCAATGGAGAGTTGATTGGAGTGACTAGGGATATGCCGTGCCATTCGTCGACTGCGTATAAAAAATCAATTGCCGCCTTACTTGTTCAAGTTATTCCAGTGTTCTTCGTTGAAATCAGCCAAAGAATCAAGTACAAGATCCGCTATAGCAATCTTGGGGCTCTGTTTTATCGATTCATCCGGAACACAGACACATTTCATCCTGGCAGCCTTGGCTGACAACAGACCGTTAAAAGAATCTTCCCATGCCAAACATCTTTCAGGCGCAATATCTAAAACTTTTGCAGTTGTAATATAAACGCCTGGGTGAGGTTTTCCATATTCTTCCATCTCCGCAGAATAAAGTTCATCAAAATATTTTTCGATACCAAATTTTTGGACGACTGTTTTTATTAGAATCAATTGAGAAGAAGACGCAATTGCCATTTTGACATTCTTACCCTTCATAAATTCGAGTATTTCATAAACACCCTCTCTTGGCGTTCCTTTTTCAATCACCAATGAAATTACACCGGACATTATATCTTTAACTACTATGTCTCTATCTTGTATGTTGCCTGGAAATTTATAATTCCAATGATCAACGACTTGATCAACCCTTAATCCCATTGTTTCCAAGCACATTTTATTATCCAATACTATGCCAACCTTCTTAAATGACCTTATTTCCGCTTCTTGCCATAGTGGTTCTGAATCAATTAATAAACCATCCATGTCAAATATTACCGCTTCAATCATAAAATTATATTAAATTATTTACTTATATATTTTACCATGTAATTTTTGTTAGTTCTAATAAAACATTCTGGTATTCTGTTTACCCTGTAGCGCTATGCTTCTGGGGCAGAATGTCGGAGTGTCAGTTAAGGGTTAGTTGGAACGGCCAAGGCGTCCTGCCTGCCGGTAGGCAGGGATTTAGCCGATTCGTCGATTTTCAATTTCCAGTGAATGTAACAGGTATAGGATATGAAAGCGCAGCGTCCCCTCGCGTATGACACAGGCAGGAATTAGTATCTAAATTCTTTAATCCATTCATCAAACATTTTCGTTTTATTATTACCAAATTTTAATAATCCATTTCTAATCTTATTAAGACTTTTTTCTTTTGATAAAAATTCTTCATTTTTAGAAAAGAATTTGTCAGCAAAGCAGATAATTTGCTCCTCTATTGAAATTGGAAGCATATCTCTTTTTGGTATTGGTAATTTTTGTCCTTCAATATCTTTTATTGAAATTCCTACGCCTACATGCCTTTCGCAAACTAATGCGTGTTTTGGAAAACCTTCTTTCTCCAATAGCTCTCTACCTAAATATCCATGACAGATATAGGGGTTTTCACCAAAACATTCAATTTCAGGAGCATTAGTTAAGAATATTCCAATATCATGTATCATTGAAGCTTCTTCTATGAATTTCAAATCAGGATTAAGATGAGGAACTTTTTTTGCAATTTCAATAGCTTTTTTAGTAACTGCGTTGCTGTGCTCTACTAAAAGTTGATAAGATTTAGAATCTATTTGGTAATACTTTTGAATTATTTTTAATGGATCCATATTAAGAAAATATTTGATAAAATATATAAATTTAATGTCTGCCGAGTAATATGTCGTAAATTATCTAGTCGTTGAGTTCATAGTAGACGCCGGTGCCGGTTTGTCCGACTTGGCGGACTTTGAGTTCTTTTTCCAGTTCGTCCAGATAGTTGGTGACGCTGGAATCAGACACGCCCAAGAGTTTTTCGATTTCGTTGTTGGTGGCTTTGCCGTTATATTATCCTAGTTATATCAAGAATATTTCTGGAAATGACATTCTGGTATTCTGCAGAATGTCGGAGTGTTAGATGGGTATGTTTACTTTTATTTTTTCTTAGATTTTTTAATATTTTTTTCGAGTGACTTGAAACCCTTTTTTATAACTACGGCGATTATAATTCCAGCTAGGGTAAAGATCCAAATGCTAGGAGTGAAGAATCCTCCGAAAAATGCTTTAAAAATTACTACTGGGTCTCCATACATGGGTTTATTTTAAGATTTATGTAAGCAACCGACTGTTGTAATTAACATTCTTGAATTCTGCAGAATGTCGGAGTGTTGTTTTGAGTGAGGATTTTAGTGCAAGTAATTGATTTCATTAATTTTTTATTAGGATAAGTTTATTGTTATATTATTTCTATATCTGTTCTCATCAAACTCATTTATATCTGATGGGAACAATAAGCGCGAGTAACCATTTTTATTGTCCAATAGGGAGAAAAAGAAAATCATCTTAAAACAATGCCCTTCCTTATTTAGAAGATACTGCAAATGTTGAATTACTAACTCACTAAGGTTAAATTTAAAGTCAGTTGCATAAAGTAGCAAAGATAGTGGCAGTTTTTTATTCCCGTATTTTACTGATTTACTTTTTATTTTTTTAAGGATACTTCTGCTAAACTCAATATCATTACATTGGTTATTTACCAAGGAATAACCATTCTTGTCTAAAATTGCAATTTCCATGAGATCAATGTCATTTTTCCCAAATATTGTTTCAACAGAAAAATCAAAATCATTTTGTTCATTTTGAACAAATGATATGAATTTAAACGGGGCGTCTTGATTATTTGTATTTTCAACGAATCTCTCCATAATGAAAACTTCGATCTCCTCTTTTGAATCTGGAAAAATAGTCTTTTTAAAAGAAATATCCTTTGGTGAAATTCTCATAAAACCACTTGTGCCTGTTGGTTTTTTCATAAATTTATTTCTCATACACATCATTTAACGCCGCCCACATAAACATAATAAAAACTTTTGCTCCTGGGAATTTTTTTGAAGTTTGAATATTTGAATATACTCATGAATGTGCTAAATAGCTACAACTTCTTTCTGAAAGTTGTTATGTTTTTTCAACTTCTCCCTCATTCCTTTATAAAAAGAAGTAAACATTAGTACAGCTTCAGAAAGTGACCTATGGTTATATTCTTGCTTACTAAAAATACTATTATTCCTAAGTCCCAAGGTAATAACAAGCGGTTCTTCTTTTCCAATTCTCAATGATGGAGACTCTCCATTTATCAATGAATGTTTATATGCATTTGATGCTTCATTTAAAAAAGAAAGAAAAGCCACATCATTATCATCGTATTCATCTTTAAAGGGATGTCCTTCTGCCAGTTTAAATAATCTTCCGATCGAATCAATTTCAATTTTGTCCGGATATACTCCGTTATTTTCAAATTCGGCTAAAATCCAATGAATTGAAATTAATCGATCTGTGATACGACGCATCCAATAAATTATTTCTTCAACTGTTTTTTGATGCCCAAGAACCCCATTATAATACATGCCAGTCGCGTAAAGTTTATAGCATTCCACGATACGACTATTTAAATATTCAATATCCTTTATGATATTTAGAAATATGAGCTGTAAATTACCGAAGGTCATATCTGAATCTAAGTTTATAGAATGCATAATATGATCAGCTCTAAATATATAAGTTCCATATAGTGGATTCGCTACATCGAAACTTAGGGGAATTTTAAGTATAGGAAATCCAAAAAATTGAAAATCAGACTTTGTAATGAGCGTATTGATGCCACAGTCCGCACAATAACCCCCTATTAGTTTTTTTCCACACTTGCCGCAATATGTAATATCCATAAAATTAAGATTATAAATCCTATGACTCAAACGCCTCCCTCAGCACCGACTGCATCAGACTGTCGGCGGTTTTTTTGTTTTGGGAAATTTCCGCTTCCAGCTTGTCCAGTTCTTGCATCAAGGTCTCAACTTTTTCCACAATAACTTTTTGTTCGGAGAGTGGAGGTAAGGGAAATAATAATAAATTTATGATACCTAGATTTATATTTTTTTGAGCTGTGGCTGGAGCAAAATCAGATATATTCTTTTTACTGACCTCAAAAAAATATTGAACATACTTAGAAATTGATAAGTCCAATAAAGAATCGAAACCTACTACACTATCTGGAAAACACGCTTTCATTTTTAAAAAACCAGTCTCCGCAATATTGGCCGCAATGGTTATACATAGTGTATTTTCCTCCCACAATCTACTTTGTTTTAAACCTATCTCATTATAATATTTATTGCAACTTTTGATTTGAAAATTATTACTTTTGGACCTAGCAACATCTCCCGTTTGCACAAATGGAATGTTTCCCTTTTTAAACAACCTCTCATCATTTCTCGGTCTATGTTTCGACTTTCCTCTTTCAAATAATCCCACATCGCCCAATCGACACCATTCCCACTCTTTTGGCAATTCAAATGGAATTTCTTTCTCTGAAATTTCTGGCAAATGTTTTTCTTTTTTTATCTTTTTCTCCGCAATTAGTTTTTCTTTTTCGGCTTTTATTTTTTTCAAAAGTTCGCTCGCCGGTTCAACATTGGGATTTTTTTTGCGCCAATCAACCGTCAGTTTTCCCTCAATCGAATCTTGCAGAATTGCTTGACGAAGCTTTTGAATGATTATCTTTTGCCCACTCAATTCAACTTCAAGAGATTTTTTTTGTCTAGACAATATTTCTTCAAGTTTTATTATTTCCAATTGCTTGTCATATGCAGGAATTATAATTTCAACAGTTTTTATGCTTGATATAGACAATGAAACATTGGCCGCTCCCCTCATCAATGATACAAGCAGTTCATCCTTAAAATATGACAAATAAATATGCAAATATTTAGGATGTAAATATTTTTCATCCTTTGGAATAATTGCCGCCAAAATGCTACCCAGGGCAAATTTACCTTCTTGATAATGCACACGCTTCATACTTGCATGTCCATGTCCTGTCGAAGAAACCAGCTGAACAATTACAGCATTGCAATCAAATTGGTATTCCTCATGCAATGCCCGTTCTGTCGCCAGTGTGACCATTGGATATTTTCCTGGAACCGCTTTCATTATTCCAGTTGATCCTTTCACAACATCACAAACATCGCCTATTTTTATTTTTTTCACTTCTTTCATAATTCTTTCTTCAATTCAGTTAAAATCTTCTTGCTCTCAGAAAAAGAAGTCTCCAACATTTCAAGAAGTTCTTTGGTTGAATATTCTGCCTCCTCATCCTTTTTCGTTGGATTCTTGATGTCCAAATCCCAACCTCGTTTTTCTATTTCTTTGATAGAAACTTTCCATGCCACTTCACTTTCTGTGCGTTTTTTCCACCACGCTTTGATTGGGTCAAATTCAGAAAGTTTAATATGTTTGGTTTTGGAATATGATTTTTGTCCTTCCGGCAAACGGTGCTCATAAAACCAAACTTCTTTAGTCTTTGAGCCTTTTTTGAAAAATAATAAATTTGTGGCTACTGTTGCATATGGTGCAAAGACAGAATTTGGCAGACGGACAATTGTGTGCAAATTACATTCTTCCAGCCATTTTTGACGAATGCGCGATTTCAATCCATCCCCCGTCAAAGATCCATCCGGCAAAACAATTCCCGCCTGTCCGTTCGGTTTCAAAAGTTTCATGAACAAAACCAAAAACAAATCAGCCGTTTCCTTAGTGCGAAGACCTGATGGAAAATTGGCCAAAATGCCGTCTTGCACCGATCCGCCGAAAGGAGGATTGGCCACAATTGCATCCACTCTTTCCGCAGGAGAAATGTCCTTAATGGGTCGCGCCAATGAATCACCGCGACGGATGTTGGTCGGCGCTTTGATGCCATGCAAAAGCATATTAGTGATGCAAAGCATATGCGGTAACGGTTTCAGCTCATTTCCTGTGACAGTTTTCTTGATGAGCGCCTCATCTTCAGCTGTGTGCACTTCATTTTTTCGCAAATGCTCGATGACGGAAGTCAAGAATCCCCCCGTTCCGCAAGCCGGATCAAGAACTGTCTGGCCCAGTTTCGGATCAACCATCTCAACGATGAATTGCGTCAATGCCCTTGGGGTGTAGAATTCTCCGGCATTGCCTGCGCTTTGCAAGCTCAAAAGAAGCGTTTCATAGATGTCTCCAAATTGATCCCGATCGGCCTTTCGGTTGAAGTTCATCTCATTGAGCTTGTTGATGACTTTGCGAATCAAAGTGCCGTTTTTCATGTAGTTGAAGCTATCCTCAAAAACCGATTTCACGATATATCCTTCCGGATTTTTTTTGACATCAGCCTCAAGAGTTTTGAGCGCTGGAAAAAGATCATCATTGATGAGTTTCAATAGTGCGTCCCCTGTGATTCCCTCCGGATTTTTCGCCCAATTCCTCCAGCGAAGTTTTTCCTCAATAGGAGATTTATATTTAGGACTCAAAAGTTCAGTCTCGCTTTCCTGTTCATCAAAAATCTTCAAAAAAAGCATCCAGCCAATTTGTGACAATCGCTGAGCATCACCATCCACTCCATGATCCTCCCGCATTATATTCTGTATTGATTTTACTATTCCTGTTATGTTTGACATATAATTTCTTTAAATTAAGCTAATTTATTTTTTTTAAACTTGTTAGACAGGTACTTTTATTTCAGAAGAACTAACTTCCGTTCCCTCTACCTTGGGATTAAATTGTATATCCTTATAATTTTCGCATTTAAACATTAAATACGCGTTTAGAGCATCCAAATCCAATTGGCCTTTTTCAATATCAGAAGGATGTATGCAAATAATTAATTTCTCACAAATAGTACTATGTTTAGAGGCGTCAATAAATGTATCAATTATTTGTTTTACGACTGTATCTCTCGTGAGACTTGAATTTCTACCATGTTGAGTATTAATCAATGGTATAATTATATTTTCATCTCTGGCTGCATCCATAGCTAAATAATCCCACATGCCATTCAATGCCATCATAAAATCATCTATTGTGGAAGATGGTCTATTATTTTCATTTCGCTTAGAATTCACTAGTAAATAAAATTTCCTTTTATTTTGTTCAATTTCAACTACCGTTCCTGAGGAATAAGGAATTTTTTGTAAATCTATCTTATTACAAATATCATTTTTTAGATGTTCTTCATTTGAAAAATAATAATCATCTATTAATTTACATTGAATACTCTTAGCTTTTAAAACATTTCCACCCAAAGAAACATCAAAATGATCATTGATTGGTACTATCAATGATCCATTTTCCTCAAACGCATCTCCAATTTTGATTCCTATTTTAACATCCTTATTTCTAATTCTACTAATAAAAAAAGATTTGGGATAATTCTTAAAAATTCCATAAGTTACACTCGCACCCAGAAGATAACAAAAAAAACTGCCATTCTTTATTTGATCTGAGGTAGTGGAAAAAAAATAACTTATCAATTCCACGAATAACCAAAAAAAACCGATACCAACAAGTATGTCATTAATTATCAACTTCCAATTTTTAAACCAGCGACTCATTATATTCATAATCCGAATTTTTTATATATTGAATCATTATAATGATAATCTCCTTCCTTTCCTTCCCTGCGAAGCTTTTCATGATTCGCATACCAATTGCTAATTGCATGTTCTATTATTTTCTGATTGAAACTAACGTGTACAGAGAGCTCTCCATTCAAAATAGAGGGGCATAGATCAATATTCCGGCTTCTTTTACCATTAATATTAACAACTATGATCGGTAAATTTCTATTCAATGCTTGTTCAATTTCCCACCTAACAAATTTATATAAATATTTAGTATTGTCGCCAACTAGAAGTATGAACACATTAGTACTTCGCATCCTTTCCTGTAAATTTCTCTTAATATTCTCCTCTGTATGAACCCTTATATTATTTAGATCATGTGCATCATAAAAATTAAATGAAGTGTTATCATTTTTCTTCCATGCCTGCATAAGCCAATAGTAACGAATATCATTATCTGCATCAAATGCTACATATGTTTTATTTGCGTAGGACATACTATTCTTATGAAATAATTAAGAATTATAAATTTCCTTTTCTAATCCTTGCACCGCTATTACATATTCCTCCCTACCACCAAAAGCCTCCACAATTTCCATCGGCGAACCGAAGCGCACAAATGGTGAGATGGTAAGAATTGACATATCTTCAATGTGTTTCAACCCTTCGTCCGCATATTTCGCCAAAAGAGCATCCAAAACATTCCGCGCTGATTCGCCATATTTTTTCAAATAATCACTCTTGCGCACTTTTTCCGCTCGTTCTTTTCTGGTCATTAATTTTTGCTTGTCAAATGCCACATGCAAAATCAAATCGAATAGATCAATGTCCTGTCCGATGTTTTTTTGCAATTCTTCCAGCATCACCCCATTATTTGCCAGCTCATCAATAATATAATATTTCTGTTTTGATTTATCCCATTTTTGAATGAATTCATCCAAAGAATTATATTCCTTGATGATTTGCTTTTTGGTGTAGTCCTTCAATGATTCCGTAATCAGTTTTCCACTGCCATCCAAATACTGCGCCCGCTTGTAGGCCACCTCCACCGGCACGCTGTCCACATAGATCTTGCCTGATTTTTCTTTAATCAAATCTCCCCCATCAACAATTGTGGGTTTTTCCTCAGTGCCATATACATTTTCAGTGTCCGTAATTATTGAAGCACCATCCACCAAGCCATCCTCTTCATTTTCATCCGGACCGAAATCTCCACCCTGTTCAATTTCTTTTATCTGCTCTGGCGGACCATCAAACTCCTCATCAGCAAAAAGTTCTGTCACTTTGCGAAAGTCTAGAATAGTAAAATGTGTTTTGCCATAATCTTCTCTGACGCGAGTACCTCGCCCAATGATCTGTTTGAATTCGGTCATTGACCTAATATTGGAATCCAGCACAATGTTTTTGCAAGTTTGCACGTCCACGCCTGTGGTTAAGAGCTTACTAGTAGTCACGATTGTCGGATACAGACTTTCCGGGTCGATGAAATTATCCAACTCTCTCTTGCCCTCATCGTTGTCGCCTGTAATGCGCATCACATATTTGGGATTTTCCCTGACCAAATCAGCATTTTCATTTACCAGAGCTTGGCGCATTCTTTCTGCATGATCAATGTCCACACAAAATATAATAGTTTTTCCAAAACGGTCTGTTTGTTTAAGATATTTTGTGACTTCTTTAGCAACAGTCTTAGTCCTCTCAATTAGCACTAGGTTTCTATCAAAATCTTTATCGGTATAGATCTTGTCCTTAATTTCATTCCCATCCACATCCCTGTCATCAATAGCTGGACGATAGCCTCCTAAATCCTTGTCGAGCATGACTTGGATGACTTTGTATGGTGCCAAAAAACCATCATCTATTCCCTGCTTGAGCGAATAGGTATAAATTGGTTTGCCAAAATATTCGATATTGGATGTGTCCTTAGTCTCTTTGGGTGTGGCAGTGAGTCCGATATGCGTGGCTGATTTGAAATATTCCAACACTTCTCGCCAAGCGGAATCTTCCGAGGCACTCCCCCTATGGCATTCATCAATCACAATCAGATCGAAAAAATCCGGACTGAATTGTTTGTAGGCATTTCTTTCTTCATCATCACTGGTAATGCCTTGATACAATGACATATAGATTTCATAGGCTTTATCAATTTGACGATTTTTCACTTTAGTCATTTTGTCACCGAAATGCTTGAAATCATTAACCATCGTCTGATCAATTAGAATGTTGCGATCAGCTAGAAAAAGAATTCGCTTAGCTCGCCCTGATTTCCAAAGTCTCCAGATGATTTGTCCTGCCACAAAAGTCTTACCTGTGCCAGTTGCCATCACAAGAAGAATTCTATTTTGATTTTCTGCTACCGCCTTGACCGCCCGATTAATGGCTACTTCTTGATAGTATCGCGGAGTTTTACCTGAGCTATCTGAATAATATGGCGTATGAATAATGTTTTCCGTTTCACTCTCAATTTTATTGGCAATTTTGTAGCGTTGATAAAGCTTTTCAGGTGATGGGAGTTCGTCCATTTTCAATTGACGCTCTTTGCCAGTCAAAAAATCATGTTCCAAAAATCCATCCCCATTAGAACTATAGGCAAATGGAACATCCAACGCTTCGGCATAATTCATTGATTGTTGCATGCCACTGCCAATAGATTGATTATTGTCCTTAGCTTCTATAACAGCAATGGGAAAATTTGATTCATAATAGAGGATATAATCGGCTCGTTTACCCTCGCCTCGCTTGATAGTCTTACCTTGTACTAAAATCCTTCCAGACGTAAAAGACACCTGTTCCCGCAATTGCGTTATCGTATCCCACCCAGATTTTTCAATGGCTGGCGTGATAAACTTTGTACAAATATCCTGCTCGGAAAGATTTTTCATAAATATAAGCTTATTCTTACTATTCTATTGTACCCCCTTCCCCCATTTTTGGCTAATTTATCCATTTTTCACCCCAAAACAAAGTCGCCTTTTCAAAGTTACACAGCCTTAAAGTTTGAATATGAGGCTTTCAAATTCAAAGTTACAGCAAATTTTTCTCCTTGAGACTCGCAAAGCCCCTTTTGGTCACAATCACATGATCCACGATTTCAATGCCTAGAATTTTTCCAGCCTCTTTGAGTCTTTTGGTGACTTCCAGGTCATCTTCGGACGGTTCCAGACTGCCGGAAGGATGATTGTGCGCCACGAGAATGGAAGCGGCCAAATGATCAATAGCCGATTTAAAAACTTCGCGCGGATGAATGAGACTGGCGTTCAGCGTGCCGATGGAAATGGTTTCTTTGCTCAACAGTTGATTGCGCGCGTTGAGATAGAGCGCCACAAAATGTTCTTTCTTGGCATGGCGCAGTTCTTGCAGTTGCGCCACCGCGTCACGCGCGGAGACGATGGTCGGCAGATTGTTGTCCTCCACCTCGAGAGCCCGCTTAGTCAGTTCAAAAGCCGCCAACAGCAAGCAGGCCTTGGCCGGACCGAGGCCTTTGATTTTAGCCAGACTAGCAAAATCCAGTGTCAATAAATTTTTGGTAGGAAATTTTTTCAAGATGTCTCGCGAAACCTGCAGCACATTTTTGCCGGTCACGCCGGTGCGCAACAAAATCGCCATCAATTCAAAATCCTTGAGGTTTTCTGATCCTCTCTCCATCAATTTCTCCCGAGGCATTTCATGCCTGGCCAAATCTTTTATTTTCGCCATAAGATTTTATTTTTTAATCCTATCCATGATCCAAGTTGCGAACCTCTTTCCATCCCCAAATTTGGCGATGGATTATTTAAATCTCTTTTGCTTAACAAACTTCTCCATTTCATTTTTCACAACTTTTTCCATCTTATCATGAGAAATTTTTCCCTTGTCCGAAAGCACTTCCAACCTATTAGCCGTGAGCATATCATGCAAATATTTAACCCAATCTTTCATATGCATGATATTTTTCCTTTCAATCTGAAACTCTGCAAAAGATAAAAATTGCTCCACCAAAAGATATAGCTGGCGCAATTCCGTTTCCAACATATAATTTTTTGCCACCTCAGCTTCTTTTCTTGTCGGCGCCATTCCCTTCCAGTTTGTCATTCCCAGGTTTTCTTTTTTTCCACTAATCCGATTCACCACCAATTCAGCCGCCGTTTTTCCTGTTATGGCATAGTGAAATTTATTTTGCATAGTTGCGTAAAACTCGCGGGTCATATCTGTCCGTGGATCATAATCCACGCTGGTCGCAAAAATATCTTTAACTTTCTCATAGAGATTCCTTTCGGAAAATCTGATCTTCCTGACTCTTTCTAGCCATTCTTCAAAAAATCCCTTTCTCAATCCCCCTTCTGACAATCTTTCATCATCCATCACGAATCCCTTGACCATATACTCTTTAAGTTTTTGCGTCGCCCAAATGCGGAATTGCGTACCTCGCAAAGATTTGACGCGATAACCGACGGAAATGATAACGTCCAGATTATAGAAATTCACATTGTATTTTTTCCCATCCTTAGCAGTATGCTGGAATTTCCGGCATACTGATTTTTCCGTTAATTCGCCCTCCTTAAACACATTTCCTATGTGTTCTGTAATAGTTTTTCTATCCTTATCAAAAAGTTCCGCCATCTGTTTCTGACTCAACCAAATAGTTTCACCCTCAAGACTGACTTCAATTTCAGTATTTCCATCTTCTGTCGTATAGAGAATTATTTTATTGTTCTTATCCTCTTTCATAGTTTTTATTTTATTTGATTTTTAACTTCTTCAAATATTTCCCCCATATCCTTTTCTTGCCATCCGAGGCAGTCGTCAAGAAATTCTTGATAACTGCATTTTCTTCTATTTCCCCTTTTTCAAACAAATGTTTCAAATCTTAATGATAATATATCACTACTCCCCAATTTTGGCAAATTATGTTAATAGCGAAACAATCCTAGTGCCACGCCAGAAACGGCCAAATCGCCGTTCTGGCTGTTAAAAAATAGACCCCCCTATCGAAATTTTTAATTACTTAATTTATTTTTTATATATAAATATTCATTGTTGATTTCTTCAATAGAATCACAAACGCTTTCAATGATTATGGGCAGCTTCTTATCAAAAATAGCATCCAGTATCCCCTGCTGTTGGGTTTTGTACAGCGGGTCATGGAAGGTTTCGAATCCGCTCAAATGAAAGCCGACGATCCTGTCACGGAAAGCCTCCATAAATTCGCCCGCCAATTTCATCGTGGGATCATTGGCGAAACAATGATTCACATCCAGCACCATCTTCACATCAATCTGTTGAAAAATCTTCTCGAGATCCGCCACGCTCTTGCAAGAAGTTTTTAGATTATCCATATTCTCGATAGCAAACGGGATGGAAAATTTAGCGAAGACATCCCAATTGCTGATTGTGTCCGGATGGACAACCACGTAGGCAAAGCCTATTTTTTGATGAGCTATTTCAATCTGGTGCAATATCTCCCCTAATTCCTCATCGGAAACATTCGCAAATATCGGGGCGTGGAGTGACACATGCTCGAACCCTCGCAAGTCTTCCAAGGGAATATTTTTCAATAAAGGCGCGTCTGCCATATCAAAACACATGATTTCAATCGCATTGCTTCCGGCGCTTTTGAAAATATCAAAAGTTTCCTTTGCCAATCTATTATGCGTTTTCCACAAACAACCCGATGAAAAGCCTAGAAGCATAGTTTTTTTATTATTGCGATTAGTTGCGCAATTCCATTGTACCCTTTTCTGTTTTTTTTGACTACTTTCTGACAAAACTGCGTGTCTCGCGCAGAGTTCACCCGCAATTCCATATTTGTTTTGATTGCTTTTACGTGCTATTATTTTTTTATAAATAAATCACTAAAAAACATGAACGAAACGAAACTAACTACCAGCATAGCTATATTGGGAGCTATATCCGTAATAGGCATAATATTATACAAAACAAAGGGCAATCTTAGCCCTGAATTGATTTTTAGAATTATTTCGTCAATAATTATGCTTTCAGTTCTTATCTATGTATCCTTCTTCTACACTAAAAACAAATAACGGCAATCGTCCGGCGGCACCCAATAGAAATAGCTTCTTATTTCTATTTCCCTAAAAATTTGCCAATCCACCACTTTTTGATAAACGACGATGGGATTTGGCCCGGTAAAAAAATAAGAGCCCTGTAGTCGATTGACTAGCAGGGCTCATTCCTTCTACCTAGGTTGCATACATCACCTATTTTTTGAAGATGATGGTGTCCGGAATTTCATTGACGTCACCTGGTTGAATCGGAAAATGTTTGGAAAGGATCCGACCAACCATTATGATGGCATCGCAAATCCCCTCCGCTGCGTCCCCTTTTTTAATTCCGGATGTGATCGTGTCGACAACCACTTTCCATCTTTTCTGATCATAGAATTCACTGATAGATTTGCCGGCTCTGACCTCCACTCGACGTTCCTCCAATGAAATCATAATGAGGATGCCAGTGTGGCCGGTAGTGTGATCCAAGCCTTCGATAAAGAACTCTGCGTTGGCTCTGGTCAGCGTTCGTTCTTTGACATCCCCAGGAAAGCTGGATGAATCTTGAACGACCAGTGGTTTTATTTCACCGGCCGTGCTTTTTTCAGCCAAAGCAATTGTGGCGTTTATTCTCTGAACTTCCTCTGGATTTAAAAAATTATCTATCGTTATCATCATCTTTGTCACCTTTTTTTTCGTTTATTGTTTACCAGCTACCCGAAGCTCCGCCGCCGCCAAAACTGCCACCGCCGAAACCGCCGAAACTGTCACCAGTACTTGAACTACCACTGGAAGATGATGAACTTTGACTGCTCCTCTCGCGAGCCGTTTCTGCATCACCAATATCACTCTTGGCTCTTCTTGTTGCATCTCCAGCAATTGAGATTACGGACTGGGCTAAAATTGCCAATCCGATCCAATCGGCCATTGACTGGTCGATTTTTTGCCGAAGTTCGTGCAATCCAGTCGTAGCCTGCTGCGCCAATGATTTTGCCTTAGATTCAACATCACTTTTTCTAACGTTGCTTTCGGCTAATTTCACTTCCCGTATAGCAGTAGGCAGAATTCTTGCAACTTCCGATTTGGCTGTCTCAATTTTCTTAGCCAATTCAGAAACATCCTCTTGGAGAGAAACGACTTGCTGCCGAATTCTCCCCGCCTCGCTGATTTTTCCAACGGCGGAATTGATGCCGCTCTCTTTGGAAAGATTGCTGGCCGCAACCGCCGCAATGACACCGGATATAGAAGCGATTAATTTATCCGCTCCGGCATATCTGCCTGCAACATCGTGCCAGACAGTTTCAGGATTATTCTTCTGGATATCCTTCAACATCTCTCGACGCTGAGCAATCCCAGCTTTCAAAACTTCCACGTCTCCAGATGTTTTCGTTACGAACGCTGAGACTTTCTCCTTCTGCCCCTGCAAACTGGCAACAGACTGAGAAAGGATGTTAATTTCTTTCTGAAGATTGGAAGCTTCCTGGAAAATGTCTCGACTGAAATCGTTCCGGCCAATTCCGCTTTTCTTTAATCTTTCTTGCAGCGCCGCTGTTTTACTTTTAAGGGCTGCCAGTTGAGCAGACGAAATATCAGCTACAATGCCTCCCTGTTCAAGCCTTTCAACATTAGTTGATGTTTCAGTCAAGAGTTTCTCAAGGCTTTTTACGGCAGGTTCGGCAGTTGTTCTGACTGTCGTAACCTCTTGCGGCAAAGACTCCATTTCTGTCATTTTCTTCAAAGCTTGCCGTTTAGTATTTTCAACATCATTCAGTTTTCGCACCGCCTTATCTGGATCGTCATCAATTATCAGCTTAGCGTTATTAATTCCGCTATAACCCACTGAGATTGAGTACTCCAACTGACCTAATAAAGAATTAAATTTATCCTCTGCCCAGATTGGCAATGTAACAGAATTTTTTGTAGATTCAGGCATGAATTTCTCCATGTCTGAAAATTCTTCTTCCAGATCGGCAATCCTGACACGCAATGATTTTCTGAGAGACTTTTTTCTTAGTGATTCTCTTATCTTCATCATAATCATACGGATAAAAAACACCATCCCAATCAGACCAATAGCCGCCACAATGAAAATTAAGATGCCAATCCCAATCTCGTTCGCCTTTTCTTCAGCAATCCGTTTTTCCTCTGCTCGATTTTGCGCCATGATAGCACGCTCCTGGACGGTATATTGTCCAAGCTTTTCAATGATGTTATCAACTGCCTTATTGATTCCACCATAGAAATCACCTGCCTTAAAAGCGGGGGTCATAATTTCATCAACGATTCGTCCCGCCATCAAGTCAGTTAAATCTCCTTCCAGCCCATAGCCAACTTCAATCCGCATTCTGTGATCCTTCTTGGCAATGGTAACTAGAACACCATTGTCTTTTCCTTTCTGGCCAATTTTCCACTCACTGGCGACTTGGATTGAATAACTCTCAATGTCCGAGCCTTCAAGCGAGTTAATGGTCAAAATGGCAATCTGATTGCTTGTTTGCTTGTCGTATTGACCAAGCTTCTGTTCAAGCTGAGCAGCCTGTTCAGATCCTAACATGCCAGCAAAATCATTGACGTATCCCTTGTAATTAGGAATGTTCAATGCGACGGCAGTTCCAGACAACACCAAAAAAAATACCACCAAAAAAATCCACATTTTGTTCTTCATCTTTCTTCCTCCTTTGCTTGAATGAATGCCAAAAATCAAAAAATGACTATTATTACTTTCGTGCTTTGCTATTCAATTGACAAGGACCTTGAAAGTCTGGTTTTTTGAAACCTAACTTCCATAATTTAATCTGCTGAACAAACTAAATTATAAAAATTAAGATTGGGGCGGTGCTAAGTTTTTTCTACTTAGCACCACCCCGCAATTGGATGATGAGTTTACCACCCACCTGAAGCTCCGCCGCCGCCGAAACCGCCGCCGCCGAAACCAAATGAAGAGTCACCACCAGATGAACCGCCGCCGCCACCCATCACCGATGCCTCCAAGAGGAATTTAGCGATGAGGCCGAAAAAAAATCCGACCGCAGCGACAGCAGCAAGAACTGCGAAGCCTGGATGAAACAACCACGCTGTTGCGAAATACCAACCAGCTGCTCCCGTAATGCCTCCGAGTATTATATGGATTATTCCCATAAATCCGGCAATCACCACAATGAGGCCATAAAAGAAAAGATAGGCCTTAACTTTTTCAGGGTCATCTTTCTTCACTGCATCAGACTTGAATTCGCCTTTAACAGCAAGCTGGATGGCATCAATCGCACCATCCAATCCTTTATAATAGGCTTTCTCCTTGAAAGCTGGTTTCATAACACTGTCAACAATGCGACCAGCGACCAGATCGGTCAAGCTACCTTCTAGCCCGCGTCCGACTTCGATCCGCATTTTGTGATCATTGAGCACGACAAGAACCAAAATTCCATTGTCCTTGTCTCTTTGACCAATCTTCCACTTATCCGCTACTCGGATAGAGAAATCCTCCAGATCATCACCTTCGAGTGAAGGAATGGTCAGTATGGCTATCTGGTTAGACGTCTCACCCTCATAACGCTCGAGTTTTTTCTCGAGCTGGGCAGTCTGATCAGATTTGAGCATACCAGAAAAATCGTTGACACGTCCTTTGTACGTTGGAACATCCAATGCCATAGCACTTCCAACCCATAAAAAAACGGATAGAACAATAAAAAATATTCTTTTTGCCATTACCACTCCTCCATCAAAATTCCACTGTTGGTGCCTTGGATGCACCCGCATCGGCCTTGAAAGGCTCTCGACGCTCCAAGTGCAACAATAAGTTGTTAGTCAGGCTGTTAGGAAAGCTCCTGATTGAAGTGTTGAAAGTTTGAACCGCCTTGTTGTAGCGAACTCTGGCCACGTTAATCCGGTTTTCCGTACCTTCGAGCTGATGCTGAAGATCCAGAAAATTTTGATTTGCCTTAAGTTCAGGGTACTTTTCAACTACCACCATAAGTCGTGATAGTGAGCTCGATAACTCGCCCTGGGCCGCCTGAAAATTGGCAATCGCTGTAGGATCTTTAAGCATGTCACTGCCAACTTTCATCTGTCCAACCTTGGCACGCGCTTCGATGACTGCAGTCAGCGTTTCCTTTTCATGAGACGCATATCCTTTAACCACCTCCACCAAATTTGGAATCAGATCAGACCGTCGCTGATAGGTAGATTCGACATCTCCCCAAGCAGCAATAACAGCCTCTTCATTGCCTTGCATGGTATTGTATCCACACCCGCCGATATTCAACACCATCATCAAAATTACCACTTTGCCTACGAACATTCCAATTTTTCTCTTCATGCTACTCTCCTCGCTTGTTGGGATTAGTGTTTTTTGACTCTTAATTACTAGTAAGAACACATTGCAACTACTTTTTAGTGCAATGTATCATTATAGCAATAAGGCTAAGAAAAGTCAATACCCTGTATAAGGTGCACACGCCTTAGACGCTTTCTATATCCATACAACCTGATGCATATGTTTTATAGCAATAAAAAGCGCGCCCCGCTGGAGTTTTCAATCAATAGATTAATGCAACACCAGTACCATGCTGAAACGGCCAAATCATATTTTAGCCGTTAAAAAATAAACCCCCCTTCCATTCATTTTTTAATCCCGGGTACTTGGGATAATTTTTAAGCAAAAACCCTCCCCTATTCAAAGTTCAGCCTTAAAGTCTGAATATGCGGATTTCAAATTCAAAGTTACAGTGCGTCCGCCTCGGATCGACAAGTAATTGTCTTCACGAGTCGAGACGGGCCATTTTCTTTGGCAGCAAAGAAAGTGGCAAAAAGAAACTGCTGCCCAGGCTCCCTCCATAGGCGGGCACGGCGTGCTGTCTAAATTTCTATCCGCCAGCTGGCGGATCAAATTCCCATAAATGCTAAAAGGATTGTTGGTAGGAAATTTCTTAACGCACACAAGTTTCAATTTGTAGCTTGATATTCCGCTAGTGCGGGAACTTTTTAAAAGTCGAGACGGGAGAAATGCACTTCGCTGTGGGCGAGAAAACGTTTTTTTAAAACTTTCATCTTGTGTATTCCTTTGTCATATCAACAGAAATAATATAGTCCTTGGCTAAAACTTTTCCATCGCCAAATTTGGCGATGGATTATTTATTCTTTTTTCTTCTTCACTTCTAAAATATTCTTCACCTCCCGATCAAAATCGGAAACATAGTTCCTATCCTGTTCTTTCCTAAACTTTTCATATTCTTCCAACGCCAACGCTTCAGCCACTTCATGACTGATTTTCCCGGCATTACCCAATATTTGTCGCTCATTGAATTTTAGGAATGCATCCAGCTTTCCTACCCAATCTTTCATCCGCATTAGAACGCCACGAGTTGCTTGTATTTCTGCATAATCAAGATACATTGTTACGATCCTATTTAGATGATCAAGTTCTTTTTCGTTCAGATAATTTTTTGCAATCATTACATCAGTTTCCCGAATGGCACCTTTTGGAGAATTTTTCCAAACCGTCAATCCCATATTAGCCTTAGTACTATCAACTCTTCCGTGGACTATCTCTGCGGCAGTTTTGCCAGTAATCGCAAAATGAAGCTTGTTCTGGACTGTTGCAAAAAATTTCTTAGTAATTTCTTCATTTGGATCATAGTCAGCGCTGCATTGGGCATAAATATCGGTGACTTTCTGATACATCCGTCTTTCGCTGGAACGGATATTTCTGATTCTTGCCAATTGCTCTTCAAAATAATCCTTACCAGGAAAACTATTCGGGTCTCTAAGCCGCTCGTCATCCATTGTGAAACCTTTAATGATATATTCTCTCAATCTTTCAGTTGCCCAAATGCGAAATTGTGTCGCCTGCACTGAATTCACCCTATATCCGACAGAAATAATAGCGTCAAGGTTATAAAATTTTACCGACTGAGTTTGTGTTTTCCCCTCCAGGGCACCATGTTCTGTGGTATGTTCCAAAATGGAACTAACCACTTCTTCATCTAATTCTCCACTTTCAAAGATATTTTTCAAATGCTTGGTAATCGCTGGCCTCTGCACGCCAAACAAGAGGGCGATTTTATCTTGAGTCAACCAGATATTCTCATCACGCAAAAATATCTCTACTTTCACCTTGCCGTTTGGTGTGGTGTAGAGTAAAAATTTCGTAAAACTGTTATTAGAAACTGCTTTTTGACTATTTTTTTTCATATTTTTTAGGTAATACTATTATAATGATATTATATCACCACTATCACTATTTTGGCAAGCAGTGTAAACCATCATCTACAATGTCTTTTTCTGTTGATTTTTTGTCCGGCATATTCCTGATTAAGCCTCAATTACATATTTATTCTACGCCCAAACCTAACCCTTGGCAAAGCAAATTTAAAAGAGACCCCACAAAGGAATCTCTCTTAATTTGCGAATTCTAGATACCCTGATCGCGCATTTTTTCGATGATATTTTTCTGCTCCCGACTCAAGCTCTTGGGCACTTTGACGGTGACGGTCACCAAGTGGTTACCCACATTCCTTCCGCCCAATTCCGGCACGCCAGATCCCTTGATGCGGAAAATTTCTCCGGATTGCGTGCCGGTAGGAATTTTCAAAATCAAACTGCCCCCCAAGGTTTCAATTTCCACTTTTCCGCCGAGAGCCGCCACTGAAAAAGGAACTTGCTCCATGCTCAAAATATCCAAACCTTTGCGCTTGAATTTTTTGTGCGGCGCCACATGAATAGTCACCAGCAAATCACCGGCTCGCGCTCCGCGCTCTCCCGCCTCCCCTTGGCCACCCACGGATATTGTCTGTCCATCGGAAATACCCGCGGGAATTTTGATCTCCAATTTTTGTTCTTCTTTCACCCGACCATCCCCGCCGCATTTGGAACATTTCTTTTCATAAATCCTTCCCACCCCATGGCAATCATGACATTCACTCACTTGCGAAAAACTGCCAAAAAAACTGCGCCGCACTGTTTCTATCTTTCCGCTGCCATGACAAGTGGGGCAAGTTTTTTGCCCGGCGCCCGGCTCTCCACCCGAGCCATCACAACGATCGCAATGCACTCTTTTGTATAAATTCAAGACTTTTTCCACGCCTTTCACCATTTCAAAATAATCAATCTCCATATCCACATGGATATCCGACCCTTGTGCCTGCCTTCTGCCGCGAGACCCCCCACCACCGCCGAAAATATTAGAAAAAATATCATCATAACCATCACCGCCAAATTCGAAACCACCCTCTTGACCACCGAAGCCCTGAAAGCCGGAAAAGTCGAAACCGCCAAAACCTTGCGCTCCGCTTTGCTGTCCACTGCCACTACCACCATCAAAAGTCTGACCAAATTGATCATATTGTTGGCGCTTGGACTTGTCTGAGAGCACTTGATAGGCTTGATTGATTTCTTTGAATTTGGCTTCGTCTCCGCCGGACTTGTCCGGATGATATTTGTGGGCCATTTTTCGATAAGCCTTCTTAATTTCGTCATCTGTAGCGCCTTTTGAGACCCCTAAAAGATCATAATAATTTGCTGCCATATATATAAATACGATTTTATTTTTACTAATTCAGTTTAGCATAAAAACAAAAAACTAGCAATCCCCATGCCTGAGTGCTAATTTGCTCTTTTAGAGTATGAATAGGTTCTTACTATTCCAACACTTCCATTTCCACCGGAACATGCCTTATGGAAACTATTCCGACTTTCAGCAAGATCCAGACGAAAAATTCAGCCAGCATTATCCAGAGCGTATTAAGAATTGAACCCAAAGGAAGAATTGTCAACCATAGCACAATCGCCATGATGTATGGCAAGGTGGAGGTTTTTTTATTTTCACCCGCCCCAGACCCAAGATATTGATCAATCTTATTATTGACGACACTGGCCAACACATCAGCCATTTTTTCATCCCCTCGTAATGTCATGCCCGACATTTCAGAAAATTGCTTTCTTCCTTCACTAAGAAGCAACCCCTCCTGTTCCTTGCCCATTTCAAGACTAGCTGATGCAACTTTTTGCAAAGCCTTTTCTTTTAATATTTTTTTCTGAGCGACTGTGGCGCCAGGGTTAGCTTCTTGGATCATTTGATCAATTTGCATATCCGTCTCTAGTGAAATATCCTCGGCTTGCGATTTTCCTTTTTGAGTTTGCAAGATAAATTGATCGACGGTCAAATTCTCTTGAGCAATGTTTTTTATTTCCGGATTAGTGGCTGCTAAAAATCTGGTGGTCAAATTGCCGGTAAGGGAGCTGATATAAAATTGGGGAATTAGTTGCTTTGTATCCAAATCCTTCACTGTAAAATAATATTGGCTGGTGATTAGGCAGGACACCGCGAAAACAAACAGACCACTGCCGGCACGCACTGATTTCCAAATACTCAGCCTGACATTCAAGGACAAATCTTGTTTGATTCTCGCAACAGCCCAAAAAGTGAACAAATAGGCAATGCCAAAACCAATCAAATGCAAGAAATTTGGCACAAAAACAAAATTAGCCAAGTAGGCTAGCGCAAAAAGACCTAGCACATAATCCTTGCGCTTGAGGATGATAATGCTTACATACGCCATCACAAAAAACACCGAAACGCTGATTATCGGCACGGCCCAAAGGCTGGCGCCAGGCACCGTAATCGCCTGGTCAATAGCCAACCACGCAAAAAAACTTGTGATGAGCATTAGGCCGGCAAAAAAACTTTTCACTATTTTTATTTTCATATTTTCTTTATTCTAATTAACTCTCTTTAGTTTATGGCAAAATCAAAAAGTTAGCAAATAGACTTCTTGCGTAATAAATTGCAGTGATGAGTTATTATACAACAAGTCTAATATACAAAAAACCATCCTGAGTATTTAGGATGGTTTTTATGAAAAAGACTTGTCTACTTAGCTAGCTCTGCGTCAATCGCTGTTTTCAAATCATTGGCTCCCGCTACGCCGTTGATGAATTGATTGTTGATGAAAGTCGCTGGGGTGCCGGAAAGACCGAAGGCAGTGGCCTCAGCTGTGCTGGCATCGATCTGCGCTTGATATTTTTTACTGTCCAAACATTGATTGAATTTCCCCGTATCTAGTTTCAAATTCTTAGCATAATCTTTGAATTTTTGAATACTATCCTTACCCGACCAATCTTTTTGGGTGGCATATAAATTATCCGCATATTCCCAGAATTTGTTTTGTTCCATAGCGCAGTCACTGGCCAGCGCTGCCCCGTTGGCTTCCGGATGAATTCCCAGTGGGAAATGTTTATACACAAAGGTCACTTTCCCGTCATACTGTTTCATCATGTCGCGAAAAGAGCTCCAGAAAGACTTGCAAAAAGGACATTGGAAATCAGAAAACATCACTACTTTCACGCTGGCATCCGCGCTCCCGGAAACCGCGTCATCCGCTTTCACCTCCGGCGCATTCAAATATTTTCCTGGCGCCAAGCCCAGCTCCTGGGTCTTCAACACAAATTGATCTTCTTTGCTCTCAAACAAAACTTGCGCTTGAGAAAAGAAATCAGTTTTCGCTACTTCTTTGTCAAAAATAAAAGCCGGAAGAGTACTGATGCCAAATTTGGCGATCAGCGCTTTTCCTTCCTCGCTGTCAAAAGCTACTTTTTGCGCTCCAATAGTAGGCAACACGCGACGCAACCAAACCAAGGCTTCCGATGGATCACATTTTTCACAAGCCTCATCACTAATCACTTTCACACCGATGGCCGGATCGCCATAGGCCACCCAAGTTTTTCCATTGGCTTCAAAAATCTCCGACTTATTGAGGTTCTTGGCTGAAAATCCGCTGCCGCGCATAACTTGTCCCAAGTCCACAAAAAGACTGCCCACAAAAAGACCTCCCAACAAAATTGCGATGGAAAGGATATTTTTTACTTTTTTGTCATTCTTATTCTCCATATTTTTTCTTTAATTAGATTTCGTAATATTTTTTTGAAATCTAATCAACTCGCTTAAAAAAATTATTTGCTTATTAGTTATTCAAACCCTGCGTATCGGTTGCGGCACTACCACTCTCTTCCGGTGCTGCCCCATTATCCGCTGGCGCATTAGTCTTAGCTTCCTCAGCCGCCTTCTTTGACACCTCAAACTGAATCTTGCTGATATCAAAATCTTGCCGCACTGTCTTCATTTGGTAATCATTAAAACCAATAGTGATTCTTTTCACCGCCTCTGTTTTGATGGCCACTCCGATGAGCACACCGAGAATAAAAATCAGGACAAACTCGATATAGCCATCCATTTTTCTATTTTTTTTCTTCTTGGGCGCTTCCGCCACAACCTCTTCTTCACTAGCGGCTATTTCCGCTGGCCTATCACTTGCAGCTAACTGCTCGCTCGCCGCCACCGTTACCCCTGCCACCTTTTCCACTTCCGCCTCCTTGATTGCGCCTTCTTTTTCCGATTTAATTTCCGCCACATTTTCTCTCACCTTCTCCACTCTAGGCGTCGCAATGTCTTCTGCCGCATTTTCCATTTCAAATTCTATCAAATTTTTTCTGCTCGCTCTGGGCTTCTTTTTTTTACTCATTTTTTTATGAAAAAAACCAATTAAATTCGACACCTCCAGCTTAGCACAAACCAAAAAAGGCAACAACTTGCGCCTTTTTTGTTAATGTTGCCTAATACAAACCCAGTTTTTTGTCAAAAAAGCAATTTCAAACGTGCTTCAAGAATGGAACCCAATTAAAAATTACCACTCGCTAGTCCTTTCTCAGCGCCTCCATGGGACTGAACTGCGAAGCTTTGCGGGCAGGATAGAGGCCGAAGACAATGCCGGTTACTACGGAAAAGCCCACGCCCAGCAAGACGGCATACCAAGAAACCCCAAAAGAAATCGCGTAACCATAATTTGTAGCCACTTTCGTTGCTATGAAAGTAATCACCGCTCCCAGGGCGATGCCAATCAGCCCCCCGAGCACCGTGATAAAAATCGCTTCAAAGAGAAATTGCTTCAAAATATTGGAATTTCTGGCGCCCACCGCTTTACGTAGTCCAATCTCGGCCGTTCTTTCCGTCACCGAGACATACATCACATTCATAATCCCCACCCCTCCTACAATCAAAGAAATGGAGGTGAGTGAGATGAGCAAAATATTCACAATCAAAAACACTTTATCCAAAATCTTGGCCACTTCCTCGATGGAATTGACCGCAAAATCATCTTTGTCAGGATTAGTGATTTTATGCTCTCGACGCATCACGTCTGTCGCCTCGGCGATGGTGGCATCCGTCAAACTTTTGTCTTTCAATTTGAAAATAGACGATTGCACATAATCCATCCCGGCAATCTTTTTGTGATAGGTGCGCAGCGGCATATAGACCAAATCATCGAAATTAAAAAATCCCATCGCCCCGCGTTCTTCTAAATAACCAATCACTTTATAATTAGTGCCTTTGATTTTGATATTCCGTCCTACCGGATTTTCCTCCTTAAACAGTGTATTTTTTAAACCATAGCCCAGCACCACTACCTGACTCAAACTCTTGTCATCCCCTTCGTTATAGCCAATGCCATCAGCCAATTTGACCTGCTGGTCGATATCAAAAACTCCGGCGGTAGCCGCATAAATCATGGTTTGTTTGGTTTCCGAGCCATAGGCCACAATCGCTTGTCCGATGTTGGCCGCGTAATAGCCCGCCACATTAGCCATCTTGCCGACCGCATCAATATTGTCCAATTTAAGCGTAGTCACCGAGCCAGTAATGGCTCCTTGCACATTCTTAGTGGAATTCTTGTTAACCTGGGGCACCTTGGGTTCGATTTGGATGATATCCGTACCAAAAGCCTCGATTTGACCAACGATATAACCCTTCACGCCCATCCCCAAAGAAAGCACCAGTACCACGGAAACCACCCCAATCACAATGCCCAAAATCGACAAAGCCGCCCGACCTTGATTGGAGCGGAGATTTTTTAGGGCTAGGCGAATGGAAACTAGGATTTCATGCATACTTTATTGGAATTTTATAATTTTTAATTTCCAATTTTTAAAATAATTTTTAATTCTCTAATGTTTTAAACATCGAAAAAATTAGCTTTTATTTACAAAATTAAAAATTTAAAAACTACAAGAAATTATTCGTATCTCAACGCTTCCATAGGTGAAACACGCGAAGCTTTGCGGGCCGGATAGAGACCAAAAATCAAACCGATCAAAATCGAAACTGTGGCCGCAATCACTACCGATTGCCAGGAGATAATAAACTGCCAATCATAACCAAAAAAATTCGTCACCACTGCTGATATCACATAAGCCAGCAGCACGCCGGAAATAATCCCGATCAGTCCTCCTACGAGGGTGATGGTAGCGGACTCCATCAGAAACTGCAACATAATGATGCCATTTTTGGCACCCACGGCTTTACGCAATCCCACCTCCCGAATACGCTGATTGACGGAAATGAGCATGATATTCATAATCCCTACCCCACCTACCAAAAGAGAAATCGAGCCCACAGCCAAAAGAAAATATTTCAGAATATCCGTAATATTACTAATCATGCCTAATGCCGAGGCTGTGTCACGCACCGAGAAATCATCATCCTTAGGATTATCAATGTTATGTTGAATGCGCATCGTGCTGGCAATGTCCTCTTTAGTAGTATCAATTTCCTTGGCGTCACTTACTTTCAATCGAATATAGGATAAATGATTGATGCCGAGAAGTATTTTTTGCGCTGTTTTCAGTGGCACAAAAATAGAATCATCCATACTGGCCACTCCAAAACTAGAACTGCCTTTTGCTTTCGTCACGCCCACCACGGTGAAAGTTTCATTTTTTATTTTTATCCGCCGATTGAGAGCCTCTTCTGAACCAAAAATATCCTCTTTGGCCTTGGCCCCCAGAACCGCAATTCGCGTCATGCCAATATCATCTTCCGCCGTGAAAAAACGACCCTCGGCCATTTCCACATCCTGCACGTCCAATATTTCATGGGTTATTCCCATAATGCCATAGGCGGAATCGGTATCGCGATAGGTTACGGTTTGCGTGCTTTGTACATAAGCCGCCCCGGCGATTACTTGGGGCACATTTTTCCTGTCCATCAGCGCCAAAAAATCATCATACGTCAAAGTGGTAATGACAATGCCCATCACTTGTGCCGGTGGACCTTTCTCATCGGAAGCTCCCGGCAACACGCCCACTAAATTTGAACCCACACCCTTCACCTGATCCAAAATCAGCATCTGCGCCGAACCGCCGATAGCCATAATCAACACCACCGCACCCACACCAATGATGATGCCTAGAATAGTCAAAAAAGAGCGGAACTTATTCGCTACCAAATTTCTGTAAGCAATTTTGACCGGATCAGTCAGACGCATTATTTTTCTCAAAAATTAGACTTGTTGCTTAATTCAAAGGAGCTTTCAAAGGAGCTTAGCTCCTTTTTTTATTCCTCCAATAAATATTTAGTCGATTCTTTTTTCTCTTTCAAATATAGCGCATTATTTTCTAAAAATTCCTTATACCGTTCAATATCATTGTTAAATTGTACCATAATAGATTCTTTGTTGCACAGCGTTCCAGCTCTTTTACCTAAATAATCCAGTAAACTAGAATATTTCCAATCAACTAGGTTATATCCATGAATAAAATTATTTTTGTTCACATAAGCAGACAGGTATAATAAATATTCATTAGAATCAATATGAATCGATTTAAATGGCCCTTGAAAAAGCGAACCAGAACGTTTGTATTTTTTGTTGAAATAATTTGTATAGCCAGTGCCAATCTTATGCATAAAAGTTTTTACACCATCTGACCTTAGTTGTTTTAAAATTAAATGATAGTGATTTGGATTTACGCAATAACAAATTATTTCCACCAAATTATCCAGCCTTACTACATCAAAGGAGCTAAGCTCCTCAATTTGGGAGCTTAGCTCCTTTGATGCCACATTTCTCTCATACATTCTTTGCTCATAGGTTGACTCATCATTAAATTCACGCATGCTATTTAGAAATCGCACATAATCCTCAGTATCCAAAAACACCTCGCGCTTATCTACGCCACGATTATAAATGTGATAATACTCTTCGTTTTTAAATTCTGTTTTCCGCATATTTTAGCGCAAGGAGCTTAGCTCCTTTTCTTAAATTTGTGACTCAGCCCATGAATAATCAAAATCATATCGGTCGAGTCTATGATAAGAATAATTTATCTCTGGAATTTTTGCATTTATATTCTTAAGGATTCCTCTAGATTGATTACTGCTTTTATTTCCCAAATATTCATAAACTTCTGAGTCAGTAAGTAAATCGATAGTTTCGGTTAATAAATCTTTTTTCCTAGTAATAATTTCACTCAATACACTATCATCAACTAAAACATCCTTGATTGAATCAATGAAATCATTTGTGTGTTTAGGTAATCGCCCCGAGTGTGCCTGATCATGCAAGCCACCCATCCACTCCAATACAATGTTCAAATAAGGCTCTTTTAATTTATAAAATGCCTCTACCGTTGCATTATGATAGTCTGAGTCCTCAACCTCACCAACAGATACACCACTAGCCATCTTAATTTTCTTATATTCACGAGCTAATTCTCGGTCGGCATCAAGAGTGAGATTGTGGACTGCCAAATTCCAGCTGCCTTGATTGCTTGTTTCAAGCGCGATAGTCTTTGTAATATCTTTAATTAAACCTATTGTTGAAAGCATATCCTCTTTTGTGTGAATTTCATTTCCATTAATAAAATCAAAAGCTGCTTTTGCCCCTTCATCAATAACATCTCCGCTTTCATTTCTTTTTTCTAGATGCGGAGATAAATTTTTTGCCACAGCCAAAACTTCTTCATCTGCGCACACCCTGCCATATCCCGCGGCGTCATTAGCTTGCCGACTCCCCTGCACGCCAGCATCAAAAGTATCCATTCCAGCATCACTTAGGAGTTTAATTTTTTCCTCACTTGCAGTATTAGGAGAGCATTGACAATAAAAAGGCAAGTCAATTTTTTCTTTATATAATTTTGCAAATTCTTCTACCATCTTCACACTTCTAGCTGTAAAGTCGTTATCATTGAATAAAATATATTGGGTGTTGGGATTTTCTTGAATATAATTTTCAATAAGCGCAATTGCTTTTTCCGCTTCCAGAAAATTAACTTTTTTCCATTTATAATCGACTTGATTTTCCATTGCGTTGCGCTGAGCAGGAATAGAACAAAACTTGCAATTATTAACACAGCCCTCACTCGTAACTAAAACACCTGTGTGCTTGTGGGGCAATTGATGATGTTCAACCGGGATTGCACCACCTGATTCGGCTGCATTCACCAAATGACCAGAATATATTCTGTATGTATTTTCTAGAGATTCATCAGGTAAGGGCTGTTCTGATAATGTAATCCTGAGATTTGGTGGCGGTGTTTTCGTATATTCTGCCCGTCCATCTCCATTACTTCCAGTTTTAATCATAAGCCCTGGAATATTTTGCAATTCATCATTAGTACATGCTTCAACAATATCAGCAAAATGCCAACCTTTTGTATAACAAACAGCATCAATCCCTTCAATATTCAGGCATCTTTCCGAATGTTCAATTGCAAATGGACCGCCAGCAATAATTCTCGTTTTATTTTTTTGAATATCTTCATTCTGAGAAATCTCTTTAATAAGTTCAGAAATTCTATCCACGCCAAAATCAATCATTGATACGCCAATCATTTTAGGCTTCTTTTCCAAAAGAAATTCTAAAATTTCCTTCTTGAGTTCCTCCGGATATCCTCCATCCTTCTGCTCATACACACCAGCTTTTGTTCCGAGGTTTAAAATATCCACCTCATAATCATCTTTCAAATATTCTTTAACTAATCCGGCTAAATAACGGATTGACCTCTCCATCTGTGTCCCAGACATAAGAACGACTCGTTTCCTCTTTTCTGCACTATCATCAACTTTTGGCTGAAAATTTCCCTCTCCTAACATAGCTTTGTTTCTAATTATTAAACCACGGCGTGTCACTCACTCCTCGGTCTTCGGTATATAAATACACAGAAGGCAATGTCGGTAATAAAGATTGAGCTTGTCCATCAGTAAAGTTGAAAAATACGCAGTCTTTAAATTCCTGCTGCAAAAAAGGTTTTTCTAGTTTTCGCATCATATAATATTTTTGCGCACCGATGACTGAATCTTCTCTATTAAATCTTTTTTGTGCTTGCATCTCCAGTTGAGAAGCAATGGAAATTTTACTCCACCAATTTTGTTGCTGACCTGATAAAGAATCTTGAATAACCTGGTAATTCAATCCCCATTTTTTCCATAAGTCACTCAAATAAACTGTTTGAAAATTATTTTCTTCCAGCTTATTTTTTATTTGCTCTAAATATTTTTTGTAATTTTTTTCCTGATAACCGTTGTTTTTTGCATGTGCATCAGAAAGTATCCATGTAACATTTATTCCGGGATCAAGAACGCCGTCAATATTTTCAATATAACTTTTGAAATATTTTATAGTGTTTTCATCGTGTTCATCCAAGGCGTCTTTTTCTCCAGCGCCCCAAAAACCAATAAGATTAAGTGGCTGTCTATTTTCCAAAGATTTAATAATATTTTCTTCAAGAACATCTTCAAGGAACGGAAAATCCCTACGATATTCTCGCGAATTTATTTTTTCAATCACTGGATCAGCAATCGATGCTTTTCTGAAATATGGAGTATACTCTTTCAAAAGTTCCGGGTAGTTTTTCTTCCAAACATCGCATGCGTTTTTATAATCATTTTTTTCAACCCTTCCTGTAGTTGACCAAAGATCCAAATAATATTTGAATATTTTTTCTGATTCTTTTAATTCCGGAAAGAGCCCCGTAAATTCATTCAAAGCCTCCGCCTTATTTTTTCTGATATATTGCACAGATTCTCGCACAGCAACAATAAATGATTTTAGGTGTGTCCTATATTTTTCCTCTAGAATATTGGAAATAGTAAATCCACTGAATAAAAATTTTTGAAATTCGGAATTAAACTCATAAACAACTTTTCCGCCAAGGGCTTCCAGCTCAAATGCCTGTTCAGGCAAAACGATTGCAATATCAATACTTCTGTCAGCAAGTTTTTCTAATAGCATCTTGTGTTCAAAGTCAAATATTTTTGTTTCTTCCGGCAATATATATTTCGCGATTCCATGCATAGTGCTATATATTTCAAATGTGCCCACTTTATATTTTTTAAAATCAGTGATGGCATCTATGTGAACATTTGGATTTAAGGTAATCGCAATTCCAGGAATATTTTCAACTAACTCTCCAATAATTTCACCTTTGACACCTTCTTTATTTTCAAACATTGCAAACATTGGATCTGATAATCCTATGTGCGCAGAATTATTAACCAATGAAGCATAAGTTTTATCGTCGCCACCAGTAGCAATAAAATCAATATCAAGATTATGCAAATCAAAGATTCCTTTTTGTGAAGCAAAATAAACGGGAAAATAAATTGCTAGACGATCAAATTCACCCACAAGCAGGCGCTGTTTATCAGAACTGTGCAAGTCATTAAGATTGTCCTTAATGACAAGTCTATTTTCACTACCAATTAACTTAGTAAAGCCAAATTCATCGAATTTATTTAAATAATACTTGCCCTCTTTAGTGATAACAGAATATTTATCCAAAAGTGACTGGGGCAACTGCACATCCTCTTTTTGCAAAATTATTTTTGCCACATCGCCATCCTGGGATTTAAAATTATTTCCAACATTCATTCCTGCGCCGTTACTAAATGGCACCTTATAGCGCCATGCAATATAATCGGGCAAAAAACTTGCAGCCGTTTTACGTAGAATATATTTTGTGGTTACTTGATGATTTTCCTTTTTCACTTTAAGTTCGCCACTGATTTTCAAAGCAACATCAACAACCTCCTTATCAAAAAAAGGGGCGCGAATTTCAACTGTGTGTTTCATACTCATTCTGTCCACTCGCTGTAAATGTCCTGCGCTCAATGATTCGGTTAGTAGCAAGCACCCATCATTTACTTTTTCTGATGGCAAGTTTGAAAATTCATTGTATCCACCAAAAAGTTCATCCGCACCTTCACCAACAAGCACGACTTTGAGACCAAGTCGATTTGCTTCACGAGCACAGATATCTAATGAAAAAGATTGACGAATGATAAGTGGCTCGTATGTTTCAAGATGGTAAATCAAATTATCCAATTCTTTTTCAAAATCAACATCTGGACGAACAATGTGATGCTTGTATTTTCTGTCTTGGCATAAGCGTAAGGCATATTCATAATCAGGTGAGCCGGGATAGCCAAGAATAATAGCGGTCACATCCGGGTGAATTCTGGTAGCAACTTCCATAATCAAACTGCTATCCACGCCACCGCTCAAAAACACGCCTACTGGCAAGTCAGTTTGGATTCTTTTTGACACAGCCTCAACAATCTTTTTTTCGAGTGTTCGAACTATTTCATTTTCATTGCTAAGCTCGTTAGTTATTTTTAAAGTAAAGTATTTTTTAAATGCTCCGTTGTGAAAATACGATCCAGCTGGAAAAGTGTTAATTTCATCAATATCATCAAAAAATGAGAGTTGTTTTAATTCGGAGGCAAAATATAATTGTCCCGTCCTATCTTTCGCATAATACAACGGCTTAACTCCAAGCGGATCACGAGCAACAAAAACTGAATTGTTATTTTTATCAAATACAATAAAAGCAAACATTTCACTGTCTAATTTATGCACCATCTCAGCCCCATATTCTTCATAAAGGTGCGCTAAAACTTCTGTGTCTGAATCAGTTTTAAATTTATGGCCTTTTTCAATTAGTTCCTCTTTAAGCTTTTTATAATTAAATATTTCGCCATTTTGGGCAGCGAAAATTGTTTGATCTTCATTCGATAATGGCTGTCGTGCATGCTCACGATCAACTATTGGCAATCTATTCGCCCCAAGCACGCCATTAGAAAAATATTCCAATTCAAAAGAATTACTTCCCCTGTGAATGATTTTCTCCAAAGATTCATGCGCTCTTTCTCTTGAATTGTTTTCACCAAAGATTCCTATTATTCCACACATAGCATTTTTTTTAATTTAAAGCAATACGGTTACTTGCTAATACCACCACAAGGAGCTTAGCTCCTTTTTCTATTTTAGTAGCTCACCATCCACTGCAAAACGCCGATTGGCAATGGTCTCGTCAGAAACGATTTCTCCGTCTTTCATTTTAATAATCCGTTTGCCATGTTCCGCAGTGAAGGTTTCATGGGTCACCAAAACAATGGTGTTGCCCGCATCATTCAGGTCCTGCAAAATTTTCATCACCTGGGTACCGGATTTGGAATCCAGATTGCCCGTTGGTTCATCGGCGAAAATCACACTCGGATCATTCACCAGCGCGCGGGCAATGGCCACCCGTTGTCTTTCTCC
>CAIMIV010000013.1 GCA_903841185.1 uncultured bacterium
CATATGTCAGCCAATTTGGCGCTTCTAACAGTCTTGGTCTATTTCTATCCAGCTATTTTGTTGGTCGCGGTTGTCTGGGCAGTGTTTACGGCATTCTCCCGGCTGCACAACGGCATGCACTATCCTAGCGACGTGCTGGCTGGTGCCATTTTGGGGGTGCTCTATGGAGTCGCTGGTATCACGTATGCGCAAGCATTAGTCAGTCTTATTTTTTAGAAAAAGAGGCAGTCTAGTTTTATTCTGATTTCCTCCGAATTCTGCTATGGACAGAATATGATTTTTGTGCTAGACTGCTTTGACGAGTTCTTTTAAATTTTTTTGCACGGTTGGTTGCATTTTTTAGAATTCCTAAATTGGATTTTAAAAAATGCAACCAATAGTGTGTTGTAGGAAGTATGAGAAATAACCGCAAAAAATGATAAAAGGAGAAAGTGATGAGTGCAGACACAAAAAAAATCAGCAAAACGGGTTATGTTATTCGGGGCATTGTCTCAATAATAGCCATTTTCATTTACGGGTGGCTGAACTTTTCGCTGGACAAGATAAATACGCCGGCTGTGTGTCAGGCGGTCAGCGAATATTTCAAAATCAGCGACTTGGCTTGTTTCGATGCAAGATTTTTTGGTAATCTGGCTCTTTCAGCGCTATTTATCACGGTGTCGATGATGTGGATTTGGTGGAAGTCGATCAATCGCTTCCTGAATCACGCTGCGCAATTCACTAATGTGGATGTGCCAACAACACTGAGTGCAAAAAAATAACAAGCTGATTATATCAGCACAAAACGCCCCGCTGCTTCTTTAATGTTGCAGCGGGGTTTTCTATTTTACAGAGCCTTGAGAGGAAAAGACATCACGAATGGCGGTTTTGGCGTCAGGTATTGCAAAAAAGCCTTTGAACTGGTATGATTTAGATATATTAGAGTAACTAAAGAGGCTCTAGCTAGGCAAATTATAAAAATATAGATATATTTTATGAAAAATTTAGAAGAAAAAGTGGATGAAATCTTAGAGAGAGGAATTTTGGTGGATTTTTTGCCGACAAAAAAAGAATTCAAGGAGGCTTTGCTGAGTGGAAAAAGACTACGTTTTTATATGGGGGCCGATCCGACTGCTAAGGCGCTTCATCTGGGCCATGCCCAAAACTTGATGGTGCTGGAAGATTTCCGCCGATTGGGTCACGAAGTGATATTTTTGATTGGTGATTTCACTGGAATGATTGGCGACCCGAGCGACAAATCATCGGCGCGCATTAAACAAACGCCAGTTCAAGTGCAAGAGAATTTTTCCCTATGGAAAGAGCAGGTAAGAAATATTCTCGATTTCGATGCTAAGGAAAATCCGGTGCAAATTAAATATAATTCAGAGTGGTTGGGCAAATTGAATTTTGCAGAAGTGTTGGAACTAGCTAGTAATTTTACGGTGCAGCAAATGCTGGAGCGGGATATGTTTGTCAAAAGAATGCAAGAGGAAAAGCCTATTTATCTGCATGAATTTTTGTATCCTTTGATGCAGGGCTATGACAGTGTGGTGATGGATGTAGATGTGGAATTATGTGGGACGGATCAGATTTTCAATGCCTTGGCCGGAAGAACGCTGATGCAAAAACTAAAAAATAAAAATAAATTCGTGGTGTCAACAAAAATGATTGCCGATGAAAAAACTGGAATGTTGATGTCAAAATCCAATGGAACCGGAGTTTTTCTGGGCATGGATGCGAATGGTCTTTTTGGTGCCATCATGTCACAAACCGATGGCATGTTGACGCCATTATTTTTGGGCTGTACACGAGTGACGGTGACGGAAATTAATGAGCTAATGCAATCAGAAAAACCGCGCGACGCGAAGGTGCGTTTGGCGTATGAGATTGTGAAAATTTATCACGGTGAAGTGGAGGCGCAAAAAGCCCAGGACTATTTTGTGCGGACGATTTCCAATAAGGAAATGCCGGCGGAAGTGGCCGAGGTCACCGTGGCAAAAGATGAAATCAAGTTAGTGGAATTTATCGTGCTGGCGGGACTGGCCAAGAGCAACGGCGAAGCGCGGAGAAAAATTGAACAAGGCGGGGTGGAAGTGAGCGAAAAGAAAGAAAGCGATTGGCAACGAATGCTGACCAAGGCAGATGATGGAGCGGTGGTGAAAGTAGGAAAATTCAGTTTTGTGAAAATTAAGTTTTAATAATATCTCTGTATGAAATATAACTACAATTGGTTAAAAAATTTATTAGGCATAAAAGTAGCTCCGGAAAAAAATGTGGAGAATTTAACTATGCATCCTGCTGAAATTGAAAGTTTAGAAAAACAGAGTCAGGAATTTGATGGCGTGGTAGTGGGGAAGATTTTGGAAATTACGAAACATCCGAATGCTGATAGATTGCAAATCGCAATTGTGAATATCGGAGAAACCTCACCCCAACCCTTTCCTCAGAGAGGAGAGGGGGCAGTAGGAAATGAACTTCAGATTGTCTGTGGAGCCAAGAATATTGAGGTTGGTCAGCTTGTTCCAGTTGCGACTGTTGGTACGAAACTGCCAAATGGCTTGGAGATTAAAGAAGTGGAGATTCGTGGCGAGAAATCTTTTGGAATGTTGTGTGCTAAGGATGAATTGGGGATAGGCGAAGATCATGCAGGAATTTTTATTTTAGATGAAAAAGCGAAAATTGGAATGGAGTTTGCAAAATATATTAATTTGAATAAATAATTTATAAAAATATGCGAAAAATTGTTATTGAGGACAATGACGAAAAAACATTAATAGCAGAGTTGAATAAAAGAAGCGACATTAAGGCTGAGCGCATAAAAAGACTTTTAGCTTTGCCTGATCTTACAAAAAAAGAACATTCTCCGGTGAAAATTTTATTTGATCAGATAATCAATTTGCCGAGATTTGACGGTTTTGATATTGTTGAATTTCCAAAAGTTATAACCGTCGAGCAATGCTTTGATCTTCTGAATGCGCCGAAAGATCATCCCAGTCGCGGAGAAACTGATACGTATTATTTAGATGACATCCATATTTTGAGAACGCAGATGACAGCTTTTTGGTCTTTCTATTTAAAAGACAAAGAGGTTTTAAAAAAATTAGAAGAGGATGGGGAAATCAAGGCCTTAGCTCCGGGAATTGTTTATAGGAAAGATGAAATAGACCGGCATCATTTTCCCGCCTTTCATCAAATTGATGGACTGTTAATTTGCAAGAAGGACAAAAAAATTATCACTCAGCAGGATTTGAAAGATGTTCAAATTGATTTAGCTAAAGGAATTTTCGGATCGGATATTGAATATAAATTTTTGGAAGATACGTTTCCGTATACAGTAGAGAGTTTAGAGATGGACATTATGTTTAATGGAAATTGGATGGAGGTTAATGGTGCGGGATTAGTTAATCCAGTTGTTATGAAAAATTTTGGATTAGACCCGGAGGTCTATAATGGTTGGGCTTTTGGTTTTGGGGAGCGGTTGGCGATGATAAAAATGGGAATACCAGACATTCGAATTCTTTGGTCACAAGACGAAAGAATTACAAGTCAATTTAAAGACATTAATAGTAAATTCAAAGAAGTTAGCAAATTCCCGGCAACAATTAGAGATATCTCATTCATCATCAATAAAGACGTAAGCCTTAATAATTATTATGAAATTGTTCGAGATTATGCGGAGAATCTAATTGAGGAGGTAAAGCTTTTAGATGAATATGAAAATGAGGAAAAGTTTGGTTCGGATAAAAAAAGCTACACCTTTCGTATTGTTTACCGTTCATCTGAGCGAACTTTAACTAACGAAGAAATTAATGATATACAGGCAAAAATCCGTACAAAAACCGAGAAAGAATTAAACGCCGTACTGAGATAAAATTAGAATTGAAAATTGGAGACCAATCATTAAACATAGAAAGTTGATGAATAGCAAAAAAAATATCTTGGGAAAAAAATTAAATATTGAAATTAGAAAATAAAATTATGCGAGAAATTTCGAAACAGTTTGATTTCAAAAAAAGAGAAAGTGAGATCTATGCTTCTTGGGAAGCGGGTGGTTTTTTCAATCCGGATAACAGCAAGTCTTCCAAGAAATATTGCAATGTGCTGCCGCCGCCCAATGCCAATGGGGAGCTGCACTTGGGGCATGCTTGCGGCTATACGGTGATGGATATTTTTGGGCGCTATGAGCGCATGAATGGCAAGAAGGTGCTGTTGTTGCCGGGCAAAGATCACGCCGGGATTCAAACGCAAGTGGTGTATGAAAAGAAAATAAAAGCCGAGCGCGGCATTAGTCGGCATGATTTAGGAAGAGAAAAATTCTATCAAGAAAGCTATGCTTTTTGCACTGATCGGTCCAACTATATGCGTTCGCAAGAAAAGAAAATCGGCATCAGCGCGGATTGGTCACGGGAAAAATTCACCCTAGATCCGGACACGCTGAAAATCGCCATGGAAACTTTTGTGAAAATGTATCGCGACGGCTTGGTGTATAAAGGTGAGCGCATCATCAACTGGTGTCCGCGTTGTGCCACGGCTCTGAGTGACGTGGAAGTGATTCATCATGAAAAAGAGGGGAAGATGTATTATATTAAATATCCCATCAAAGATTCCAAAGAATTTTTAGTCGTCGCCACTACTCGGCCGGAAACGATGCTGGGAGACACGGCTGTGGCGGTCAATCCGAAAGACAAACGCTTCTTGGGTTTTATCGGACAAACTTTGATCTTGCCTTTGCAAGACAGGGAAATTTCTGTCATTGCGGATCGGCGGATTGATATGGAATTTGGCACGGGCGCGGTGAAGATCACTCCGGCGCATGATCCATTGGACTGGAAAATCGGCAAGGACCATAAGCTCGAAGAGTTGCAGGTCATCAATGAGAAGGCGGAAATCACGGAAATCGGGGGCAAATATGCGGGAATGGATGTTTTGGCAGCGAGAAAACAGATCGTGGCTGACTTGGCAGAGTTGGGACTGCTGGAAAAAGAAGAAGCTCTGACGAACAATATTTCTATTTGTGAACGTTGCAAGACAGCTATTGAGCCGCTCATTTCCAAGCAATGGTTTGTCAACGTGGACGGTGAAAAATATTCTTTCAAAAAAGAAACATTGGCCTTGATCAAATCCGGCAAGGTGGATATTTATCCGGAAAATTTCAAGAAAATTTTGATCAACTGGATTTCCAACTTGGAAGATTGGTGCATCTCCCGGCAGATTTGGTGGGGGCCGCAATTTCCGGTGTGGTATCGCGGAGAAGAAGTGTATGTGGGCTTGGAGGCGCCGAAAGGTAAAAATCCCGCCTCCGCCGCTAAGGCTTCGACGGATAAAAAGGCTACGGCGGGCGAGTGGATTCAGGATGAAAACACTTTTGATACTTGGTTTTCCTCCAGTCAATGGCCGTATACTGCCTTGGGATATCCTAAGGGCAAGGATTATCGAAATTTCTATCCGACCGATATGATGATCACAGGACGGGACTTGCTTTTCTTCTGGGCGGCCAGAATGTTGATGCTGGGAGCGTACCGTACCGGTCAAACCCCGTTCAAGCACCTATATTTTACCGGACTAGTTCTGGATAAAGACGGGCAAAAATTTTCCAAATCCAAGGGTAACGGCGTAGATCCTATGGAAACTATTGAAAAGTTTGGCGCGGACGCGTTGCGTTTGAGTTTGGTGATGGACATTGCTCCAGGGCAAGACACCCGCTTATCTGAGGAAAAGGTGGAAAGTTTCCGTAATTTTGTCACTAAATTGTGGAATATTTTTCGCTATTGCGAGCAATCTGATGCTAACTTTGGTCTAGTGGAAAAAATCAGTAAGAAAGATTTGAAAACTTTGAGTGATCGGTGGATCGTCTGCGAGTTGGAAGAGACTGTCGGCAAAGTCACGCAGTTTATGAAAGACAAAAACATTTCCTTGGCGCAAGACACATTGCGAAAATTCACTTGGGACAGTTTTGCCGCGTGGTATGTGGAAATTCATAAGATTGAAAAAAACACCAAAGTGTTGGGATATGTGCTGGACCGCATTTTGAAAATGTGGCATCCTTTCACGCCTTTTGTCACCGAGGAAATTTATCAAATTATGAATAAAGGGACACTGGGTGTCCTTGGACACCCAGTGTCCAAGGTGCTGATGGTGGCGGCTTGGCCGAAGAGTGAGAAAAAGTTTGTGGATCGGGAATTCAAAAAAGATTTCCGGGATTTGGTGAATTTGATCACGATGATTCGCAATCTCAAGTCCAGCTATCGCATTGATCCGGCGCAGATTTTGGAAGTGTATTGCGAAGGGAAAATCGAAAAGGACATTATTGAAAAACTCGCTCGCGTGAGCATCACTCAAGGCGTTGCATTTAATAAGCGCAAGATGATTAAACTTTCCACTCCGCGAAGAGCACTCTTTTTGGACATCGCCAAGTCGGTGGACATCGCAAAAGAATTGGAAAATGCTCAGAAAGAAATCGCAGAATTGGAAGGCCTAGTCGGGAAGAACGAGGGGATGTTGAAAAACAAAAATTTTGTGGCCGGCGCGCCAGCCACGGTGATTGAGGCGACCAAAACCAGAATAGTGGAATACAAAAATAGATTGAAAGTGAAAAAGGAATTGGTGAAGGATTTGGGGAGATTGTAATATTCCCAGGGGGAAAAACTTTGAATTAATTTCGAATTTAAAATGCCGGACAAATATAAAAATAAATACACCATTAAATCTGCCAGATTGGAGGGCTATGATTATTCCCAAGAAGGCATGTATTTTGTGACGATTTGCACGAAGGATAGGAAGGAATTTTTTGGGAGAATAGACAATGGAAAAATGATATTGTCAGGGATGGGGGAAATTATTAAGGAGGAATTATTAAAAACACCAATTATTAGGCCGAATGTTATTTTGAATGAATGGATAATAATGCCGAATCATTTGCATGCGGTGATTGAAATAATAAATAAACCAAACGTAGAGACGCCCCGGCGGGGCGTCTCTACACCGTGTTTGGATGGGAAAAATGCGAATATTGGGGAAACGAATACGAATAAACGCGGTGGATATAATCCACAATGGAAACCAAATTCATTGGGTTCAATTATTAACCAATTTAAATCTGTTTGTACCAAAAAAATTTGGAAATCAGGATATCCTAATTTTGCCTGGCAACCTCGTTTTTATGATCACATCATTCGTGATGAAATTTCATTATATAAAATCAAGGAATATATTAGAAAGAATCCTGAGATGTGGGAACGGGATAGAAACAATGCGGATGATATTTGGATTTGAGATTTTTGGGTTGTATGTTACAATATTAGTATAAAATTATTCTAAAAATAAAATTCTAGCAATGACTATGTTGCAAAAAATAAAAACTTGGCTGGGGGATCATTGGCGACTGCTTTTCAAGTCGGCCGCGGATAATCATGCGCGGATTGAGCGGTGTCGGGAAGGCGCTGATGGGGCGGTGCAGTGCGATATCAATTTTGCGTCGTACCTTGAGTTGAAAAAATACCAAAAAAAGTTTCGTCGCTTGACGGTCAGTTTGGCGAGTGCGGTGGCGATGGTCATTGTGGCTTTTGTCATTGCACCGTATGTGATGAATCCGAATAGTTCGAGCGCGAGTAGCTATTTTTGGCAGCAACTGGGTTGGTCAGGCGGGGCGGATCAAAATGCGAAAGCGACACATCCTGGGGATTCTAATGGAATTTGGACAAAGTTTTTCTCAAAAAGCGACGAGGTGGTGATTGATGGCAATGGTGACGCGACACTGACCAAAGCAACGAACTGGCGCGAGGCGGCGACTGATTTTTCTACCAACACTTCCAAAGATGCGGCGCTGGTAATTGATGCTGACTATTTGCGGCTGTTGAAATTGTCCGGCGCGACTTGCGCTGCCGGAACAGATTGCGCCACTGCAAATTGCGGAACAAATTTTGCCGATGCTAATAACTATTGCCACGCCACAGCGAATAGTTGTGTAGATTTTGCTGCGGGCAGCCCGTGGGAGCGAGCCACTGGCTATGAACTTTGTTCAGGCAACGCTTGGTACAAGTCTTGCGCTAGTGGGACATGGGGAGCACAGACAAATTGTGACACTACGAATGACTATTGCACCGCTCAAGGAGACGCCAATGGTGGATATGATTTGGCGGAAACTTGCTCGAGCGGAGTTACAGGAGGTTGCGTGGCGACCAGTTGTACTGCTTGCACTAATGGTTATAAGGCTAACGCCACTATGAATGGTTGCCTCGCTAGTTGTGCTACTAATGATGATACTAAATGCGTTGCGTCTTCGCATTGCTATTCCGCCAATAACACTTGCCAATCTGATGTGAATGGGAGTTGTGATATAGCCGGAGAATGTACGAGTGGTACATGCACTGGCAATGTGTGCATTGCTCCATTTGTTTGCGGCACGGATACAGTGGCTTATGGCAGTCCAAGCGTGACATATAATACTGTCCAAATTGGCAGCCAATGCTGGTTCCGACAAAATCTCAACGCGGGCGCCTTAATTGCTGGCACCGTTATGCCGGACAATACTGCTCCAACACCTAATGTTTCAACCACGGTTTCCAAATGGTGTTATGCTGATACGGAAGCCAATTGCACCACGGGTGGTGGACTGTATTCTTGGGCGGAAGCTAATGGTTTGGCGAACACTTGCAATGCCACAACTTGTACGTCGACCGGTCAAGGCATTTGTCCAACTGGGTGGCACATTCCATCGGACACGGAATATACCACACTGGCAACATATTTAGGAGCTACGGCAGGATCCAAGCTTTCCACCCTCACTTATCAGGGCACTAACTCTAGCGGCTTTACTGCTTTGCTGCCCGGCTACCGCCAAACGAGTGGCGGGTTCATCGGTTATCCTAACTACACGAGCTTCTGGTCTGCCTCCCAGAGCCCGCCGTCGAGTGCGTGGTCTCGCAGTCTGAATTCCAGCAATGACGCGGTCATACGCACCTATGACAACAATGCGTACGGGTATTCCGTTCGATGTCTCAAGAATTAGGAATGTCTGAACCACTTGTCTGAACCACAGGAAGCAATGATCAATTTTCAATTTACCCCGTTAGAGACAAACAATATGCAGTACATCTACATAATACAAAGTAAAAGCGATATTTAAAAAATCGCATGAAAAACCAGTTGTCTCTAACGGGGTAAATTGGGGTGGTTAGGGGTGCTTGGGTGTTGGGATAGCATATACTGTTGACTCCCAACGTCAAAAATCGTATAATTCAGGCAGGGAATAATAGTTTAAAATATAAAAAAAGTATGGAAGAAAATAAGCAAATTTCAATGGATGATTTGGCTGGGATGATTAACCGTGGATTTATGAATATGGACAAAAAATTTGATAAAAGATTTGACGAAGTGGACAAGAAATTTAATGAAGTGGACATCCGACTGGAGAAAATAGAAGCCAAATTGAGCGTTCTTGAACTAGGTCAAGAAGACATTAAGCTTCGCCAAGATAGTTCGGCTCAACATTTTGAAGTGGTGGCGCAAGAAAAAACGCTAGAAGAACATGGCCAGCGAATTGGGGTGTTGGAAAGAAAGATATTGATAACTGGGTAGGGAGTGGTTTGAAGAATCGGGAATGGTTCTAAAAATTGGGAATGGTTCGAAGAATTGGGGTGGTTAGGGATTTTAGGGGGTTGGGGAATTTGGGAAAGATAAAATATAAACTTTGTTATGCAAAAAATAAAAATTTGGTTGGGTGATCACTGGCGGTTGCTGTTTCATTCGGCCGCGGATAATCATGCGCGGATTGAGCGGTGCCATGAGAAGACGGATGGTTCTTTGCGGTGCGATATCAATTTTGCGTCATATTTGGAGTTGAAAAAATATCAGAAAAAGTTTCGCCGCTTGACGGTGAGTTTGGCCAGTGCCATCGCGATGGTGTTGGTGGCCTTGGTAGTGAGTCCGTATATTTTCAATCCGAGCGGGTCGCAGGCGGGATCGTATACGTGGATGCAGACTGCTTGGAATGACGGAGCGAATACGGACGCGGCAATCAAAAACGGTGAGACAAATTATGCATCCAAAGATCAGAACATTGACACGACAACTGTGCCGGGGGATGCAAAATTGGTTAAAGCGGCGGACAAAACGGAGACGGATGACGCGCATTTCTCAGCTACGGGAACCTACGGCTCTAACACCGACGTGTTTACGCTAGCGGGAACATTAAAACCCAAACGGACGAATGCAGCGCTATGCGGAAACACCACTAATCATGATGGGGAATGCACTAGTGGTAACTGTGACACGAATTTTGTCAATGCGAATAAATATTGCCATGCGACAGCTAGTAGTTGTGTGGATTTCACAACTGGACTGACAGAAAGGGCGGACGGTTATGAACTTTGTTCGGCTAATGCTTGGTTTAAATCTTGCGCCAATAGTCTCTGGGGCAGTCAGGTGAATAACCCTAATGCTGTCAGCAGTCTCTATAACGCTGGTGGGGGAACAGGGAGTGGATATTGGTTGGCAGAAAGTTGCACCAGTAGTCTCACGGGCGGATTTAATGATCCGGCAACTACTCCGAACAAACATTCCTGCACGCCGTATTTGGCCGCTTCTACTTCAGCTTGCAAAACCTCCTGCGCCTCTGCTGCGGATTGTTGGTCGGGAGCAACTTGCGAAGCGGGTGGGATTTGTACTCCTCCATTTGTTTGCGGCACGGACACGGTCAGTCATCTCGGATATACTTATGGGACCGTCCAAGTTGGGACGCAATGTTGGCTAGACAGGAATCTGGGAGCCACGGCAGTGGCCTCAGCATTCAACACGCAAGCGGCCTACGGTTGGCTTTTCCAATGGGGTCGCAAAGCGGATGGTCACCAATATACCGCTTGGGGCAGCCAACCATCACCGGTTTTGAGCACGGCGGTTGCCGGTCCATCATCCACTAGCACCGTGGCTGCGCCGAATGACGTGAAATTCTTGACAAGTGCAGCGTCTCCGTATGACTGGCTGAGTCCGCAAAACAACACTCTCTGGGCGACCGCTAGCGGTTCAATTAATAATCCTTGCCCGACCGGCTGGCACGTGCCATTGCAAACAGAATGGGCTTCAGTAGTGACAGCTGCTGGGATTACGAACTACACCACCGCTGCCAGCTCCGTCCTGCATCTGCCCGCTGCCGGCTACCGCTTCTACAATGGCACGCTCACCTATCAGGGTTCCAACGGCTACTATTGGTCGAGTAGTCCCTACTCCACCTACGCCTACTATCTCTACTTCGATTCGGCAAGTGTGAATCCTGCTAACGGCAATATCCGCGCCGGCGGGTTCTCGGTTCGTTGCGTCAAGAACTGATCACGCGAAGCGGGATTTGATCCGACTCTTTCGACTCTTGCCTGCCGATAGGCAGGCTTGACTCTTTAGAAAACTATTTATCTGAACAAATTTAATTTTTTTTCACAAAAATTAATGGCAACA
>CAIMIV010000014.1 GCA_903841185.1 uncultured bacterium
GAATATTCCGTTCTTTACTGCCTGCAGTTTTCCGCACTTTGGACACTTTTTTTATTCAGCATAATAGATGATTTACGATTATGCCTTCTATTATACTCCAAATCGACATTTTTATCCTTACATATTTTCTATTAAGCCTTTTTTTTCTTTGATTTCTATCATAATTTTTTCCATAAACTCATCTACGCTTGTCACCACTTGATCTTTTGTACCTCTTGGGCGAACGGCCACTGTTTGCGATTCCATTTCTTTTTCACCCACTACCAGCATATAGGGGATTTTTTGTTTTTCGGCGTTGCGAATTTTTTTGCCTAAACTTTCGGCGGAGATGTCAACTTCAGCCCGCACGCCAGCGGCAATTAACTCATTTTTTACTTCTTCAGCATAAACACCAAATTTTTCTTCGGAAATTGGAATGACTATTGCTTGAACGGGGGAGAGCCAAATCGGAAAGGCGCCGGCAAAATGTTCAATGATAAGAGTGAGAAATCGCTCATAAGATCCAAGAATTGCTCGATGGACCATAACGGGTGGAACTTTTTCTCCGCTTTCATTTATATATTCAAGACCAAATCTTTTTGGAGTGGCAAAATCAATTTGAACGGTAGGAATTTGGATTTCTCGTCCAGCTGCATCTTTGAACATAAAATCTAATTTAGGGCCATATAATGCTGCTTCTCCTTCACATTTTTTTGCCTTAAGATTCATTTCATCTGAAATTTCCTGAAGCATCGTTTCGCATTTATCCCAATCCTCGGTTTCCCCAATATATTTTTCCGGATGCGCATAATCTCGAACTGAAAGTGAGACCCAGTGATTTTCCCATAATCCTAATGCGGTATAAAAATCCCGGATTATGTTAATCATATTTTTTATTTCGTCTTTTACTTGGTCAACACGGCAAAAGGAATGCCCATCTTCAACTGTGATTGCATAGACTCTTGATAGGCCGCTAACCTCGCCAGTTTTTTCTGCTCGATATTGTTTATCTGACTCCATGTATCTAATTGGCAGATCTTTGTACGATCTAGTTCTTGAAGCATAAATTTGTGTTTGGTGAGGGCATTGTACTGGCTTTAAAACTAAGCTGTGCTTTTTCTCTGAGGTGACATGAAATAATTCGTCGCCAAATTTTTTCGCATGCCCGGATATCTCAAAAAGTTCTTCTTTGGCTAGGGACGGTGTTGATACTTTTTGAAAGCCATATTTTTTACAAACTCCTTCGATGTGCTTTTGCAGCTCATCTTTTATAATAGTGCCCTTAGGAGTGTAAAGAGGTAATCCCGGGCCAACCAAATCGGAAAAGCAAAATAGATCCAATTCTTTCCCTAATTTGCGATGGTCTCTTTTTTCTGCTTCTTCCAGCATGTGCAGATATTCTTTCAGGGAATCTTTGCTGGCAAAGGCCACGCCATAGATGCGTTGCAGCTGTTTGTTTTTTTCATCCGCTTTCCAATAGGCGCCGGAAATTTTAGTGAGCTTGAAAGCGCCATGAGGGATTTCTCCGGTGGAGGCGAGATGTGGACCGGAACACAAATCCACAAAATGCCCGGATTTGTAGATGGAAATTTGTTCGCCCTTTTTCTCCAGATCAGCAATCAGTTCCACTTTGTAGCTTTGACCTAATCTAGTGAAATCCTCTCGAGCTTCAGCCGCAGAAATTTCCGCTCGTTCAAAGGGGTGATTAGCCTTAATGATAGCTTTCATTTTTTCTTCCAGGATTTCCAAATCTTCCGGAATAAGCGTGCGGGGCAGATCAATGTCATAGTAGAACCCGTTTTCAACGGCGGGACCGGTGCCAAATTTAGCTTCCGGAAACATTTCCAGGACGGCGCCAGCCAAGACATGGGCGGCGGAGTGGCGGATGAGTTCGACTTTGTCCGCCGCAGCTTCAGCGGAGGAGGAGGCTTTTTCTTTGTTCATAGTATTTTTATTAATTTGATTATGGATTATCCGCCAAAGGCGGATTTATTTTTTCTAGCTAAATCAAATAATTAGGACTGATCCCGATTGCTCGGGATCTTTTTCTTTTTTCGTACCGCCAAGCGGTACGAAAAGAAAAGAAAAATGCCAAAAAATTATCTGATTTCGAGGTCCGACGATGCTGTCGGGCGGTTCCACTCGAATTCCCATAATTTTTGGGCACTCTTTTGACCAGATTTGTCAGGTCCTACAGAAGTTTTATCACGTCGCTGGTGAGTGACAGTGATGCGTGGTTGGTAGTCACACTTCATTTACTTGTAGAATCAGTATAGCACAATATTTTTTTGCCGGCAAATGAAATAAAAATGGTGGATAGTATGGTATTGGCACATTTTTCATTTTATTGTTAAAATAAGAATGTAAAGTAGTTGGAAAATAAATGAAGAAAAAATATGCATAATATGCGAATTAGAAGTCGGAGGAATAAATCAGGGAAAAAAATAGCGGGCATCATTATTGTCCTGGGGGTGGTTGTTTTGGGGATAATCTTTTGGAAGGGTGGCCTGCATCCAGGAACTAAGGAAGGTGTTATATCTTCAGATAAAAAGGCCGTAGTAACGGGTGAGCAGCGCGTGGCGGAAGGCATTAATATCAGGGTCACTGCGCCCAATGTGAATGGCGCGGTCACTAGTCCCTTGAAAGTAGCGGGCGAGGCTAAAGGTTGGTATTTTGAGGGTTCTTTCTTGGTGAAATTGCTGGATGAAAAAGGCGATGTTTTGGCGATGGGCATGGCGCAAGCCACTGGCGATTGGCAGGCAGATGCGTATGTGCCCTTTGAAACGGAATTGAATTTTGATACTAAGGGAGCTAAGAAAGGGAATCTTATTTTTGAGAAAAGCAATCCCTCGGGACTGCCGCAAAACGCCGGCAGCTTTTCTTTCGGGGTGGTGTTAGGGGAGTAAAAAAATAATTTTAGATTAGGTATGAATATATTAGGCATGGTCATGATGATGCTATTACTTGTCACTATCTTGCTCGGTGGGCATTTTTTTGTCTATTTTTCCTTGGTGCGCTTTTTCAGTATTGAAGCGGCTAATATTAAAATAACATTAGCGGTAACCTTATTTTTGTTGGGAGTTAGTTTCATATTGTCTTCTATTCTGGCACATTATAGTGAAAATACCTTCACCAAAGGAGCTTATTTTGTTTCTAACTTGTGGCTGGCAGTGGGTTGGAATTTGAGCATGGCTTTGATTTTGTCTTGGGCGGCTATTGGGGGGCTGAAATTATTTAATGTGGATTTTGATTATAAATATCTAGCGCTGTTTTCTTTTTTTGGTGCAGCCATACTTTCTGGCTATGGAATTTGGAGCGCCTTTCATCCGCAGCTAAAAAATATTACGGCGGAAATGAAAAATTTGCCAGAGGCATGGCAGGGAAAAAAGATGATTCAATTATCGGATGTGCATCTGGGACATATTTACGACCAGCATTTTTTAGAAAGTGTGGTAGCCCAGGTGAACGCCGAAAATCCTGACATTGTGGTAATTACGGGTGATTTATTCGATGGGATGGATGGACAGTTGGCATCATTAGCAACTCCACTAAATGATATTAAAGCTCCCCAGGGCATCTATTTTGTCACTGGCAATCACGAGACCTATCTGGGAGTGAATAATGCTCTGGCGGCTTTGCAAAAGACGCCCGTGCATATTTTGGATAATGCGGTGGTGAATATTGATGGGATGCAGATTTTGGGCATGAGTTATCCGGCGCGTGACGAAAAAATTAATCTTGCCGAGGCGATAAAAAAAGTAACCAATTTTCAGGCAGAACAACCTAATATTCTCCTATATCATAATCCGGCAGAGGCCGCCCATGCCCGGGAGGCCGGCATTGATTTGCAACTGGCCGGACACACTCATCGCGGGCAGTTGTTTCCGTTTCAGTGGATTACGCAGTTGATTTATGGGAAATATGCTTATGGGCTGACGACGGAGGGTGATTTTTCTCTGTATACTTCCGCGGGTGTAGGCACGTGGGGTCCGGCGATGCGCACTTCCGGCCGGCCGGAAATTTTGGTGATTGGGTTTGAGGGAGCTTGATCGACAAGACTTGATTTGAGATATCTCTTTTTGGTGGTATAATATAAAAAAGGATAAAGTTTAAAAAAATAGACAATAAATAAAGCACTAATAAATAAAAAATTAATAAAAAAATATGAAGTCGATTTTTAATCCCTTGGCTAAATTGAATGTTACTATGCAGTTTATGACCTGGTTTCTGCTGGTGGGCCTAGTTCCGTTTATCTTCATTGTTTTATTCGGATTTAGTTCGGCTAAAGTTTTTTTCCAAAATGAAATTAATAATTATTTGGGAACCATTGTGGATGCCCGAGGCGCCAATATCAAAACCTTTGTGCTGGAAACGGAGCATAGCTTGAGCGCTACAGCATCGGATAATGTTTTGCGGGATATCACGACCAGTGATAAAAACAGCAAGGATTATGAGCAAAAATATAACGAGGCGCTCAAGAAAATAGCTCTACTACTGGATGCCAACCAAGAGATTCAGGAAATTATGGTGCTGAATAAAGACGGGCAAGTGATGGCCTCCAACAACCCCAAGTTACTAAACACTGATCAATCGGCGGATGCTTATTTTACCGGCCTGAATAATGGAGAAAAAGAATTTTATTTTAAAGGCATCTATGCTTATGGGGCGACTAATGTGCCTGCCTTTGCTGTGTCGGTGCCTATTCGAAATGATTCCAATCAATTGCTGGGAGTGCTAGTGGAGCGGTTTAACGCCGAAACACTATATGCCATTGCTACAAAAGAGAGTATTGGTTGGAAGCAGAGTGGTGAGTTATATTTGATTAATGGCAATGGTCTGATGGTGAGTTCTTCGCGCTTTGCTGAAAACACCATATTGTCTCAAGAAGTGAAAACAAAAAATGCCACCGACTGTCTGAATAGTTTGAATAATAACGATAGCAGCAGTCACAGCTCTGTTGTTGTGGCGAATAATTATCGTGGAATATCTGTATTAGGTTCTCATGTGGCTCTGCCTAGTTTAGGTATGTGCGCTTTAGCGGAGGTGAGTGAGGAAGAAGCGATGTTTCCGATTACTTCACTGAAGGGTCTAATGGCTTGGTCAGTTATTATTATTGTTGTTCTGATATTACTTTTGGCTTGGTATGCGGCGCGATTGACAGGTGAGTCTATTCGCCGACCGATCAAAGACGCTATGGATCAATTGCAGGAAACTTCCGAATCCCTAATTCAATCATCTAAAGAGTCAGCCTCCGTCGCTGAGCAAAATGCTTCGATTGTGAAAAGTATGGCAGATGCTTCAACTGAGCAGTCGCGACAAACCGTAGAAATAGCGCAAGCTATGAATCAAATGGCAGCCGCTATCCAAGAAGCCTCTGATTCTACGCAAGAAGTTTCCGCTATTTCCGTGGATACTTCTCGCCGGGCGCAATTGGCGGGCGAAACAGGTGATGAATCCCAAAAAAGTTTAGCGATTATCAAAAGCATGGCTTTCGAAACAGCCGATAAAGTGCGCTCTATGGTAGAAAAGTCTAATGCTATCGGTGAAATTGTGGATACGATTTCTTCCATTGCCGGACAAACTAATTTGCTAGCCTTGAATGCGGCTATTGAAGCGGCGCGAGCCGGGGAAGCTGGACGTGGATTTGCAGTAGTGGCAGACGAAGTGCGCAAGTTGGCTGAAGAATCTTCGGTGGCCTCGGATCAAATCAGACATCAAATTAGGGCGATGGTAAGTGAGATGAAGGAAACTTCTGAGGCGGCGGAGCAGGGAGTGGTGACGGTGGACAAAAGTACTGGCATTATTAATCAGACTTTGGCCGGATTGGAATCGGCGGTAGCGGCTATTCAACAAGTAGCTTCTAAAATGCAAGAGATTTCTGCTAGTGCGCAAGAGCAGTCTGCCGCCGTGCAACAAGTTTCCCGATCTATTGATTCTATTTCTGCTGTCTCCGAACAAAATGCTTCCGGCACTCAGCAAATGCTAGCCTCTATTCAGCAACAAAATTCGGCCACAAAAAGAGTGAGTGATGCGGCAATACAATTGCAGACATTAGCAATTAACCTAAGAACTACTATTAACGCCGGTAAATCCTAACTAAATTTCTAAATGCATTATGGAAGAAGAAAACAAAAAAACCACCTATCTGGAAAAAATTGTGCAATTAGTGGTGTTTCGCCTGGATAAAGAGGAATATGCCGTGCCGGTGGGCGACGTGCAAACGGTGATTAATATGGTGGACATCACCCCCATTCCTAATAGCCTGAGTTTTATGGCTGGCTTAATAAATTTGCGTGGTAAGGTTATTTCCGTGATTGATTTGGAAAAGAGATTTGATTTACATCGGGATAATCCTGATATCAAACCTCAACACATCATGGTGATTGATGCCGTGGAATCTCCTTTTGGTGTTATGGTGGATGAAGTCGTGGAGGTGTTGCGTGTTCCCAATGAAGCTATTCAAGCTACGCCGGGAACTGTTAGTAGTAAAATTGGCGCAGAATACATCAGTGGCGTGATTATTATGGATGAGGAGAATGGTAAGGAAATAATAGATAAATCGAAAGAAGTGAATTTGGTTAATGATCTGCATAGTGCAAAACAGCGAATTGTGCTAATATTAAATTTGAAAGAGGCCTTTACAGAAGAAGAGAAGAAAAAAATTAGTCAGGTTAAGAATGATAATTTGAGTTAAATAAAGAAGGTCTAATAATTAAAAAAATAAAAAAATGGCTGTATTTAGTGATGCACAACTGATGCGTGCGGCAAAAGTAGGTGAGGTCGGAGCCACAAGAGCTCTATCCATTCTTTCTAAGCGAAAAGTGGTAGTAGAAACCAAGAAGGCAAGGATGATCCCCTATGAGCAAACGATGGAAATTTTTGATAAAGTCAAAGAACATTCGATAGTGGCGTATACTCAGGCAATTAGCGGAATCGGTGGCATTAGCATCCTATCTATGGAGCGATCAGAGGCTTTGCGGTTAGTGGATCTATTTAATGGACGACCGGAAAATACCACCAAAGTGATGCAAGAGATTGATCGTTCAACCGTCAGAGAAACCCTGAATATCCTAGCTAATGCCTATGCTACTCAATTAGGTAATGACAGCAAAGTGCGTATTTTGTTGGGCGTGCCGGGCATGGTTACGCAATCACATTTGGTGGGCATGATGGAAAAAATAAAAACCAATGCCAGTAAAGACGAAATGGCTTTTCTATTCGAGACGGATTTATCGGTAGATGAAATGGCTTTTAAGGTGCGGTTATATTTTTTCTTCCTGGCGAAGATGGACGAACAAGCTAATAAATAATTTTTTTGTAAATAATTAATGCGCTACATTGTCATTCCTCATAGGGACGCAATGAAGCAAATAAAAAAATGGCTAAGATATTAATTTCCGATGACAGTCAGTTTATGCGAAAAATACTTTCGGATATTTTGACTAAAAATGGCTTCGATAACATCATTGAGGCAGTGAATGGGGAGCAAGCAGTGGAAAAATTCAAGAGTGAAAAGCCGGACTTGATGTTATTGGATGTGATTATGCCGGAAAAGGATGGTATTGAAGTGGCGAAAGAATTAATTCCGCAAGGAGCGAAGGTTATCATGGTTTCCGCTGTCGGACAAGATGATATGATCAAACAGGCCAAAGATTTGGGAGTGTTGGGTTATATTATTAAGCCTTTTGAGGAAAAACAAGTTATTGATGAAGTGAAGAAGGCACTGGTATAATTTGTGCAGTAAGAGCTTGTATGGAAGCTTTCGCGGGAAAGAGTCTCGTTAAGGTGAATAATAAAGCTAAATTTTGATTATGAAAGTAATTGTAGTTGGTTCTTCTTCCGGCGGCCCAAGAGCTCTGGAAGATCTTTTGTCTGGATTGCCGGCTGATTTGCAGGCAGCGGTCATTGTTATCCAACATCTTCCGTTGACATTCACTATCTCTCTGGCGGAAAGATTGAGCAAATTAACAAAACTACCCCTCACTCACATGATAGACGGGGAAATTATAGAAACAAATCATATTTATATTGTCCCTGGAGACAAGCACTTCTTTATTACTTCTCCCGACAATGAGAGTCGTTTGATTGATGCGCATGGCTTGACGCACCCGTCCATTAATATGGGATTTACCTCAGTGGCGGAATGTTTCGGTCCGGAAACGATCGGCGTGATTTTGACTGGTATGGGAGATGATGGCACTGTGGGTGCTAAAGCCATCAAACAAGTAGGCGGGAAAGTGCTTGCTCAGGATGAAGCTAGCTCGGTAGTTTTTGGTATGCCTAGAGCGGTGCAAATTGCCGGTTTTACGGATGAGGTTTTGCCCTTGGATCAAATTGCGCACCGATTGGGTCAATTGACAAGGAAGTTGCATGATAGGGGATAATTAAGTTATCGCAAAATTTTGCATTGATTATGGTCGATCAGGAAAAGTATAAACAATTGTTTTTATCGGAAAGTCAAGAACATCTGGATATTCTTGATGCTGGCTTGGTGAGATTTGAGGCGGACATGGGCAATCAGGAGATTGCCAAAGAATTAATGATGCATTCGCATACTCTTAAGGGAATCGCCGCTACTATGGGGTATGGGGAAATTAGCAATCTGGCGCATAGCTTTGAAGGGATGGTGGAAAATATCAAAAATAAAATTTCTAGCGGTGGAGTGAGTTTGCTTTTTGGCGCCGTGGATGAATTACGTCGTTTGGTGGCGGAGGTGGTGAATAGTGATGCTAAGCAAATTTCTGCTAATCCGTTGGTGGACAAAGTGGGGGAGCTGGAACATGTGGATGAAAAAATTGAAACTGAAATCATGCGGCAACCGGAAATTTTTTCCCAAATTCGGGAGGTGAAGGTGCGCGCAGAGAAATTAGACGCTTTGGTGGAATTGGCCGCCGAGCTCATGGTCAATAAATTGCGTCTGCAGACCGCTAAAGAAAAAATCAGTGCGCATTTTACGACCGCGCAGAGCAAGGAGAATGACGAAACGGAAAAATTTTTAATTGAAGTTTTGGACAATCACAAACAATTGGTCAATGAATTGCAATACCAAGTTTTGCAATTGCGCCTGACGCAACTGGATCAAGTATTTAACCGTTTTCCACGCATGGTTCGTGACCTAGCGGAACAGGAAAAGAAAGAGATTGAATTTATTATTGAAGGCTCGTCATTGGAGTTAGACAGGAATATTATGGATAGCTTGGGGGAACCCCTGATTCATTTGTTGCGCAACGCGATTGATCATGGCATTGAAAAGAAAGGAAAAATAACTTTGTCGGCCAAAAGAGTCAAGGATCACGTGGTAGTTTCCGTGAGTGATGACGGAGAGGGTATTGATTGGAAAAAAGTTGATGAGATGCGGGAAAAAAATAAAAGCGATTTGAGTCGCGAGGATTTTTTGTTTTCCGGCGTTTCCACCTCGGAGCATGTGACCGAAATTTCCGGGAGGGGCGTGGGTTTGGCAGTCGTCAAGGCTAGAATTGAGGCGATTGGCGGACGAGTGGAGATTGAATCAGAAGTGGGAAAAGGAACTGTTTTCCTATTGCATTTGCCTGTTTCCTTGGCCATTATCAAAGCCCTGCTCGTGCAAGTAGCGGATAGGAAATATGCTATCCCGATTACCAATGTCAATCGTCTACTAAATATAACGGCAGTAGAAAAAAAGAAGCAAGCGGATCAATTAGTGGCTATTATTGACGAAGAGGGCATTCCCTTATTTCGCCTGGACAAGATTCTGAATCTGACAACCGGCGGGGCGACCGAGGCGGCGGAAGATATTGCGGAAGGAACTATTATTTTGTCCCAACTCAAGGATAGAAAAATCGGTTTGATTGTAGACAGTGTGGAAACCCAACAAGACATCATTGTGAAGACGCTGGGTCATAATATTCGTAAGAAAAGTTATTTTTCCGCTGTGACTATTTTGGGTGACGGACAGCCCGTGCCGATCGTAGATTTGGAATCAATTATTTTAGATTATTAAAAAAAATGGAAAGCAACATTATTAAAAATGAAAATTTAGCTAGCTTTGAGAAAATAGCTGTCATTGGAGCGGCTCAAGCCTCCAAGACATTGGCTATGATTGTTGGTCAGCCGGTCAAAGTGGTAGTGGTGAAAAATAGAGTATTATTTCCGACAACGCTATATCAGCATATTGGAGAAGCGGAAGAGGCTTTTACGATGGTGGTTTTTCGTATTGAGCGGGTCACTAATGGTTTTGCCTTGGTGGCTTTCCCGGAACAGGATGGGGATAAATTTGGTGAAATGGTGAGAGCAAGATATAATAAAGGAAGTGCTGATGTAAAAAATGATCAAAGGAAGGAGCAGGCCGATTACTCCAAAGAATCCATTATTAAAGAGACGAGTAATATTATTGTGGGATCTTTTTTGTCCGCTATTCATAAAGAGATAAAGATTAATTTAATTCAATCAGTGCCAAATATAGCTACGGATATGATAAAGGCTATGATGGATGAAATTATTGCCGAAATATCTCAAACCTCTCAAAACATTTTGGTATTTGAAACAAAATTAATCATCAAGCCGAATGATATCCATGGCAAGTTTTTTCTAATATCCGATAGTGAATCCGCTAATGAAATGTTGCAGAGCCGCACTTAGAGCTTGTTTTTAGACTAATTATTGTATAAAAAATTATGACAGCGGTTTCAATAAATGCAGGCGAATTGGCGGTTGGGGGGCATGATTCTGTTTTGGAAGCCCCTGGACTGGGTTCCTGTGTGGCAGTTTGTTTGTATGATGCCAAGAAAAAACAGGGAGGCTTGGCGCACATCATGCTTCCGGCTGACAATCTAAAATCACGACTAAATACTATGTTGACGGTTCGGTATGATGCTGATAGGGAGCATGCCTTGCGCTATGCGGATAAAGCCATTGATAAGTTGATTGAGAGATTGAAACATTTGGGCAGCTTTCCGGATGATGTTGTGGCTAAGATTTTTGGCGGTTCGGAGATGTTCGTCACTCTGGTAAGCGGCCGGCTGAGCATGGGTCGGAAAAATATTGAATCAGTGCGAGAAAAGCTAAAGGAATCGGCCATCCCGATTGTTTCTGAGGATGTCGGTGGCAATGTGGGCCGGTCAGTAAAATTTTTTTTGGAGAGCGGGGATGTGGAGATTCGCAAGCGGATGTAAATAAAGGTAAATAAATATAATCATGGACAATACCACTGAAGTAAAATTGGATGACGAATGTTATGCCTTGGAAGAGCAACTTGCTTTTAGTACCGCCGAGGTGCATCAATTACAAGAAAAATTAGCTACTTTAAACAATCTCTTGCAAAAAAGACATTATGAATTGGAGGCCTTGAAAGCCTTAAGTGCAGAGCTGGTAGACGTAGTCGAATTGTGGCAGGCTATTGATTTAGTAAATGCCTATTTATGGGAAATCATTGATTACAGTGTGGCCGCCTATATTATTTTTGATGCCACGGAAGACACTTTTAATTCCCGGGTGTATTTAAAGGAAGTAGCGAGCGCAGAATATTTAACGGAAGTGAAAAAGACCTTGATAACCTATATTGCTCAGAATGCTCAAGTGGAAGTTTCCTCTATCGCTCAGGGATATATTGATGAGAATAAGCAATTTAAGATGGCGCAATTTGGTGTGCCGGTCAGTTCCACTGGCGTGGCTCAGCCTAATTCAGGATTTGTTATCCCGCTAGGTCTTGGCGATAAAACATTAGGAGCGCTCTATATTTCCTCTTCCAAGGCGGATTTATATAAAACGGAAAGTGAACAGGAATTAGTGCGATCTATGGCCTCCATCGCCTCCATTTCGATTGTGCGTTTGCAGGAATTAATCAGTTCGCAGCATTCTATGAATCAATCCCTGGTAGAGAGTTTGAATAACGGAGTGATTATGTTTAATAATCACCAAAAAATTGTCTTGATGAATCCGGCCGCCCAAAAAATGACCGGATTGATGAATGATGATTATTCCGTTACGGAACTTTTTTCGCTGTTTCCGGATATAAAATTAGAATCGATGATCAGAGAATCTATTCAAACAGGCCAGATTATGCATATAGAAGAGGCGCCGGTTTCGAAGTTTTTCTATGAAATGTATATTTCTCCCGTGCGAGATGCGAAGAAAAAAATCGTGGGGGGTGCGATTATTATCCACGATGTGACACATCTGAAAGAGGTGGATCGGATGAAAACAGATTTTGTTTCTATTGCCTCGCATCAATTGCGCACACCGCTCACTACTATCAGTTGGTATACGGAGATGTTGCAAGCGGGCAATGCGGGAGCATTGAATGAGAAACAACAAGATTATTTGGGAGAAGTCCATGATAGCGGGGTACGGATGATGCACTTGGTGAATGATCTATTAAACATCTCTCGTCTGGAAACGGGTCGCTTAAAAATTGATCCCAGACCGGTTGATTTAGTGAAATTTATTGTGGACGTGATTCATGACCTGGAAGTCTGGAGCAAGGATAAAGGGCGCGTAGTTGTTTTTGAAAAACCCCAAGCACCTTCCATAGAAATTGCTATTGATAGTATGCTAACAGACCAGGTGTTGCATAATTTGATTACGAACGCCGTGCGTTATTCGACGGAAGAAAATAACCGGATAACCATTTCTTTGATGGAAAAGGAGAATGAATATTGGATAGCGGTGGCAGATAGCGGTATTGGCATCCCGTTAGCAGAACAAAATAAAATCTTTCAAAAATTTTTCCGTGCTGATAATGCCCGCATAAAAGAAGGGGATGGCTCAGGTATTGGTTTGTATATTGCCAAGATGATTATGGAGGCGGCGGCTGGCCGGTTGTGGTTTGAGTCTCCCACTTTCGAAAGAGAAGGTCCGGATGGTCAGACAGAAGGATATGGTACGATTTTTTATATGGCTATTCCTAAACATGGTATGCCCAGTCACGAAGGTGAAAAAACTTTAAGTAGTTAATAATTTAATTTAAATAAAGTAGACCTATTGCTTAATAAGTTGCGTAACGAAATTTTTAGATTTTGTGGCATAATTTTTCAAATAATTTTTGCGGTTTAGCCGTAGCTAAGCCAAGAAAATTTTTGGAAAATTTGACCAAAATATGGAAATTGCAGTAGTGAGTTATTGAGCAAGAGGTCTAATGATCAATATGAAAAAGATATTAATTGTGGAGGACGAAGATTCCTTGCGAAAGGCCTTAGTCGAAAGATTCAAGGCGGAAGAATTTGAGGTATTAGAGGCGGTTGACGGCGAAGAGGGTCTTGCCAGCGCGGAAAAAAATAATCCCGATATGATTATGCTGGACATTATTATGCCCAAAATGGACGGAATCACCATGCTGAAAAAACTGAGAGCTACTGAATTTGGCAAGGATGTGCCGGTAATGATTATGACTAATATTGATGATGCTAAAAATTTGTATGACGGCCTTGCCAACGGAGCCTTCGATTTCTTGATCAAATCTAATTGGGGTATCGGCGACATGGTGGAAAAAGTCAAAAATAAATTAGCATCGTAATTTTCCGCAATTAATTTCGGGGATAACATTTCGCAAAATGAAAAATTCCAATAAGACTAAAATAACTTCCGCCACGTTTGTGCGGGGTATTGTGGATGTTTGTCCGGAGCTGGAGAATGATATTTCTCAAGTGGCTTTTATTGGCCGTTCCAATGCCGGCAAATCGAGCATTATCAATTCTTTGACTGGTCAAAAAGATTTGGCCAGAACCAGTTCTTTTCCCGGTCGCACGCAAGAAATCAATTTGTTTTTGGTGAATAATTCTCTATATCTATTGGATTTGCCGGGATATGGTTTTGCCAAGGCTTCTTTTCAAGCCCGTGAGCGCCTGCGAGAATTGATTAATTGGTATTTGTTTGCGGCGGGCTATGCACAAAAATTGATTGTGCTGATTGTGGATGCTAAGGTCGGTCCGCAAGAGAACGATTTGGAAATCTTGCGCAGTTTGGAGAAATATCAAAAGCCTATTCTTATTGTGGCCAATAAAGTGGATAAAATAAAAAAAACCGACTATGACAGGCAACTGCAAAAAATTCAGAATCAGGTTGGAGACCATATAATTATTCCCTATTCTTCCAAAGAAAAAATTGGCATCACTAAATTAATTAGCGCAATTTTGAATTGATGAAAAAACTGGAAATTATCAGCAGTCCGCAAAATACCCAAATCAAGCTGCTGGGTAAATTGGCTCGCAAAAAATATCGCCAACAGCTAGGTCAATTTATGGTGGAGAATCTGGCGATTATTTATGATGCCCTAGTCAGCGACCATGATTTCCAAAGTTTGTTTGTCACGCAAAAATTCATCGATAGTCGTCCGGAGAAGTTCGCCTATTTGCAAGCACATTCTGCTTGCACGCAATGGTATTTGATTGACCCTAAGTTAAATAAGTATTATTCGCAGCTGGAGACGCCCTCCGGTATCACGGCGGTGTATGCCATTCAACCGTCCGCCCTCATTCCGGGCAAATCCGTTATTTATCTCAATGGCATCAGTGACCCGGGAAATTTAGGCACCATTCTGCGCACCGCGCTGGCTTTTGGCTTCGAGAATATTATGCTGGACGAAGCTTGCGTGGATGTGCTCAATAACAAAGTGATTAACGCGGCTAAAGACGCTTTTTTTAAACTGCATATTGTGGAAGATCAAAATTTTGCTTGGCTCAAAGAAACCGCCTTGCCGATTTATGCGGCCAACTCGGATGGCGGAGTGGCCTTGGTAGAATTTAAGGCTAGTCCTATTTTTTGTTTAGTGTTGGGCAGTGAAAGCCATGGCGTGAGCGAGGAAGTCTTGCAGTTGGCGCAAGCCAGCGTCAAGATAGAAATTTCGGATCAAATGGAATCGCTAAACGTAGCCACAGCGGCCGGGATTTTTTTGTATGCCTGGCGCTCCTAATTTACTTGACATAATAGACTTACTGCATAATAACTCACTACTGCAATTTCCATATTTTGGTCAAATTTTCCAAAAATTTTATTGGCTTAGCTACGGCTAAACCGCAAAAATTATTTGAAAAATTATCCCTCAAAATCTGAAAATTTCGTTACGCAACTTATTAAGCAATAAGTCTAATATATACTTTATAGAAAAAATAGGATATAATTAAAATAGAATTTTTTAAAAAATAATTAAAATAAAAACCATGAACAGGAGGAATAAGAGATTGCTTATCTTTGCAAGCATCAGCGTTATAATTATGGGTGCTTTTTTTATTTTCCATTCTTCAGTGGTGGCGTTGGCTAATGGAATAGGGCATGGCAAAATAGACGAATCAGCTATTCCGAAGAAGGATGGGCAAAAGGATTTGAAATATGTTTCCGGGGAAGTGCTGGTGAAGTTCAGAAAATCAGCCATTAATTTGAAAGCGGGCGTTGATCCTATAGAAAACTTAAAGACCACCGCCTTTGCTGCCAGCAAAAGACTTGCGGGAAAAGACGCGGAGTTTGTTCGCTCCGCTAACATTGCCACCTTTGCAATTGCTGATGGAAAAAGTGTGGAAGACAAAGTGGTTGAGTTGAAAAATGATCCCAATGTGGAATATGCCCAGCCAAATTTCGTCTATCAGCCAATGACAATCAGTACCAATGACACTAATAAGGATCTTTTGTGGGGCTTGGATAATACCGGGCAAACAATCGGCGGACAAGTCGGCACAGTCGATGCGGATATCGATGCGCCGGAAGCTTGGGCAGTTTCGGAAGGCAGTGGTTCTGCTATCGTGGCGATTATCGACACGGGTGTGAAATATGATCATCCGGATCTGGCTGCGAATATGTGGGATGGGAGCGCTTGTAAAGATTATAATAATAATCCCTTAGGCGGTTGTCTGCATGGCTATGATTTTGAGGATGGCGATAAGGATCCTATGCCTACATCATCTTTGCATGGCACGCATGTAGCCGGCACAATTGCTGCTATTAAGAATAATAATGAAGGCGTAGTTGGAGTGGCTCCGCATGCCAAAATTATGGCAATTAAAGACGGTCTTACTACCGTTCAAATTGTCAGGGGTATTCAGTTTGCCCAGAACAACGGCGCAAAAATTATCAATGCTAGTTATGGAAGCATTCGTACAAGTGCTTGTACGGCAGTTTTTGATCAAGCGGAATATAATGCGATTCGAGATTTCGACGGTCTTTTTATCGCGGCTGCTGGCAATGCAGGAGTTTTGCATCAAGCTGGGGATTATAGTGCGCCAGTTGATTATAGTGGCACTACTTCTTGTTGGACAGGACTAGATAATGTTATTGGCGTGGCTGCCACGGATAATCAAGATAAATTGGCTTATTTTTCTGATTATGGCACTGATTTTGTGGATGTGGGGGCTCCTGGGGTGGATATTTTCAGCACGATCGATGGCAATTTTGCAGACCCAACATATTTTTTGGCAGAACCTTTTTCTTCAATGAGTATGCCATCTGGTTGGACTACAACGGGCTCTACTTGGGGATCTGGAGGGGTTCTTTGGAGTGATTTTCCACACATTCCTTATTTGGCTAATCAAAATAATTACGCTACTGCGCCAACCCTGGATTTATCATCCACCGCGGCAACTAATGCCACAGTTGATTTTATGGTGGCCTGTGACACGGAATACACCCCGAGTTGGAATGACTATGTGGCTTTGGAATTTAGCAGTGATGGAGTGAATTTTACTGAAATAGCTAAATATAGCGAATATTCTTTGGACACCGATACCAATTCAGATAACAATGTAGATATTTTTAGTGATGGCAATTTATTTACTTATGATTATCCTTCAATAAGTATTCCCCCAATGTATCGCACAGCTAATTTCAAATTGCGGTGGCGCTGGGTGACTAACGGCAGCGTGGAAAGTAATATGGGTTGCTTTATTGATAATCTTGGGGTAAGCACTCAGTCTCATCCCGACTATGCCTATGATACTGGCACCTCTATGGCCACACCGCACGTGGTGGGTCTGACGGCTTTAGCTTGGGGTTATCAACCGACAGCCACGAAAGAACAAATCAAAGCTGCAGTGATTGATCACGGGGATGTCCTAACATCCTTGGCTGGCAAAACTGGCACGGGAAAAAGAATCAATGCCTATGGCACATTGCAATATTTGAATTCACTTTTCAATAGTTCTGCCAAAGCCATCACCGCTTTCTCCTTCAACGGTCTCACACCAAACGTCACCGGCACTATCAACGAAACTAATCACACCGTAGCGGTCAGTGCTCCGTATGGCACTGACGTCACTACTTTAGTGCCCACGATCACCATCAGCGCCAGTGCTACTATTGCCCCGGTTAGTGGAGTCGCGCAAGATTTCACCTCCCCAGTTACCTATGTCGTCACAGCGCAAGATGCCTCTACGCAAAATTATGTAGTAACAGTGACTGTGCTGCCGGCCAGTTCTGCTAAAGCTCTCACCACTTTTTCTTTCAACGGTCTCACGCCAAGTGTCACCGGCACCATCAACGAAACTGATCATACGGTGTCTCTCAGTGTTCTCTATGGTACTAATGTAACTGCTTTGGTTCCGACCATTGCCAGTAGTGTCAGCGCCACGCTCACACCGGCCACCGGAGTGGCGCAAAATTTCACCACTCCTGTCACGTATACTGTCAGAGCCCAGGATAATTCTACTCAAGATTATGTGGTGACAGTGATTATAAACGCCCAACTATCTACGAATAAAGATATCACCAGCTTTTCCTTGAATGAATTTAGTCCAGCCATCACGGGCGTGATTAGTGGCAATGCCATCGATTTGACAGTTCCTTTTGGATCAAATGTGACAGCTCTTGTGCCGACGATTATGCAGACTGGCTCGTCCATCACGCCGGCTAGCGGGGCAGTGCAAAATTTCACCAATCCCGTCACCTATACCGTGAGAGCGCAGGATAATTCGACAAAAAGTTATGTGGCCACGGTGACAATCGAAACGGAAAAAGTTACCCAGGAGAAAGCTAAATTTGATGATATAAAAATTAGTTTCAAGGGCAGTGAAGTAAAAAGCAAGAAAACTTTATTGGATAAAATCAAGCTGAACCTGGATAATCTGCTAGGAGTGACCGATTATAAACTTTCTGACAGAAAAGATTTCAAAGGAGAGGATTGGAATAATATTGATGATACTATCACCTTGAAGTTGGATAAAAATGATCCAGGCAAGCAAGATTTCTATCTGAAGTTCCGGTCGGAAAATGGCGATACCTCCGATACGATCAAAAAAAGTGTCACCTATATGCCCAAGAATTCAATTTTTACAGTTTCCGATCGGGCCAGATTCGGCGAGACTATAAAAGAATCCGGCGAGAACTTTTCTCCTAATAGCGACGTAGAACTGCATTTCTCCGCTTATGGCGGCAGCTACTACAGGCCAATGGTGATCAAGACGGATGATAAGGGAAAATTTTCTCTGACCTATACTATCAACAAACCGGTAGGAAAATATAATTGGTATGCCATAGACAAAAAAACAGGCAAAAAAAGTGACTTTTCTTTCTTTGATGTGGTTAAATAACAGGAATGGATATGCAAAAAGAAATAATATTGGTTACGGGCAACGCCAGGAAGGCGGAAGAAGTGCGGGCGATTGCCGGCGTGGAAATTGTGACCAGGGACTTGGAGATTCCTGAAATTCAGGCGGTGGATGTGGAGGTAGTGGCTCGAGAAAAAGCTTTGACGGCCTTTCGCTTGACCGGGCAGCCGGTATTGGTGGATGACACCGGCCTGAACATTGTCGCTCTGGGAAACTTGCCGGGAGCGCTAGTGACTTGGTTTTTGCAAGCCTTGGGGCCAGCCGGAATAGTAAATTTACTGAGGGAAGAAAAAAATCGCCAGGCTTCAGTTTCCACCTGCATCGCCTACGCCGATCAAAAGGGCGTGCACATTTTCACTGGCACTATCCACGGCCAAATAGCGGAATCTTTGCGCGGGGAGAATGGTTTTGGCTATGATGCTTTTTTCGTGCCGGAGGGCAGTGCAAAAACCTATGCCGAAATGACCAGTGCGGAAAAAAATGCTATTTCTATGAGAAGAATCGCTTTATTGAAATTTAAGGATTTTATGGAAAAAAGAGAAAAATAATTTTAGTCCTAAAAAGCTAAAAGCTCTCAATGCAAGAGATAAGCGCGTGGATTCCGTAAAAAATAGACCTCTTGTGTAATAAGTTACGTAACGAAATTTTCAGATTTTGAGGGATAATTTTTCAAACAATTTTTGCGGTTTAGCCGTAGCTAAGCCAAGAAAATTTTTGGAAAATTTGACCAAAATATGGAAATTGCAGTAGTGAGTTATTGCGCAAGAGGTCTAATATATCGGAAAAAATAACTTTTTTCCCTGATAATCCAGGTGGGTTCCAATCTTTCACTTCTCTATTCTGAAAGCTTTGTCTTCAGTATACTGCAAAAAAGGGATTTGTTCAAATATATAGTAGGAAGTTAAATAGATCTGAAGGCCAAGAGATAGGGAGTAATAACGCATATGAAAAAATTTGAAATTAAGAATAGTGATAACAAAATAATTGCTAATGTTTTTTACTTTCTTGATTATGAAAATAAAAAATACAAAAATAAGAAAGATTTTATTAACTCTCTAGCTAAGAATGTTCCAAAAATTTCCGGCATAGACTATGCCGGTTTCGCCAATAGAATCGATCTAGAGAGTCATTTGATGAAATCAGTTTTTGGTCGTGAAAAATTCAAACTGATTTCTAAAGCTGATTTTGATGAACTAGCTGTTAAAAATACAGTAACGGATGTGTTGAAAAAATGCAGCAGCAGTCTGAAATCAGGTGTTGTCTATGTATTTATTTTTCCTAGTTTTAGCAAATTTAAAAAAGAAAAAATGAATGGCGTGGGAGGTTTCTGCTCTTGGAAAAACACTATTTTGATTGATATAAATCCGACTAAAGGATGGCAAGATGCGCTAAAAAGGTCAGTATGTCATGAATTTCATCATTCAGTCATCGCAAAGAAAAAAAATCCTCAAACATGGACATTGCTCGAATCCTTGGTCTATGAAGGAATGGCAGATAATTTTGCTGAGAGCATAGTTGGAAAAACTACTCCTTGGGTCAAAGTATTGTCCCGAAAAGAATGTGTTGCTATTTCCAAAGAAATAAATGGGTTATTGAATAAAAGTGATGACAAGACCTATCAGGAGGTGTTTTTGGGAAAAAATAAAAAGTATCCTTTTTGGGCTGGATATTCAATTGGATATCAAATAGTCAAAGCGTATCTAAAAATTAATTCTAATCTGAGTTGGGATAAAATTTCAAAAATAGAACCGAAAGAAATTTTGGACAAGTCACTTTTTGGAGAAGTTTAGATTAGTGGCCGTTTTTTTAATGACTTGATTTTTTGGTTGTTTTTTGTTATGCTGGGATTATGAGTGAGGAAATGGAGAAAAAAATTCAAGAAATAACGGACAAGATCGTTCGTGAATATCAACCGGAAAAAATCATCCTTTTCGGTTCTTATGCTTGGGGAAAACCGACAAAAGACAGTGACGTGGATTTGTTTATTATAAAAGAAACAGAGAAAAATATTTTTGCAAGAAATCGGGAGGTGGGCAGAATTGTCTTTGGTAGTCGGATAGCCATTGATGCATTGGTGTATACGCCGGAACAATTCAAGAGCAGGGAAAGAATGGGTGATCCATTTGTGCAAAAAATAATTAATAATGGTAAAGTAGTATATGAACAATAAGCAAGATAATAAGAAACTCGCTATCGAATGGATTTTGCGTGCGCAAGATGATGAGGTTAATGCCGTTGGAATTCTAAGAGAGCGCAATGGAACACCGATGCATGTTTGTTTTGTTTCCCAGCAAATCAGTGAAAAATATTTAAAAGCTCTGTTGCTATTTTATAGCGGAGATTATCCGAAAATTCACAATCTATCTGCCTTAGTTGCCATGATTGGCTTACATGATGATTCAGTTTCAGCTGAATTAATCGATGCAACGGTGACATTAGATCCATATTATATTGAAGCTCGATATCCGGCGGATATTCCTATAGAGAGTTTTACTTGGGAAATGGCAAATGAGTCTTTTGAATTTGCCATGAAAATAAAGAAATTTGTCCTATCCAGAATAGAAAAATAATACGGTTGAGTGGGAAATTAGATAATTGGGATAAAATTTCAAAAATAGAACCGAAAGAAATTTTGGACAAGTCGCTTTTTGGAAATACTTAGATTGATAACCGTTTTTCTAATGTTTCTTGCCGGCTTGATTTTTTGGCTATATTTTGTTAGGATGAGGTTATGAGTGAAGAAATGGAGAAAAAAATTCAAGAAATAACGGACAAAATCGTTCGTGAATATCAACCGGAAAAAATTATTCTTTTCGGTTCTTATGCTTGGGGAAAGCCAACAAAAGACAGTGATGTTGATATATTTATAGTTAAAAAGACGGACAACACACGAGAAATGTCTCAGCGAATCAATCGGTCATTTTTTCCCAGGCACATAGCGATGGATTTTGTAGTCTATACCCCAGAACAAATGGAAAAATGGAAAAAATTGAAAGAGCCTTTTTTAAGTAAAATTGTTAATCAGGGAAAGACGCTGTATGAAAGGTAATAAAGACGTTGTGAAACTTTGGTTTCAAAAGGCGGATGAGGATGAGTTGAATATCAAATCGATTCTAAAGCACAAGGATGGGACGCCATCGGTTGCTTGTTTTCTGGCTCAGCAAATGGCGGAAAAATATTTGAAAGGTTTTTTGATTTTTATAAAAAACGATCTAATAAAAATTCACGACTTAGTGAAACTTGAGGAACTTATTTCGGAATATTTTCCGGATATAAAAACAATTCATATGGAAATTAGTATGCTGGGAGTTTTTTATATCGAAACTCGCTATCCGGGAGATTTTCCGGAATTTTCCTGGTTGGAGGCGGAGGAAGCCTACAAATCTGCCAAAATAATAAAGAAATTTATATTGGAGAAAATTAAATAAAAATATTCATTATCGAAATTCCATATGGAGAAGATGATTGGATTAAAAAAATAGCAGAAAAATTAGACTTAACTGCGACGCTAAAACAAAGAGGACGACCAAAAAAAGGCACCTGACCCCAATTATTTTATGCATTAATGAGTTGCAGGACTATATTAGAAAAGAAAAAGGCTATGAACAAGCCTTTTTTATAGCTTGGAAAAGCAGGGGAGATGTGTTGGGGATTTACTAACGCTTGTTGAGAATGCTATAATTAAAAAATAGATATTGAAAGTTAGTGTAATAGTATTATGATTATTGATTCTCACGTCCATATCTCGCTGTATGATAATAATGCAACTTCTTTACAAGGTGCTTTTGATTTGTTTCTGAAGGAGATGGAAAAAAATAAAATAAACGCGGCAATTATCATTCCGGATAACATCGAGGGCAGTAACAACATTGCTGATTTAGAAAAAGCGATGGAGTTGATTGGCGAGCGCAAAAATTTTTTTCTGCTGGGCAGTCCGCAAATCATCCAGAGAGGTTCGAGTGAATTGGAAAAATATCGAAAACTTTTAGAAGAGGGGAAAATTAAAGGTCTGAAGTTTTTCCCGGGACACGATCCATTTTACGCTACTGATGAACGATGCCTTCCTTATTATGAATTATGCCAAGATCTAGGTATGTCAGTCCTGTTTCATACCGGAGAAAACTCAGGAGATAGTGAATGCGCCAAATGGAATGATCCGAAATATATTGTCGAGGTGGCGAAAAAATATCCAAAACTGAAAGTGATTATCACGCATTATTATTGGCCGAAAATGGATTATTGTTATGAAATAACCAAAGATATCCCCAATATCTATTTTGAAACTGCCGCTATGGCCGATGCTGAGGTAATGGAAAAAAGCGGAGGAATAGAAAAGATACGAGGGATATTGCGAAAAACTATTTCTGATAGACCTGATAAAGTTATTTTCGGCACTGACTGGCCGATGTGCAAAATTGAGGAGCATATTGAGCTGGTGAAATCGTTGGGGTTGGATGAAGATATGGAACAGAAGGTGTTTAGTGGAAATGCTAGAGAAATTTATGATATATTAATATAATAATTTGCAAAATATTCAGATTAATATTAAGCTAGATAAATTAATCAAATTATAAAAGCCTATGAAATCACAAATTTATAATCAAGCTAAATATTATGAGATTGCCTTTAGCTTTGTCAACCCAAAAGAACAAGCTAATTTATTTGAAAAATTTGTAAGAAAATACAGTAAGATAGATGTAAAAGTTGTTTTGGACCTGGCTTGCGGAACTGCTTTACAACTTAGGGAGATGGCTAAGAGAAAATATAAAGCAATTGGAATTGATTCTAATTCAAAAATGATTGACTATCTAAATGATGAATCTAGAAAAGAAGGATTAGAGATAAATGCAATAAAAGCTGATATTAATAATTTTAAATTGAAGCAAAAAGTTGATTTTGCCTATATAATGATGGGGTCAATTATTTATGTTAAAAATAATGATTTATTTCTTTCACACTTAAATTCAGTTGCAGACTCAATTAATTCTGGCGGACTTTATCTCATAGAAAATATTGCTATAAATTGGGCTGATACATCTTTTTTCAAGCCACAACGATGGATAATGAAACAGGATAAAATTAAGGTAAAAACGACTTATCAAATAGTTCCAAAAAATCCATTAGAACAGACTGTAACTCAAATATTAAAAATGGAAGTTGAAGATGGCGGCAAGAAAATGAAATTTATTGACAAGGATGATCTTAAGATAATTTTTCCTGAGGAATTAAAACTTCTTTTGGATAAAGATGGCAAATTTGAGTTGATTGGTTTTTTTGAAAGAGATAACGTAAAACTTCTAAAAAATGTTTCACCAGACAATATTGTTTTATTAAGAAGAAAATAATATTTCAAAAATATGTGAAAAATGACCGGCTTTTCAGTCGGTCATTTTGTTGTGTGAAGGTTCTCACATTGATGTCCTGCGGATTTTCAACTTTTTTAGAGTTGGGTATACCCCGCAGTAGTTGGTGGTTTTGTACAGATGATTGGACATTGCCATGTTTTGCAAGTCACAATATCCACCAGTCTTGAGTAGGGAGCATTCAATGCATCCGGCAAAGGTGTCAATCCGTAGTTTCCTCTCATCTTCAAATGCAAGTGTCCAAGCATCTGAAAATTTTGTATGACGAAGATTATACTTCGATTTCCAGTTTTCTGCGGCATAGTAATTATCAGCATACAAAAATCCATCCGAACTTACATATGCGACAAAAAGACCTGGTTCTGGTCTTCCGGTTGCCTTAACTAACTCAGATATCGACTCGTAGATATTTGGGTTAGAAACCGGATATGCGGGCATCTTTATTAATCGGCATTCCTCGTGAATCCTTTTAGCCTTCTCAAGTTTTAAAAGCTTTGGGATTTGATCTTCATGCAAAAGTAGGTGTGTATTTCTCTTTGCTCTTCCGATCGGCAGTATGTCATTAAGGGAGAAGTCGACGTTGTTTTCAGTACACCACTTTGTGGTTTGAATCATCTCATCGATGTTGTCCTTGAAGATCAAGCCCTGAATTGCAAATGCCCTATTTCGTGATCTGAGATTGTTAATCACGCTTAGGATTTGCTTTCCGTGGATATGTCGCAAAATCGATGTGCCATTTTCACCATCGAAACTCAGCACTAGAAAAACATCATTGGGAATGTCATCCACATCAATATTTTTCTCAAGTTCTAGTCCGCTGGTCAGAAGATTGCAACTCAATCCAATGCTTCGGGCATAAGTTATGAGCTCTATACAATCTTTTCGCAACAGCGGATCGCCACCAGTAAAATAAACACTTAGAACTTCCAAACTTTTGAGTTGATTGAGAATGTTTTTCCATTCAGTCGTAGACAGCTCATTTTTTCTTGGCTTACCAGCAGAGATGTAGCAGTGCTTGCAATGCAAGCCACAACGCCGAGTAAGTTCTAGATGTACCACTAGTGGTGATTTCAGTGGGCAGGTTTTTACTGTTAGTTCAGCGGGATAGCTGAGTAGCGGTTCGTTGTTTTTATCCAAGAAAATCAGTTCCCCATTGCTTGTTGATCTGATATTGCAGTATTCTTCGTTCCTTTCCAATGCTATATACATAGCTACCTCCCTAGGGTTATTTTTTAAAGGTACATTCCTTGACTATAAAGACTACCATACTAAATAGTTTTAGTCAAAAGAATGCGAGGTCGCAAACCTTGACAAATATAATATTTATCTGTATAAAGATATGAACTGCATATTCTGCAGTTAAACAGACGGATTGAAACTTAACAATAAAATATACGACAAAAGGAGGCCGAAATGGCAAGGCGATTTTCAAGGCGTATCGAGGATTTTGTATGTGAGAATTGTGGAAAGCTTGTTGAGGGTAATGGATACACAAATCATTGTCCCAAATGCCTGTTTAGCAAGCATGTTGACGTTAACCCGGGAGATAGGGAGGCTACTTGTGGTGGAATCATGGCGCCGATCGGCGTTGAAGGCGGAAGAAAGGGCTTCATGATAACATTCCGATGCGAGAAATGTGGCCATGAAAAAAGAAACAGGTCGTCTGAAAATGACGATATGAACAAAATTATTGAGCTTTCCAAGGGATATGCTCAAAAAAGGAGATGATGCTATGGATATTTTCATTCCAAGTGTTCCACATCTGGTTCACATAGAAACAACCTATGCTTGCAACCAGAGTTGTCGTTTTTGTTACAACCCCAACCGCAACATGAAAATTGATCGCACGACTATTGATAACATCGTCAAATCAATTTTCGAAGCATGGATACCTCATGTGTATTTGATAGGAGGTGAGCCCAGCTTGCTTGGTGCAGAGAAGCTTAATGAGTATATAGAGCTTCTTTCGCAAAGATCATCGGTTACCATCGTGACGAACGGGCAAGTTTATCTTGAAGGTCTTTCTGACAAGCTGGCTTGCATAGGGATACCCATGCATGGCATTGGTGAGACCCATGATTTTCTTGCTGGAAAAAGCGGAAGCTTTGAAACGGCAATAAAATCAGTTAATCTGTATGTGGAAAGGGGTTTTGATGTCAGGTGCATACCCGTGCTGACAAAGACAAATTTCAATCAGATGTACGATGTTATCGGGCTTGCAAAAAAGCTCGGTATGGAAAGTGTTTTTGTGGATAGATATGAAGATGGTGGCATAGGTAGTCTTCGCTCACTGGAACTTAAGCCATCATTGGAGCAATTCAGGATAGCGCTGGGTCAAATGATCAAGGGCAGGGACGACTTCGGAATTCCTGTTGGATGGGGGACAGCCATACCTTTCTGTTTGGATGAAAGGCTGATAACTGAGAACATGTTTGCGGATTGTGGAGCAGGGATAACATTCTGCGCTGTAAATCCCAAAGGTGAAGTCAGATTATGCAATCAATCTGAACGGGTTTATGGCAATGTGCTGAGTGAGCCGATGAACGAAATCTGGCACAAACCGGAACTTTCTGAATTCCGTGACCTTGGATGGGTTGAAAAACCATGTCTGGGTTGTGTGGTTTTGTCGGATTGTATGTGCGGTTGTAAAGTCGATGCTAATCATTCTGAGACATTCTGTATTGACTATGCTGTAAGGGAGAATGGCAGTTTCTGCAAACCAAATCCCACAACCTGTGCTCACGAAGAATCAGACATCCCCCGTGAATTGCGTCGCTTCAAGCTGAATAAGTATATGCGACTCAATTCTCAACACAAGGAAAAATATCTGGTAACGCAATACCAGACAATCATCCTTGATGACATCGCTTTGTCTATGATGCAGCAGATACTGTCGGGCGTAACATGTGAGGATGCCCTGATAAGTATTAATGCTGAATTTGTAGATAGTGATGAGGTAAGGAAGTTTGTATCCGTATTGAGGCAGGTCGGGGCAATAGACATTATTAAGGAGTGAGTGATGGAACGAGAACTGGCAGTGCGAGATTGGCACTGGGAAATCACAAAGGACTGCAATTTAAAATGCCTCCATTGCATACTCGGAGGACGTGGCGGTCAGGAGTTGACGACCCAGGAATCACTCATGGTCATATCTCGCATTGTCCAGCTTGGAGGAAAAACTCTCAGAATCACTGGGGGAGAACCTCTTATGAGAAAAGATCTAGGTCTAATTATCCAGGAAGCGCATGCCTCCGGATTAGGCCTAGACTTAATCACTAATGGGACAATGATAGATGATGACTTTTTGAGAAAGTATGCAAGGTGTCTTGGTCACATGGCAATCAGTATTGATGGACAGGAGCAAGTTCATGAATATTTAAGAGGCAATGGATCATACAAAAAATCTATATTATCCGCAAGGAGAGTTATGGATGCAGGTATTGATCTTTCTGTTTACATAACAATACACTCATTAAATGAAGATTCGCTTGGACTTCTCATGGAAGAACTTATATCCATCGGAGTTGGGAGTTTTCATTTTAATGAGATTAACATGGAGGGGAGGGCATCTAAAAATCAGCACTTGCTTCTTGGCAAGGATAAGACTTCAGACAGGATGGATAGGATATTGTCCCAATTACAGAAGACGGTGGATGTGGGGCATGTTTCCAAAGATTCGAGCTGTTCGATTTCTTCAGACTCTGTTTATCTCGCCTCTGATGGAGCAGTTCATGCTTGTGTAGAGATTGCTTTTAAATCTCCAGAGCAGAAAATTGCTCATATCCTCGACCAAGAAATTGAGGGTAAGATTATACAATTTTTTTCAGGGGTGATTATCCCTATAAACTGCATTTGTCGATACTCTTTGTTTAGTATGCAGGGTATAAGCGTGCTTCTTAATGAGTCAGAAAAGTGCCCAATTATAAAGGAGGGGAGGTTTGACAATGAACAGTCATCTACGTAAACTGTACTCAGAGCTGAGTTTTCTTTATAGGGATATACGCTCTACTTGTGCAGAATGCAAAGATCATGACTGTGAGGGCTATGTGTGGCTTTTGAAAGATGAGGCATCCTCGCTGTATGATCTGAATGTTCCCATCGTGGAAATAAATGATAGTACCTTTTTTATCCATTCATTCGAAGATATTGATGGTTCGTTATCAATCAACAAACCGAAACCGCCATGCAAACTAAGGTGTGATGGATTCTGCTCGATATACGATTCAAGGCCTTTGGTATGTAGGATGTATCCAGTTGGGCTCGTTACTGTCGATAGTGAGGTTTTGATTGTCCTGCACAAGGACTGTAAATTCTCACGCGATATTAATGGCGAGGCTAAGGAAGTATTCATCACGCAGGTAGTTGAAATATTGAAACGGGCATCACCCAATCTGCTTATGGAGATTATGATTTCCTACAGAGAGGTTGATGCAATCTCGGCCTTTCCTGAAGGCCCCAACACCTTTGAGGTTATCATACCTCTTAGGTCACTCATCAATGAAAGGAGGTGAGCGATTATGTCGAAGTGCAAAGCTGTTTTGGACAGTCAGAAGGTGACCAAGATCACGGTCAAGAAGAAGGGTGACGTGGCAAAGGAGCCGGAGAAGAAGATTGCAGTAGTTAAAAAACCCTAAAGAATATGGCGGTCTTGCGGTAATCTTTAGTAAGGGGATTTAGTTAAAAACTAAATCCCCTTTTTTATTTATAAATTAGATATCTGATTGTCTCATTTATCTTGGGATAAATTGCGTATTGGCAAAAAAAGGCTCCCAGCAAGCCTTTTTTTGTGGCTTGGAAAAGCGGGGGGAGGCGCCGGATTTTTGTTTGACAAAAAGTGTTTTTTGTGATAGAATGGCAGGTCTAAATAATAGGATTTTTTTGATTGGATAATTGGACAGGCCGTGTCTGGTAAGGGATAGCTGATTGATTGCTTTGTAATATGTTGAATTTTTTGGTAGTATATAAGAAAGATAAATAAATATTTTTTTATGAAAAACTCTACTCCTAATGGCATTCATTATTTAATTGAATTTTTTGGTTGCGATGCGGCGCAAATTGATTCTGTGGATTTTTGGAAAAAAGTTCTGCCGGAATCAGTTAAAGGAACTTCGATGGAAGTTTTGCATGAATATTTTTATAAATTTGAACCCCAGGGCGTGACGGGTTTTTTGTTGCTGTCCTCTTCGCACATTTCCGTGCACACTTGGCCGGACAAGAGCTATGCGGCTTGCGATATTTTTACTTGCGCCAGTGAAGAGGAGACCAAGGCTGCTTTTGAAAAATTAAAAACATTAGTTCCTTGTGATCATGTGAACGCGGAGAAAATTAATCGGGGATATCAATTTTTAAATTTGCCTATCTCTTGCAGCGGCAAATCCATGAAACTTGAAATTGAGGAAGTTTTGCATGAGGCGCAGTCAGATTTTCAAAAAATAGTGGTGGCTAAAACTAAGGAATACGGAAGGTGTCTTATTATTGACGGGGTTTTGCACTCATCAGAAGTGGATCATGATTTGTATGATAAGGAGTTGCTGAAATCATTGCGAAAAACAGATAAGCATATTTTGATTTTGGGCGGAGGTGATGGTTATGTAGCTCAACGAGCTATGCAGATGTATCCAAAATTGAAGATAGATATAATTGATTTGGATGTGGATGTGGTGAGATATGCGCAAAAATTTCTAGGTCAAAATATTTTTACTAATGAAAATGTCAATCTTTCCATTGGAGACGCTGTGCATTTTCTGGAACATGCCGACAAAGTTTATGATGGAATAATTTGCGACCTTACCGACACTCCAATTGGAACAGCGAAGGAAGAGGATGATTTTAGGAAATTTTTTGAGAAAATGATTGCTTTTTCCGAAAAAAGAATGGCGCAATCCGGTTGGATTGGCATACGGGGCGGTGCATCATGCGCGCTGGATGGATTTATTAATGGATCAGCCATCATACAATCAATATTGGAAAAAAAGTTATCCAATAATATAAACAGATCGGATATCTTCATCCCGAGTTATGGTGAGACGTATGCCTTTTTATTTGCAGAAAAAAAATAAAACCTGTTTTTGTAAGCATATAAATTATTAGATAAAAAAATGCATAAAAACGAACAGCTGAACATGACGGCAGGGTCTGCTGCTGATAGCAAAAAAATATATATAGGCCTGCCTAATAGATTTTCTGGCGGAGAATTGAAGATTGAAATCAGAAAAATGTTGCATCATGTGAAGTCGGATTTTCAAGAAATCACCTTTGTGGACACGCAGGAATTTGGGCGATGCATGATAATCGATGGCATTATGCAAACCGCAGAAAAAGACCATCATCTCTATGATCAGGAGATTCTGAAAAAAATGAAAGACACGGATCGGAACATCCTTGTGCTTGGAGGAGGAGATGGTTATGTGGCAGAATTGGCACTCAAATCAAACCCAAACGTGACAGTGCGGTTGGTGGAGATTGATA
>CAIMIV010000015.1 GCA_903841185.1 uncultured bacterium
CAAGATTGACGGAAAACTCTACCGCATCCGATTATGATTTTTGCTTATTTTTTGCTATACTAAAATAAACTAAAAATAAATTTATACACTATGCACACTCTTAAAAAAAAATTCTTCTTTTTTATTCTTCCTCTTCTATTTTTTTCTTTTGCTAGCTCGCGTGCTTTAGCGGCTGATGGTGATTTTAGCTTTAATTTTGGCAGTGATAGTGGTGGAAGCTCTGTCGCCATGCCTAGTCCAACTGAAGCGGCTACGAAAATTTTAGATATGCTGGGTTTCAAAATTGACGCCATCAAAAATATAGCCGAACAATTCAATGTAATGAGCAATAAGAATGATGGGCCAAATGTCGATATGACTTTTGCCCCCACTCCCTCACTTATCCCCGGACAAAAGGCCACCGCCCTAGCGACACCGGGATATTTCGCCAACAATCCCAAAAATATGTATTATACTTGGGCTCTGAAAACAGCCAAATGCACTAAAGATCCCGGGAGCTGTGATTATAACCACAGTGGTGGAAAAAATCCTTATGATATTGAGGATCAAAAAATTGAAGCCGCGCGCATTCAAGCGGCCGGCAATTTCAATTGGCAAGAAGCACTGGGAAAAGACGACCCGAATTGCTCCAGCAGTTTCCCTCCGGCGCATTGCTCCCTGCCAAGTATTTACGAAACAACTACTTTCCCCAAGCCTGATGATGGCTTCAAAGCTATTGTCGGCGGCACGGATCAGGCGGGGAAAAATATGGAATGCTTTGTGCATGGCATTCGCAGTGGAGTAGATATCAAAATGCTAGAGGGCTGCAGTAATGATGTTAAGGATATTCTCAAAAGTCATCTTTTTCCTGATACTAGTAAAATGGGGTTTATTGTGGGTGATGGTAAACTCACTGCGAAGGAAGCCGAGTTTTGGAGAATTGATCCTCGCCTCAATGACACTTCCGGCTCCGGCCAAACAGACGAAGCCACTATCGCCGGCCTTGGAAAAATGAATTTCAGCTGGACCTATTCTCCCGGCGACAAGCTCGGAGTGGCGGTGGAAGGAGTTTCCGTCGATCCGACCAAACAAGAAGATTCTTCTTACAAAACCATGTGGGCCATCAGCGGCAATCCAGGAGCAAAAACCAGTGGCGATAGTGGCTCTGGAGATGACAGATTGGTGTATAGCTTTTCCAAGCCTGGCAGCTCTTACTGCGGAGGAGGAGCCTGCACAGTGACAGTGACCTGTGGCAGCACCGTAAAAACCCACAATATTCCCAATGCTTCCGCTCGCTATGAAGAAGGCGCCGGAGGAGCAAGCTTTCTTTGGAAGCCCACCTCTGAAAATCCGCCTCCACACCTCGTGGTACTTATTAGTGGTGATCATGATGAAAGTTGTACGGTTTGCGTGACTGGAGGAGAATGCGGCAAATTCGTCGGAAGAATGAGCGAAGGAGCGGAAGCCAGTGCTAGCGTCGATGACCTCAATAAGGCTTTTGGTGATAGCGGCCTCATTGACCCCACTGACAACGCCAATACTAAAGTCATCGAAAACAACCTGGCAGTGGACAACGCCAATCCTCAATTCGACGCCACCGGAGAAGGCGAGAACTCTGATACCATTACATTCACTTCCAATGCCACCAACAACGATACGCGAAACTACACTAACTATAGCTGGAGCATGGCCGTTGCCACAACCCAAGACTCTAGTGATTGGAAAACCATTTCCAAAACTGCTCTCACGGGGGAAAACATTGCCCTGGATGGTATTGGTTTGAATAAACTGCGCCTGCCGTTGAAATCCCTGAGGGATGTCTCTACGGTAAAATCGGCTGACAAGACTTTTTATCTGCGCATTAATCTAAAAACTAAAGAAAATGCAGGGGGTTTTGCCAAAGAGGGCGCGGAAACCATCATGGTGCCGGTACAAGTTTCTAAAGGAAAAATCGTTCTTAAATCTTCTGCGGGAACAACTATTTGCTCCACCGGAGCGGAATTATATTCTTGTCCGGTGGTGAAAAATGAAATTGTTTCTGCCAGCCTTTCCCAATATGCTGCATCTAAATATACTTTTTATTGGACTTTGAATGAAAAAAGACTGCCCGATTCTGGCAACACTATTTTATTTCCAGTTACCGCTGAGCTGGGCAACGCCCTCACTTTGCGAGTGGATGTTTCCAATACAGACACCACTGTTGCAGAAAAAACCAGCTTCTCGCGTTCTTTTTCCGTCACTGAACCCGCCGTCACCACACAACTAACAGACACCGAGAGTGATTCCATCGCACCCGTGCTTTTGGGCTATCACGTAGAAGAATATAAGGGACAAGCTATAGATCCAGCCACCAAACAACCAACAATTCAAAAATGGCCCGACTACAGCAAAGATCTTTTTCAAGCTGTCCAAGGTAAAGCTATTCAGCTAAAAGCCGCCGCCAACACCTCCTATGCGCAAACAGGCAAAGTCACTTGGGTGGTGGATGGGGTGCCAATAGAAGCTGATAAAACTGATGCTGCTTCAGGAGCCTATCTTAGTGATAATAACACCGTGCTTAATCTGCCTATTGTAAAAGCAGTAGGTGAATCTTATAAAGTAACTAGCATTGTCCCCTATAAACAAGATGCTGCATCTACCCAAAAGCTCTATGACAAGTGGGGCATTTCTAGTAGCGTTGTCGCTACCGCCGATGTTGTTAAAACCGTCACCATAACCGCCTCAGACAATCTCAATGGCAAAGCCGTGGCGCTGGATACAAAAAAACAAAACAAGGTGCTGGCTAGTTTGTTTTCCGGTCTGCCGGATTACATTATTTTTCTTTTTAAAATCATCATTACTTCTGCTTTGATCTTATTTTCCAGCGGCCTGGTGATGAATCTGTCTCCGGAAAGAAAAGAATATTAAGAACGGTTTTTAAATTATAAATTTTTTACTTTTTTGTGTATGTCAAAAAAAATATTTTTCTCCTTGTTATTTCTAGTTCTGCTTATTGCCATGCCAGCTGTGAGCGCTTGGGCATCATTCACCTATACGCCTATGGAAAAAATTCCCGGCTTTGATACCGGCAGCAACTTTTGCACCTACATCACCGCAGTGTATAATTTTGGTCTGTGGACTATTGGCATCTGCGCCATGTTTATGATTATGATCGGGGGGTATATGTACATCATGTCGGCCGGCAACAATGCCAGTATGGGGAAAGCCAAGGGGGTTATTTTTGACGCGGTGATTGGTTTGATGTTAGCCCTGGTGGCTTATTTAATTTTATATGTTATCAATCCTGACTTAGTGCAAATAAGAAGTATTTGTGGAACCCAAAGTGGGGGAACGCAACCACCGCCTGGAGGAGGAGGGTCGCAACCACCACCTGGGGGAGGAGGAACACAGCCACCGCCTGGAGGTGCTGGCGCTTTTTCCTGCAGTGACAATGGGTGCACTGTAGTAAATGATGCCGTAAGTAATAACTCGTCCGGAGTGGATCCTAATGTGCTAAAAACCGTCCTTACGGCAGGTGAGAAGTGTAATAGTGGGCTATCAACGGATGGACACGGGTCTTGTGGCTATTCGCAGGCGAAACCCATAATACGCACATGGTGTGGCATTTCAGGCACAGATGCAGAAACCTGCGCAAAAGTGCAAGCGGACACGAATCTAGACGTCAATTGCGCTGCGAAACTTATTAAAAGCAGAAATGGGAGCTGCCCGATGTCAAATATTCGCGAAGTAGGATCTTGTTATAATAGCGGCAAACCCAATAATTGCGCAAAAACAACGGCTGATTATTGCGGAAGACTAGAGACCTATTTAAATAATTGTTAATAATCAACCCCGCGGCAAACCGCAAGGAATTGACCTATAAATAATTAAGTTATATCCCATGAAAACAACATTGCTCTATTTATTTTCAGTAAGCTTGTTTTTTATTACCACTTCAAGCGCTTTTGCCGATGGCTTTGTAATTAATCTGTATTACAGCACTGCAACAAAAACACTTGCCTTTAATAATTCAACTAGGAATGTACTCCGAGATCCAAATGCAGACACCTCTATTGTTGAATTTAGCAATGACACAACTATCGGGGTATACATATTAAAATTATATGACGAGAAAGGACTGGAGTTTTCCACTAGTCAATTTAATAAGAAGGATGGTGCCTTTAGCCTGACTATTCCGTATTTTAGCCTTGCTACACAATTAAAAATTATTGAGAAATCCACCAATAAAACACTCCTAGTTGCGGACTTGAAGGAATATACGACCTGCAATGGCAATGGCAAGTGCGAACCTGCCTTAGGAGAAACACCTCTAAACTGCATGGGTGATTGTAAACCCGTAACGCCCACACAAGATGAAATAGGTAATACAAACATCCCTCCTCCTTTAGTAGATATTCCAGCGACAGCACAAAATGAAATCCCCACGACCAATCCAGAGTCCCTATCTTGGTGGCAAAAAATCGTACAATTTTTTAAAAATTTATTTTAAAAAAACTTAAGATTCTCACGTTAAATTCCCATCTCCCCGAGATGGGTTTTTAATCGCGAAAATCACCACCCAAAACACCACCGCCAAATCATTTTTGAAATAGGTCGTATCCACCAAGCCATGCAACAAAATATATAACATCATCGCTAAAAAAACATACCTTTCTATAGACTTTTCCTTGCTACTGATTATTTTCTGAAACCAAACCACCAGCAACCAACCAAAACCAACTAGGCCTAACAGACCAACTTGCAACCACAAGGCTAAGAATAAATTATGCGGTTGCGGCACCGCCCATTCCAGATAAGGTGGAAAATATTTTTGATAGTCCAAATATTGCTGCTGAAAATTTCCCGGCCCAATACCCAGGACGGGATTGTCCCAGCCAATTTTCAAGGCAGATTTCCAAATCATCAGGCGGGAAGAGGTGGAAGATCTTTCTGTTGGATGCAGTAAATTAGCTAGCTTCGGTGTGCCTGTTTGCAAGAGAAAAAAACTGCCCCCCACAAAGAGCACGGCGACTATTTTTTTCCAGCCCAACTTCTCCTGTCTGCTTAACGCGACAATAAAGAGAGCCATCAAGATAGACAGCCAAGCCGCATAAGACTGCGTGAGATAGAGCGCAAGCCCTAACACCCCCAAACTCCTCAAATAAAATTTGCGATTTTCTTTGATTAAAAAAATTCCAATGAGAATGGCCGGGGCCAGATACATCGCCAAATAATTGGG
>CAIMIV010000016.1 GCA_903841185.1 uncultured bacterium
ATGTCACCCGCCCGAGAAGTGGTGGTGCGCATAGAGCTTGCTATGATGGATGAGACCCCGGTGAAATCGCCCCCCAGTGAAATAGTGGAGCAAAGCTCCAATTTCACGGGGCAAGAGGCCGGTGCGCCAAAAGCGCAATTTCACGGGGTAAAGAAAATTTTTGAATATGATTTTTTGACGGGGGAAACTTTAGGGAAACTGGAAAAAGTGGTGATCTATCCCGCCAAACATTTTGTGGTGCCGGAACCGATTATGGCGGCGGCGCAAAAAGAAATTGAACAGGAGTTGTCCGAGCGTTTGGCACAGTTGCACGCGGAAGGAAAACTGCTGGAAGCGGAGCGCTTGCAGAGAAGGACGCGGCAGGACATCGAGATGATGCGGGAAATTGGCTATTGCAATGGGATCGAAAACTATTCGCGCTATTTGACGGAGCGCAGTGTTGGTGAGGCACCGTATACTTTGATGGACTACTTTAGTAAGGATTTTCTAATAGTCATCGACGAATCGCATGTCACCATTCCGCAGGTGGGCGGGATGTTTAACGGCGATTATTCTCGCAAAAAATCTTTGGTGGATAATGGCTTTCGTTTGCCGAGCGCCTTTGATAATCGGCCGTTGAAGTTTGCTGAATTTGAAGAAAAATTAAATCAAGTGATATTTACTTCGGCAACACCCAGCTCTTATGAGCTGGAAAAATCCAAAATCCAAAATCCAAATTCCAAGCAAAATCCAAATTCCAAAATCCCCGTCTCGACTCGCGGAGACGACCCCTCGTCGATCCGAGGCGGGCAAATTTCAAATAATGGAGTAATTGAGCAGATAATCAGGCCGACGGGACTGATTGACCCGGAGATCATAATCAAACCGGCGCGGGGGCAGGTGAAGGATATTCTAGTTGAGATTGAAAAGGTGGTGGCTGGCGGAGAGAGAATTTTAATTACCACGCTGACCAAAAAGATGGCGGAAGATTTGTCGGAATTTTTGTTGGAAAATAAAATCAAGACAGAATATTTGCATTCGGGCGTGGATACTTTGGATCGCATCCGCATTCTGGAAAATTTGCGGCGGGGAGAATTTGATGTTTTGGTGGGCGTCAATCTGTTGCGCGAAGGACTGGATTTGCCGGAGGTGTCTTTGGTGGCGATTTTTGATGCGGACAAAGAGGGTTTTTTACGCAGCGAAACTTCACTCATTCAAACTATCGGGCGAGCGGCGCGCAATGTGTCTGGGCGCGTGATTCTGTACGCGGACAAAATCACCGGTTCCATGCAGCGCGCCATTTCTGAAACCAATCGGCGCAGAGCCGTGCAAGCGGCGTATAATAAAAAACATCACATCACTCCCCAGACTATTAAGAAAAATATTGAATCGATTGTGGATCACGAAATCAAGCCGGAATTGGTGCGGGATTTTACGGAACTGGAGTCTTTGGAGGATATCCAGGGCTATATCAAGCAGCGGGAGCGCGAGATGAAAGCAGCTTCCAAGGCCTTGCAATTTGAAAAAGCGGCCATTATTCGGGATGAAATCACTCAGTTGCGTCAGCTGCAATTGAGATAGGAAGTGGATAACAGTGGGTGGGTGTTGTTTAAAAAAGGATCCTAGTGTAAAATAAGGAAACAAGCCTAGTGCATAAGTAATTAATTTTTAAAAACTAAATGGAAGAGACAAAAATGGAAGAGCCTAAGGTGGAAGACGTGCAAACAGCGGAAGTCTGCGAAAAAACATCCTTATGTAATTTCGATACCAAGAAGAAAATTATCTTAGGAGTGATTTTAGTGGTGGTGATTGCCGGAGCAGCAGCTTTTTCTTATTATAAGAAAAATCAGCCAGCAGTGGTCAGTCCGAAAGAAATCAAAGCCAAAATTGAAAACTTGGTTGCCGGTGGAAAAGTGACAGTGGGAGATGTGGTGCTAGACGGTGATTTGTACAAGGTGACCATCACTGCCGGCGGAAAAGACCAGCCGGTGTATGTGACCAAAGACGGCACCAGACTGATTCAAGAAGTGATCAGTTTTGATGAGATTCAAAAACAAAAAGATGCCGCTAAACAAGACAAGCCGGCACCACAAGAAGTTACCAAATCAGACAAGCCGACGGTGGAACTATTTGTGATGAGTTATTGTCCGTATGGCACCCAAATGGAAAAAGGTATCTTGCCGGTAGTGGCAGCCTTGGGATCAAAGATGGATTATAACTTGCGCTTTGTGGATTATGCCATGCACGGAGACAAGGAAATTGCGGAAAATTTGCGTCAATATTGCATCGAAAAAAATCAACCGACTAAGTTAGCCACTTATCTAGGGTGTTTCCTGAAGAAAGGAGAAGGCACCTCAGACGCTTGCTTAGCTGCGACGGGCATTCCTAGTGCGAGTGTGAAATCCTGTATGGCGCAAGTGGATGCCAAATTTGCCGTGACGAAAGATGCGGCAGACAAAACCACTTGGAGCAATGGACAATTTCCGAAATTCAATGTGGAGAAAGACTTGAACGCTAAATATGCCGTGCAAGGCTCACCGACGCTGGTGATCAACGGCGTGGTAGCCGAAGCTGGTCGTGATTCCGCCAGCATCTTGAAAGCCATTTGTGGCGCTTTCACCGTAGCACCCAAAGAATGTGAAGCTAAACTTTCCAGCGTGGCACCGGCTCCCGGATTTGGAGAAGGAGCTGCACCAGCCGCGTCGGCCAGTGCTCCTGCTGCAAACGCCAGTTGTGGAAACTAGCACTTAGAGCAGAGCGAATAAAAAAAGAGCTGGCAGCAGCTCTTTTTTCTTTGTTGAAAAAGGAGTATGATAGGAAGAGAAGAATAATTAAATATAATTTTTTTGGTAAGGATTATGATGACATACGTTTCACAAATATTAACGTTTCTAAGTGAGTGGGTGAATAAATATTTCCCCCTGTATATCAATTGGCTCACCCTCAAGTTGCAAGGGCAGAGTTCCTTTGGACTATTGTCTGTGGGAATTTTTTTGGCGGTGTTTTTTGCCTTGATTTTTGTTTTTGTGCGGAGAGCCAAGGAGTTTTAGGGGGAATTTGTGCAGCTAATTTCGAATTTAAAATCAATAGTAAATGTTAAGTGGTTTAGTGGCAAATATGCAGGTCCGCCATTTCCTTTGGCAGCAAAGTACAATTCTAACTTTCTTTTGGTGGGCAAAAGAAAGTTACAAAGAAAACCCACCGCGCTCCGTCGGCCATAGCCTTTGGCGGCGTGCGACACATCTCGTGCCAAGAAAAATTTACGGTTCGCCATTTTCTTTGGCAGCAAAGAAAGTGGCAAAAAGAAACTGCTGCCCAGACTCGTGCTGTCTAAATTCTCAGATTGTTTGCTAAAATTCCCAAAACGACAAGCTCCAAAGAGGGAGGAAATTTTTTAACGCTCACAATCTGGAATTTAGAAACACACTTCGCTATGGGCGAAGCATCGCTTTTTTGAAAAAACAACCTGTTTTTTTACGGGTTGTGTTTGACAGCTGAATTTCGTAGTGTTAGTATATCATTAGAAAATAAAAATTAATCTTAGAGCCTGTTCATAATCTCCGTATTCTGCTGCGAAATTGAAATTTCGGCTGCAAATTGTTCAAAACTCGTCGAAATATCCAGATATTCCTCCTCATTTTTCACAATTTTCGCTCGGAATTTCAATCTCTCGCGACGAAAGAGAGATTATGAACAGGCTCTCAAATACTATGAAAAACACTAAGTTAGCGCTATTTGAGGGTAAAAAAATAAGAAGACATTGGGATGAAGAAAAGGAGATGTGGTTTTTTTCAGTGGTTGATGTGGTTGAAATTTTAACGGGCAGTACTATTCCAAAGCGCTATTGGTCAGATTTAAAGATAAAATTAAAGAACGAAGGAAGTCAGGTGTACGAAAAAATCGTACACCTGAAAATGAAAGCATCTGACGGAAAACTTTATCTAACTGATGTGGCAGACACCGAAACAATGTTTCGAATTATCCAATCTATTCCTTCACCCAATGCTGAACCATTCAAACTTTGGTTGGCGCGAGTTGGTTATGAGCGTGTGGAAGAAACGGAAGATCCGGAAAAAGGCATCCAACGAGCCATGGCAACATATTTGCAAAAAGGATATTCTAAGAGTTGGGTGGATTTGCGCCTGAAAAGTATTGAAATAAGAAAAGATTTGACTAATGAATGGAATGAGCGAGGCGTGAAAACGAACGACAAATTCGCAATTTTGACCGATGACATCACTTTTGCGTGGGCTGGTCTGCGCACAAAAGATTATAAAAAGCATAAAGATTTGAAGAAAGAAAATTTGCGGGATAATATGACTAATTTGGAATTAGTTTTGAATATGTTGGCGGAAACAGCCACCACTGAAATATCCAAAGTGAAAAAGCCAGAAACATTTCCGGAAAATAGAAAAGTAGCAATTGAAGGCGGATCAGTTGCAGGTAGCGCCAGAAAAGATATTGAACAAAAAACCGGTCAGCCGGTAATTTCTAAAAGTAATTTTAAAAAATTGAGTACAAAAAAGAAACTGCTATTCAAGAAATAATGTAAAATTTTACTAAAATAGAATCACGGGGCAGGTCCCGTAAAATCTCGATTGACTCGATCACGGGGCAAGGAGGTCATTTGAAAAAACGGATGTTTTTGTTTTTAGAGAAATAAAAATTTGAATTTTTATAATAAGTATGAATGTGTTATTATTAAAATAATAAATCTAAAGTTGTTTAATTAAATTTTATAAAAATAAAAAATGAGTAATATAAAAAAAATTATTTTCTTGGTGATCATCTCGATAGCAGTTATTTCAGCGGTAGTTTGGATAAAAAAAGACAAGCTGGTAGGCTGGTTGAAAGGTGAAAATCCTGCGGCGATGGAGCAGGCAAATATTTCGCCGACAACAGCTGGCGAGCTGGATCCAAATAAAGCAGAAAATTCAACAGAAGAGAATGCTAATTCGGAAACGAAAACATATAAAAATGAGAAATATGGTTTTACACTCGAGTATCCTCAGAATTGGACGGCGATAGAGGTGGCTCCGGAAAAGTATGATCTGGGAATAATTTTTACTAACAATGCGCCTGATCAAAGCGAGGGATTTGTGATGAGAATATTTGATATTGCAAAGGTAGAACAGCTAGGGATTTTTAATCAAGACGGTGTATCAGCAGAAAATGAAAAATGTGCCCAAATTAAAGATGTCCTTTTGGGTGCGGGGAGTTATAATGCAAAGGAAATAACTTTGCTGAAAAGCAATGGATGTGATAGAGATAGTCAGTCTTTTTCTATAAAGCATTCAAATGATATATATCGCATCGTCGGCAATATGAATCCACAAAATAATAGCTATGAAATAGGTGAAGCTGCCAGAAAAATATTGCAAACTTTGAAGCTTGAGGATTGATAAAATATACTGAGCTATAAAAACATGGCCATAAGAAAAAAAGTAGTTTTGATAGCAGCAGCCTTGATCTTGATCGGTGGTTTTTTTGTGGCGCAAAAATATATTGGAGAAAAAAAGACCAAAGATAGGAATGTTAGGCTTGCCCAGTTACATCAATGGCTGAAAGAAGACCCACTACTTTTTTCTCAAACTATGGAAATTGAAAAAGTCCGTAAGTCTCTAGCTGAGTTAGAAAAAGAAGAAACTGTTTTTGTGAAAAATCAGAAGTTGCCGAGCAATCTTTTCCCGCTGGATTTTTTGCATAAGTTCTTAGAAACTTCCGAAGCTTTTCACGCATTTGATGCCGATGCAACTGAAAGCAATGCCGAAGTATTATTGACAAAAATGAAGGAAACACAAAAGGCCTATGGAGAAGACTTGAAAGAATTGACCATGGCCGTGACTGGCTTGCAACAGGATTATAAAATGAATAAGATTATCTTTTTGGGCGGGGACACATATACGACGATGGAGATGATTTTGAACAGTTTAGAAAAAATGAAAGAAAATACTTCCGCATTGGAAAAAGAAATTGCACAAAGAGAAAAATGTTGGAAAGAATCAGCGGATTTTTGTGGTAATGATAGTGGTAGAGACGCGATTAATCGCGTCTCAGCGGATGTGCAGGATGATCAAAGTAGTGAACCCAACTTTCTTTCCAAAAAACTGATAAATTTGCCAGAAGAGGCAGTGTACACCGGACCCTTTCACGTACATTCCCAATGCTGGGGAGACAAAGTCAATCCATATTTGTATGTTACCAAGGAATGTCCCGCGGATAGCTCAGCTGGTTGTGAAGAGGTATTCTATCTAGCTAATGAGGCGTATTTTATTCAGGTTTCTGTTCGAGATGAAAAGTTGCGCGAAAAAGACATTGAGGTTGTGCCTCAGCGAGCAACCAATTCTTATACTTGCGAGGATTTTGAATACCAAACTGATTTGGCAGTTTTAGATTATTTTATGGAACATTATCGGAATGAATTTTTATTTAAAGAAATGGTGATTGATCCGAATTTTGCGATGTTTTCCGTGGAGAATAAGAATGTGATCCAACAAGGTCAGGCAGTGGAGGAAAAATTTTTCGGAAAAAAGTATCCTTCGGACACGGACATGCAAAATTTAGGCGAGCATTATGCGCGAGCTTATGCGCTCGCAATTAATAATAATCTGGCTTCTGCTGATTTGCAGAAAAAATTACTGGAAAGAGCATTAGTCGCAAAAGAAAAAATGGTCAACTTTGATTTACTCACTAACAATATCACTGATTTTTTGGGAAGATACCGAAAGAAACTTGAGCCCGGTAACAGGATTGCTATGCAGGCCTATGTTTATGCTAACCGAAGCAATTATTCTTTTTTCTATCTAAATTTTTCGGACGCTGTGTGGCGCTTGCCGGAAAAGCCGGAATATTTTATACCAATGGGTCGGCCAGAAGAACCGCACGGGATTTATAACTATGCGGAAGCCGTTGCTAAATTTGGAGAGGAAAATTTATTACGATGGATTGATTTGTCCAATAAATTGAGAGAGAAGAATTAATAATGGAAAAAAGTTTGAGAAAAAAACTACTAAAAAATGAGGATGTTTCTGAAGGCGCTATTTTGTTTGCACCGCTTTTTTCAAAAAATACCTATCTGATCGATAAGGACGGAGAAATTGTGCATAGTTGGAAAGGCTCATATCCTCCGAGTAATTCGGCATATTTGTTAGAAGATGGCACACTACTTCGGACATGTTCCCCAGGAATTTTGGCCAATAAAAATATTCGGTCCACAGCTACCGGTTTTTATGTGCAAAAAATATCACGGGAGGGAAAGATCATTTGGAATTTTCGGTATTCAAATAAGCGTCATCGCTTGCATCATGATGTTTGCCCCCTGCCGAATGGCAATATTTTGATGTTGGTATATGAAAAGAAAACTGCCAAAGAGGCAATCGCTGCCGGACGTGAGCCAGAGTCAATCAAGGATGGATTTCTTTTGTCTGAACGCATTATTGAAGTGAAGCCGACAATCCCTTATGGCGGAGAAATAGTTTGGAGTTGGGATTTATGGAACCATTTGGTCCAAGATCATGATTCAGCAAAGAAAAATTTTGGCAATGTTTCCGAACATCCGGAACTTCTGGATATAAATTTCAGCACAAATAATAAGCCGGATTGGGTGCATCTGAATTCCATCGACTATGATGCGCAAAACGATCAAATTCTCGTCAGCTCAAGAACCCTAAGTGAAATTTGGGTGATTGACCATAGCACAACCAAGAAAGAATCTTCCGCGCATGCGGGCGGGAAGAGTGGCAAGGGCGGAGATATTTTGTATCGCTGGGGAAATCCACAAGTGTATGGAAGAGGTAAACAAAATGACCAGCAATTATTTGGACAGCATGATGCACAATGGATTGGAAAAGGGCTTCCTGGTGAAGGGAATATTTTGATTTATAATAATGGGGATGGTCGACCCAAAAAGGAATATTCTTCGATTGAGGAAATTGCTTTGCCGATAAAAAAAAGCGCTTATCTCATTGAGAATGGCAAAGCTTATGGACCCAAAAAACCAAAATGGTATTTTTCGGGGAAAAAAGAGGATCATTTTTATTCCCAACATATTTCCGGAGTGCAGCGATTGGAAAATGGAAATACATTGATTTGCGTCGGAGGGAAAGGATATTTTTTTGAAATTAATTCCAAAGGCGAAAAAGTTTGGGATTATCAAAATACTTTTTGTGACGAGAATATTTATGAAAAAAACCTAGTGGAAGTGAAGAATTACACTACCAGCAAACCAGGAAAATCTAGTCGGGAAAAAGAAGCGGTTTTCAATTTCCGTAGATATTCCGTAGAGAAAAAGGCAAAGTTATTTACGAATTGATTTTATTGAGGCAGGCAAGGATGTGGTCGAAACCTATTGGATGGGAAACAAAAGCCTTGCCAAAATCTTGCAGCAATATAAATTTTTTCTCACCTTTCTTAGTTCGTTGCTCTAGGTGCATATTCCCAATAAGCTTAAGGATATTTACATTGGCCGGCAATTTTGTTGGCAGACTGGCCTTTTTAATGATTTTTTTCAAATGAGTTACTTGGTCTTCGCTTAAATAGCCAAGTTGCGAGGATAGCGTTGCGGCGCCGTGCATGCCAATGCCGAGTGCCCACCCATGAGAAACTGAATAGGCAAGATGCTGTTCCAGCGCGTATGTTATGGTATGTCCCCAGTCAAGCAGCAGGCGAGAACCTTTCCTGCCCGTTTCATCTTTTTCTATGATGCTCAACTTGATCGTGTTGGCTCTTCTGACATAACTTTGCAAAGTTTTTTGATCTCTAGCGAGCATTTTTGCAAGATCTTGTTCAAATTTTTTCGTGTCATATCCACCTAGACATAAAACTTTGTTGATTATTTCCGCTATGCCGCTTGAGATTTCATTTTGGGGCAAGGTTTTGAAGATAGAGGAATCCAAAAGTGCTAGGTGCGGTTGGTAGAATTGTCCAATGAGGCTTTTGCCTGCGGGATGATTCACTGCACAACCCCCAATGCCAATATCACTCTGCGAAAGTAGTGTCGTGGGTATTTGGACAAAAGGAATACCCCGCAGATAGGTGGCTGCTAGATAGTTCGCCATATCCTGTACGACTCCTCCGCCTAAAGCAATGATGACGGAGTTTTTGTCAAGATTGGCTTTGGCGCAAGCGGTGTAGAGGCTGTTCATCGTAGTGAGGTTTTTGTGTTTTTCACCTTGAGGAAAAAGAGTCCATTGCACGGAATAATTCTTCATAGCTTTATTTATTCGACTTTCAAATAGCCTCTTTATTTTAGGATGGGAAACGATCAGAATTTTTTCCCCGCAGCCATATTCATGAAGAAGCGTTCCGAGGTATTGAATAATATCGTTGCCATAAAACAAAGGATAGGAACGTTCTCCAAAATTGGCAATTTGGTAGTCCAGTTCATATTTTTTCGCTAAGGAGGATGTTTTTTGCTTGAGTTTGATTTTTTGCATAAGGGTTAAGTTAAATGAGAAATGATATGTCGGGTTTTTCCTTCCTTTTGCAGAGTGTTGAATTGAATTTCCAAAGGCAAGAAAATATCTTGTTGCACGAGAGTCTTAAGGTTGGACTTTGAAGATAAGAAAAGTTTTTCGGAAATGGTTTCTCGGAGCATGACTTGAAAATGCGGGTCAGCTGAATTTTTTTCAAACTCTTTTTTCAATTCCAGATGCAGGACTAGCTGGGACAGGAGTCTTCCGGCGGATTCTTTTTCAAAGACATGCATTTGAAAACGTCCGGAAAGATATTCCCTGACTGAATCGAGGGCGTTTTCAATGGCTTGCACTTGCAAAATGATGCCGGAGAATTTTAGGAAATCGTGTTCCGCCCGGCCTCCGATAGAAAGAAGGTGATTGTTTCCGCAGGCACACAATTCTTCCTGGATGGAACCATAATCACGACTGCGATAGCGAACTAGCGGAAAGGCGGCGGAGTGCAAATGGGTATGAACAAGCTCTCCAACTTCTCCTTCAGGCAAGATGAATCCTGTTTCATCGAGCGTTTCAATGAGAATGTGAGGGAGAGGGTGAAAAATTCCTGGTTTCCCACTCAGATATTCACATTGATAACCAAGCATACCCATTTCTGAACTTCCAAAACCAAAGCGCACTTGCGCATTGGGAAAAGCCCGCTTGAAATATTCCATTTTTTGAACAGAGCAAAATTCAGCCATTATGGAAATGAATTTAATTCGGTGCATTGCAAAGTCTATTTTTTGCAGCGAATCAATCAAAAGATACAAAATAGTCGGGGTAGTCGCGATACAATCAATTCCAATCTCCTTGGCTATGCCGGCTGATAAACTTAGGTTTTGAATGTCGGCGGGAATGACTCTGGTGTGGTTTCTGGGCCATTGTAAGAGTCGCAGAAAAGGACTGGAATAGGGTGGCAGAGCGAGAAGAATGTTGGTTATGCCCATTTTTTTTAATTGATCTTCGTCTCGGAGCAGGTCGTAGTCGGCAGATTTTTGAAAAGTGGCGGAAGTGTGCGGAAGAATGGTTGGCTTGCGGGAATTGGTAGTGCCACTGGAAAAGGAATAGCGCGCAATTTCTTCTTCCGGCACGAAAGTCCTTTCCTTGAGGGGCACAACTAAAAACTCATCCTTGGTCAAAGGAGGAATTCTCTGAAAATCGGCATAAGACTGAATAGGATAGAGATCCAGTCCAGCATATTTTTGGCGGTAGAAATCAGAATGGGGATTTTCCAAAACAAATTTCAGAACCGCATTGATTTGGGGAAGCATTTCTTCGGAAAAGTTGGTGGCTTGTTTCATAAAATTAAAAAATAGGTTATAATTAAATTAAAGTAAAAAGTTATCCACCCCGTAAAGTCGCTTTGCTCTCACGGGGCAAGCAGGATAGGAAAGTTATCCACAGCCACAACAATCAGAATTGTGCTATAATAAAAACAAGTAACAGTATAAAAAAATGATAACAAAAATTAACATAAATAGAAAGGGCTTAATATTTGCTGTGCGTTTGTTTTTGATTCCTATTTTTGCTTTAGGAAGTTTTTTGTTTTTCAGTCACAATACTAATGAGGAAAAAGGCAAGCCGGCAATTGTCAGTGCTGAGAAAGCTCAAATCAACGAAAATGGTGCCATTGCTCAGGAGAAGCTTTGTCCGGCTGGGAAAACAGATGATGGTTATTTGTATGTGGGGTGTAATGGATTCTTTTAGAGGGTTTGCCATTTTTCTTTTCCCAAAAGAAAAGTGGCTAAAAAGAAAAAGGCCGCACGGCTGCATGCCAAGACAAATCCTCAACTTGTTCGCTAAAATTCCCGAAAATGTTAAAAGGAAATCTGGTAGGAAATTTTTTAACGCGCACAAGTTTCAATTTGTATCTTGGCATTCCGCAAGTGCGGGAATAATTTTTTTTTAATTGCATTCATATGGTGGGGGTGGTATTTAAAGATTGGTTATTGAAAATTGAAAAGTGTGGTATAATTTAAGCAAGTTAGTATTCTAAATAAGTTCTATTTGTGGTTATGCAAAAAATAAAAATTTGGTTTCAAGATCATTGGCGGCTGCTGTTCAAATCGGCGGCAGATAATCATGCGCGGATTGAGCGGTGCCAGGAGGGTGTGGACGGATCGTTGCGGTGCGACATCCGCTTCGCGTCGTATTCGGAGTTGAAAAAATATCAGAAAAAATTGCGTCGGGTGACGGTGAGTTTGGCCAGTGCGGTGGCGATGGTGATTGTGGCTTTTGTCGTGGCGCCGTATGTGATGAATCCGAGTCGATCGAGCGCGTCTAGTTTTCAGTGGGTGCAAAGCGGTTGGGGAACAACTCCGCCCGCGACATCCGGTGCTTGTGCGACTGCTGGCGGCACATGGGTGAATAATGTTTGTGTGGCCAGCCAATCATCAAATAAGACTAATTGGACGACCTACGCATCCAAATCTCCCACTGGTATTGCTGCGGCTGCCGGCGGCGTGACGCTGACAACATCCGCGCCGGTTGTCACGGGGGATCAGTCGGGATATGCTGGCGCTAATACCGGAGATGGATTGACCGCGGGGACATATAATAGTGCTACGATGTATAAGCCTACAGCTGGCTCAACGCTCAAACTGAAAAAACAGCTTAATATAAATTGTGGTGCGGACACAGTAAATGGAAATGGAGAGTGTGTTTCAGATTATTGTAACGGAGGAATTTGCGCAGATGCATGTGCTGGTGTTCCGACTGTTTCCTATGGAGGACAAACATACACTACTGTTGGCATCGGCACTCAATGCTGGTTCAAGCAGAATCTCAATATCGGAACGATGATAACTTCCCCGACTACACAAAGCAACAATGCAGTGATTGAGAAGTGGTGTTTTGGAAATACAACAGGGGGATGTGATAACTATGGAGGATTGTATAGTTGGAATGAAGCGATGCAATACACGGGATACGAAAGCTCGCAAGGTATCTGCCCAACTGGCTGGCACATTCCGACGAAAGCGCAGTGGACCACGCTTACTAATTATCTTAGTGCTAATAGCAAATTCTGGTGCGGTGGCACATCAACTAATATTGCTAAGGCTCTGGCTGGAACATCGCTTTGGACTACTAGCACGGGCGCTTGCCTTGTTGGAGATAATTTAACTCTCAACAACACCTCCGGATTTTCAGCTGTGGGTTCTGGCATGTATGATGACGTAAATAAGTATTTTAACTCTGCAGGTTGGGGCAGTAGTATGTGGTCATCCACTTATTATGTCAGTGGAGTAGCTTGGTGGTACTTGGGATTAAGTTACAATAGTGCCACGCCCTATATCAATCAGCAAACTGGTTATGGGTTTTCAGTACGTTGCATTAAAAATTAATAATTGTAACAAGGGTTAAAGTGGAAATAACACACAGATGTTTTAGAAAAAATAGAAGAGCAAGGATAAATTAATAACAAAAAAAATAAAAATGTTGCGGAGGAATATAGAGCAATTATCGAGCAGGCGAAAAAATAAAGGGATGACTTCGGGTTATTTGTGGCTGTTGGTTTTTGGGCTAGCGTTTTTGGGCGGACTGTTTTCTGCGGATAGGGCATGGGCAGGCTGTGACGATATCGCACCTACAACTCCGACAAATGTGAGCGCAACGCCAGCGACTGGTTCGATTGTTTTGAATTGGACAGCCTCATATGATTCAGTTGGTGTTTTTTATCGCATTCTTCGCTGCACAGGCGCAACATGTTCTCCGTCAGGAGGTGTTATCGGTGGTACTGGTGGTGCCCCAACTTATACAGATACTCAAGTAGTGAACGGGACGACTTATGGGTATGTGATTTACGCAGATGATTTTTGCGGATGGTATGGTTCCCCTAATTCTAGTCCGGTGGCGTATGCGACAGTATCAGGAACTGACACTACCCCGCCTACCATCAACTCGATCACGAGCGTCGCTGGCGACACTTCCGCACCATATTTCGATGCCACTAATGATAGCTCTACAGTGGTAGCGTTTACGTCTTCCGCCGATACCGCCACCTGCAAATGGAACGCTGCTGATGGGGCTTATGATTCCATGGCTAATACTTGTACCAGCCCTTCCAGTTGTACGCTTAACTTAGCTGGTAATGGGGCAAAAACAGTATATTTGCGTTGTGTGGACGCTATTGGCAACAAAGCAACTAGTTCTTATGCTTTAAATTATGTGATTGATTCACTAGTACCAGTGGTCACCGCCCTGACTCTGCCGACAACGGCGCCTTCCAATCCCTTTCCCATCACAACCCTGACGGGGACTGACAACGTAGGAGTGACAGCTTGGATGATCAAAGAAATGGGCGCATCAACTCCGGTGCCGTCCACACCTCTTGCCGGTGATGCCGGTTGGAATCCGATAACGGTGACAACTCCTGCAAATGTGACTGGAACTGTTACCGCTACTACTGGTGGCCAGCGCTATTTCTGGGCGTATTTAAAAGATGATGCTGGTAATGTTTCGGTAGCCAGTGCTATACAGACAGTGACAATACCCGCATATACTATAACCCTGCCTGCTCCGACGAATGGTTCAATTAGTCCAGCAGGTCCAATTACTGATTTTATAGGAGCAGTGAAGACATTTACTGTCACACCCAATACCGGTTATGTGGCTAGTGTTGGCGGAACTTGCGGGGGTAATCTTGTGGGAACGACATATACTACCAATCCGATCACGACCAATTGTACGGTAGTGGCTAATTTTTATTCCAATACTGGAATGTATACCTCGGCGATTAAGGAATTTGCCGGCACTCCAGCGCCCACCTATGGCGCAATGGCTTGGACTGGCACGCCTTTGCCCGCTGGGACAACGCGACAGATGCTGGTGCGGACCGGAACGACGCCGGATGGTTCCGGCACGAGCTGGAGTGTATGGAGTGATGCTTGTAACATAACAGCTGATTCTTCCACGCCTAATACGCCTTCTGCTGGAATCACAACCTATACTAAAAACAGTATTGCTAGCGGATGCGTGGATAATGGAGAGCAGTATGTGCAATACCGGGTGGTTTTGACAACGACCAACACGGATATAGCCGATTTAATGAGTGTGACCATCAACACCGCGACATCTTTTTCGCAAACTTTTCTCAATCTGATTTCTTCGCCGTTTGACACGGGGAGTGCGAACAGTACTGTGCAGAAAATCACCTGGAGCTCAAGTAATGACGCCAACAATGCTGTCGGTTTTCAAATAAGGACATCATCTGATAATACTACTTGGGGAGCATGGTGTGGACCAAGCGCGTGTGGCACAGCAAATAATATTAATAGTTTTGCAACAGGAACCGATACTCAGGCCTATTATACTGATAAAAATGGCGCGACGACTATTAATGCTACTTCAGGGCAAACGGGCACGAGTGGGAATAAATGGATACAATATGCTACTTTTTTGAAATCTCCCGATAGTGGCGTGACAACCCCAACCCTTTCTGCAGTGACGATGCAATATTCATATAATGTGCCACCAACTATTCCAATCATTAGCCAATCTTCGCAAAGTACGGACGGCAACGGAGTGATAACAGTGCCCTATACGCTCAGAGAAGTCCGAGATGATTTTGGAAATATTTCACGAGGGTATGCAGGAGCGCCTATTTATGCTTCACTGTTTTATCAACCGGACGGCGCAATCACTCTGGGAACAAATTTAGCGGCAGATACTGCCACTGGAACACAGCTCACCCTTAATAATATTCCTGCAGGCACTCCGATTCCAACTATCGGAACGATGCTTGTCAATGGGGAATTGATTGATTTCAATGCCGGAGACGGAGTGAATAAGATAACTGTGTTGAAACGTGGAGCTTCTTTTAATAATCCGGAGACAATTACTTTTAAAACTGATCCAATTGCACACCAAGCTACTTCCAACGAGAAAGTCTACTTCATGGCAAAAAATCTCTCTGGCGGAGCACAATACCAAAGTATTGCAAGTTTGATCCAGTCCGTGCCTGCCTCTCCTGGTGCCAATGCAGATGCCCCTTCAACATTTACATGGAACGCCAAAACTGAACCAAATATAGCTTTGAATGGTAAAAAACTCGCTAATATGAGCTTCAGAGTTGTGGCGCATGACGGAAATGATACGGGATTTAATGCAGTTGGACAAAGCGCTGATATTACTGTGCAGACGTTGGACTTGCAAGGGCCGACAGTGAGTGGCATTACGAACCCAAGCATCTCGCAAACTACTTATTACAGTTATTATGGGACAAATAAGTCTGCTACAATTAATGTTAAGTTTTCAGAAAACATAACATCTTCTGGCGTTACGCTAACTTTGAATAATGGAAAAACGACTGTTAACGGCAGTTGCCCTGACATAATTTCCAGCAACCAAACTGATACAATTATTTGTACTTATTCCTTGGGAAGTGCTGATTCTGATTCTAATCCTTTGGGAATTACTTCCATAAACGGAACAATAACTGACAAATTTAGTAATGCTGCAAATGCAACTATAGGCTCTGGTAAAAATCTGAGTGACCAAACATACAAAACCATTGTGGACAACACTGCACCGACAGCCGCCATTACCTATTCCCTCAACCGCAATGTGAAACCGGGAGAAACTCAAAGAATCACGGCTACTTTCAATGAACCGATGGCTGATGCTCCAATTCCAAAAATTGCCATCACTGGATCAAACACTTTGGGTGCAGCCAACATGAACAAGACAGACACAACTCATTACTATTATGACCATATTGTCGGAGCAGGAAATGGAACGGCTACTGTAGCACTTAGCATCGGAACAGATATTGCTACTAACCTTATTAACCCCGTGCTAACCAGCGGATCTACTTTTACCATAGATAATATCGCACCGACAGCCGCCGTTACCTATTCTCTCAATCGCAATGTAAAATCAGGCGAAATTCAGACTATCACCGCCACTTTCAATGAAGTGATGGCTGATGCACCAATTCCAAAGATTGCTATTTCTGGCGCAAATACGGTCGCCGCCACCAATATGACCAAGGTGGACACAACGCAC
>CAIMIV010000017.1 GCA_903841185.1 uncultured bacterium
ATGATGCTGGCTGTTCAAGAAGTATGCGCGCGTATCGGTATTGTTACTAACCGCGGCTTGGCTGGCGTTTTGCAAGAACATTATAAAAAGAAATTTGTTGCTGGAATAGTAACGCTTTTAATTATTGCAAATGTGGCTAACATCGGCGCTGATTTAGGGGCGATGGCTGCATCTTTGCAATTGCTAATCCATATTAATTTTTATGTTGCAGCGGTATTTTTTGCCGTACTGACAATTATATTTGAAATTTTTATTGGCTATCACCTGTATGTTAAATTTTTGAAATGGTTGGCCATTTCAGTTTTGGCATATGTTGTGACGGGATTTATCATCCATCCGTCTTGGAAAGAAGTGCTTAGTTTTGCTTTTATTCCTAAAATTACTTTCAGCAAGGAATATGTTTTTGCGCTGATCGCAGTTTTCGGGACTAGTATTACGCCGTATTTATTTTTTTGGCAAGCCTCAGAGGAAGTTGAGGAGAATAAAATACATCAAAAATTGCACAAACTATTGCACAAAAAAAATGGCAGTATGCAATATCGGATTGCCAAAATGCGCACTGACGTGGGGACAGGTATGTTTCTTGCGAATATTGTTTTTTTCTTCATCGTAATGACCACCGCTCAAGTCCTGTTTAAAAATGGAATCCATAATATTGATTCAGCGGAACAGGCGGCTCTAGCTTTGCGTCCGTTAGCCGGAAATTATGCTTTTCTGCTATTTGCTTTTGGGATTATTGGTACAGGTATGTTGGCTGTGCCGGTGCTGGCTGGCTCAGGTGCGTATGCTCTTTCTGAGGTTATGAAATGGCGCGAAGGATTAGAAGAAAAATTTTCGCGAGCCAAGGGTTTCTATTTGATTATTACTTTTTCGATCCTCGTTGGCCTGGCATTGAATTTTTTCCATATTAACCCAATTACAGCGTTATACTATTCAGCGTTTTTGAATGGTGTTATCGCTTTACCGCTGCTTATTGTAATAATGATTGTGGGCGATGATAAAAGAATTATGGGTCGTGAAACTAATCCGGTATGGGTGCGAATTTTTGGCTGGCTGGCAATCCTGTTTATGATTGGTGCAATTATTACGACGGCTGTGTTGTACTATTAAGGGTAATTGACTTAGTAGAGGTGATAATTAATTAAGGAAACAAAATTATGTGTGGAATCGTAGGATATATTGGCCAAAAAAAAGCCTGCCCAATTTTGCTGGAAGGTTTGCGTCGTTTGGAGTATCGGGGATATGATTCTTCCGGGATGGCTATTTTGGATGGTCAGAAAATGCGGACGGTAAAGGCGGTGGGGAAAGTGTGCAATCTGGAGGAGAAAATTGGCGACCGGGATTTTGCCGGAACCATCGGCATCGCCCACACGCGGTGGGCGACGCATGGCAAACCGAGTGACAAAAATTCTCATCCCCACGCTGATTGCTCGGGTGATATCAGCTTGGTGCATAACGGCATTATTGAAAATTATTTGGAACTAAAAAAAGACTTAGAAAAAAAGGGCCATAAATTCACTTCAGAAACCGATAGCGAAGTGGTGGCGCATCAGATTGAGGAATTAAATAAAAAGCTTGGCTATGAAGAGGCGGTTTTTGCAACGCTCAAAATGATTCGCGGAACCTATGGTTTGGCCATTCTTAATGCGCAGGAGCCGGACAAAATTATCGTGGCTAGAAATGGCAGCCCTTTGGTGCTGGGCGTGGGCAATGGTGAATATGTCATTGCTTCGGATGTTTCAGCGATTATTCGCCACACCCAACAAGTGGTGTATCTGGAAGATGGCGAGGTGGCGATCATCAAAGCCGATGGCTATGTGGTGAAAACTATTCAGAATAAAACTAAAACCAAAGAAGTGACGCAATTGGATTGGTCTTTGGAAAAGGCTGAGAAGCAAGGCTATGCCCATTTCATGTTGAAAGAAATTTTTGAACAACCGGCTGCCATTGAAGATGCCATTCGCGGTCGATTGCTGCCGGGAGAGGGACTGGCTAAGTTAGGTGGTTTGCAGGGTGTGGTTGAAAAATTGCGTACCATTGAAAAAATTATTATTGTTTCTTGCGGCACATCCTACCACGCCGGACTGATCGGGGAATATATGCTGGAGGAATATGCCGGTATCCCGGTGGAAGTGGAATATGCTTCGGAGTTTCGGTATCGCAAACCGATTTTGAATGCTAAAACGGCAGTGATTGCTATTTCCCAATCCGGAGAAACCGCCGACACTTTGGCGGCTATTCGCGAAGCCAAACACAAAGGGGCGCTGACGTTGGGGATTGTGAATACGGTGGGCTCCACCATTGCGCGCGAAACGGATGCCGGTATCTATAACCATGCCGGACCGGAAATTGGTGTGGCTTCCACCAAGGCTTTCACTTCGCAACTGAGCATCTTGGTGCTTCTGACGGTGATGCTGGGTCGACAAAGAGAGATGTCACTGGTAACCGGACAGCGCATTATCAAAGAGTTGAAACGAATTCCTAAACTGATTGAAAAAATCTTAGCGCAAGATAAAGAGATTAAAAAAATGGCTAAAAAATATGCCAAGTATACGGACTTTTTGTATCTGGGCCGCAAGTATAATTTTCCTATCGCATGCGAGGGAGCTCTAAAAATAAAAGAAATTTCCTATGTGCATGCCGAGGGTTATGCGACCGGGGAAATGAAACATGGGCCAATTGCTCTCATTGATGAAAATTTTCCGTCTCTTTTTGTGGCTCCACGCGATAGCGTGTACGAAAAAACTATTTCCGGCATCCAGGAAATCAAAGCGCGCAGCGGGCGGGTGATTGCCATTGCCACGGAAGGCGACACGGAAATCGCCAAGCTGGTGGATGACGTGATCTATATCCCTAAGACCTTGGAAATGCTGACGCCGCTTTTGGCAGTGGTGCCGTTGCAACTCTTCGCCTACTACGTGGGCGTTTCCAAGGGGCTAGATGTCGATAAGCCAAGAAATTTAGCCAAGTCTGTGACGGTGGAATAGAGCAGTCTTTTGAAGCAGGGACTAAGTCCCCATTCGGGGGACTTAGTCATCTTAGGGTCATCTTTCACATAAAAACCTTTATTTTAGTCAAAAACCACCCAAATTTATCTCGCCTGCGCTTGATTTTGTGGTTATTTTGTGCTAGAATTGAAGTATGAAAATGTTTAAATTAGAGGTAAATAAGCTGTTTTGGTTCCTGCGAAAAGATGGGCTTGGTTTAGATTTTTCCAAGGATCGGCATCTGATTATCCATCAAACACTGGCCTTGGGGTCAATGGCTGATGTGCAAAAGCTTTTTAGAGAATATGGCCGGGATACCATTCAACAAGAGTTCAAAAAACCAATTAGTGGAATCTACACACCGGCTGTGTTGCATTTTTTTGAATATATCCTGGGGGTTAAAATAAAAAATAGCGAACAATATATTAAAAATATCTATGGAAAAACTTCACCTCGACATTCTTGATGAGAAAAGAAAAAATGTCTTTCAGAAACTTTCTGCTTTCCGTGCGGTAGGTTTTTTGTCAGGCGGAACGGCGCTAGCACTTCAACTAGGGCATCGTGTGTCCTATGATTTTGATATTTTTTGTGCGAAAGAAATTTCGGCTATGTTTCCAGCAAAAGTTAAAAAAGAAATGACTATCGCAGAAGTGTTGGTGAATAATGGTGATGAATTCACGTTTCTCACTGAGCATGATATCAAAGTGTCTTTTATTTTCTATCCTTTTGATTTGAAAAAATATATCCTTGAATTCTCAGATGCTCCATTGCAAATCATATCTCCTTTGGGCGTTGCACTGACAAAATCCTATGCCTTGAATAGAAGAAATGCGTGGCGAGATTATGTGGATTTATTTGTTATCTTGAAAAAAGGTATCACAACTCTTGAAGACATTGTGCGGGAATCCAGTCTTGTATATGGTGAATTATTTAACGAAAAACTTTTTTTAGCACAACTATTGTATACAGCAGATATTTCAGAAGCAGAAATTAACAACACTCAAATGATTGAGCCAGCAACGCTTTCGGAGGTGGCAACTTTTTTTGAAAAAGAAGTTGGTGCATATTTGAAAAGAAAGCTGTAGTGGAAATCCCGGATTGCATTCAATAGGAAGAGTTAGCTAAAAGAGGGACATACGGTTATGCGGAGTGGTCATATGACATAAAAATCGTGCGGAAACAATTTCAAGTCTTGGACAGGAACGTTCAGGGATTTTATTTTTTGCTAAATTAAACACAGTTCAAATAAAAACCTTTATGCTAGCCCAAAACCATTCTTGTATTGACATAAAATAATGGTTCTGCTAAAATGATATTGTAATATAATTTTAGTAAAAGATGTCAAAAATATGTATATAGAGCGAAAAATCGAGCCTCTAATTCTAGGCTATCTGGAAAAAAAAGAAATTATAGCCATTATCGGACCAAGACAAGCGGGCAAGACTACGCTTTTAAGAAAAATTCAGGCAGAGCTAGAAAACTCAATTTTTTTAAGTTTTGAAGATCGGGAGGATCTAGAACTCTTTGAACAGGATATCAAGGGATTTGCTAACAAATATCTGCACCATAAATATGTTTTTATTGATGAATTTCAATATTCAAAAAATGGCGGGAAATTATTAAAATATTTGTTTGATACTTTCCCAGATAATAAAATTATTATTTCCGGCTCTTCGGCAATTGATCTGACAATCCACGCTATTAAATATTTAGTTGGCCGAGTTTTGGTTTTTAATTTGTATCAATTGGATTTTGAAGAATTTTTGAAATTTAAAAACGATGATCTTTTCAGAATTTATGCGGAAAATAAAAAAATAGTTGATCTGAAAAATAATAAGATTGGCGCCCTAGATATTTCAAAAAATATCCTGAGTCAGTTTAATAAAATTTTAGAAGAATTTATTATTTGGGGAGGATATCCACGAGTAGTGCTGGCGGGGGATGAGGCGGAGAAGAAAATAATTCTTAAAAATATTTATAATACCTATTTTTTGCGAGATGTTAAAGACTTGCTTGGTTTGGCTGATGATTTCAAGCTTTCAAAGTTATTGCGCGCTCTTTCGGTTCAAATTGGCCAGCTGATTGCCTACAATGAGCTGGGCAATATTTCAGGCTACGACTACATAACATTAAAAAAATATATAAATATTCTAGAGAAGACATTTATCTGTAAAACAATCAGACCCTTTTTTGTTAATAAAAGAACGGAGATTGTAAAAAATCCAAAGGCGTATTTTTTTGACACGGGACTGCGCAACTATGCAATAAATGATTTCAATAAATTGGAAAATAGGCTGGACAAAGGATTTTTGTATGAGAATTTTATTGCTACGCAGTTTATTAAATATGATATGGAGATAAATTTTTGGCGTACTAAATCTGACTCTGAGGTTGATTTTGTTTTTGAAATAAACAATGAAAGGATCCCATTGGAAAGTAAGAGTAGCTTTTCAAAAACTAAAATATCCAAATCATTGTCTTCATTTATGACAGAATATGCTCCTAGTTTTTCAATAGTCGCCAATGAAAGTTTGTGTGAAGTTGTGGACATAAATAAGACTCCTGTTTACTTTCTGCCACATTGGATGATTTAATAAATCAAACATATTCCAAAAACACTTTATCCTAGCCAAAAACCACCCCAACCGTTTGACAAAACGGCTGTTTGGGTGTATACTAGAAAATCAGTAATGAAAGTTTTTTTAAAATTTAGAAAGTGTTCACTTTCACTAAAAAGTGGATAAAATAGAAACCATTTATGATGAGGAGGATAGTAAAATGTTTAAATCAAAACTCATAGTGTTTTGTTTTATGATGTTCTCAATGTTGTTTTCGGTAATCGCTTTTGCGGAAACGTCAGAGACTGCAGAAAAGGCAGGGAAGACAATAGAGACAGCACAACAGGTCGATGTGACAGTCGACCTCGGAAAAAACATTGAGAAGTCTCCAAGGCATGGTGACAATGCATTCAGGAAAATTTTCGATGGGCTGGCAAAGGCATTGGGGATAGAGGTGACGACACTCTCATGTGGATTTGCTTGGCTGTTTTTCATCCTATCAGTGCTCCTAGCTGCTTTCCTAAATAAGGGGAGTATGAGGTGGGAGAAATATGCTTTTGGTGCATTTATTGTAATTCTAATCGGATTCTGTTTCTTTGCCGTCTTTGTTTTATTTGCTGCTATTTATCAAATGTAGTCTGCATCTGTTACTAAGGAGCTTGAATCTTAGGCTCCCTGACTCTAAGAAAATTTTCAGCAAACGCTTTATTTTTTGCTTAATATTGACATATATTTTGCCGTATATGTATAATTACAATAGTGATTATACGTTCATTTAACTAAATGGGAGGGCGAATTATGCAGATTAGCGACATAAACCGTATGTCCAAAACTGAGTAGTAGGCTCCAACGCATCTAGCATTGAGATAAATTCTCTTTGTAAGTGCGTTGGGGCTCTTTTTTTATTGTGTTATTTCTTGTTGATTAAATAGCTAATTTGGAGTAGAGTTCTATATATGAAATTACAAGAACTAGAGGCTTTTTTGCAGGAGCACAAACAACCGAAATTTCGTTTAGAACAGATTAAAAAAGCCCTTTTTCAAGAGGGCGTTTCGAGTTTTGCGGAAATTTCCACCTTGAGCAAGGATTTGCGGGAACTGCTGGAAAAAGAAGTGCCCATTTTGTCTTTTGTGGTGGAAAAAGTGCTTATTTCGAAGGATAAAAAATCCATGAAGGCCCTTTTGCAATTACGAGACGGCAATCGAATTGAAGCGGTATTGATTTCACCTATTGAGGGCATCTGGTCAGCTTGCGTCTCTTCCCAAGTGGGCTGCCCCTTGGCCTGCGGTTTTTGTTCCACCGGAAAGATGGGCTTGGTCCGGAACCTGACGGCGGAAGAAATCACCGATCAGATTTTGTTTTGGAAACAATATCTGAAAAAATCTCAAATC